>NZ_JBVJVY010000130.1:0-5814 GCF_055603265.1 Streptomyces sp. NPDC037288
GCGGGAGCTTGCAGCGGCGGTCACCCTCACGGGTGACGATGAGCATGGTTACCCACTCGACCAGGGCGTGAGGCAGGTCGAGTGAGGCAGGATAGGGAACCAACGAGAGGCTCCTGCGCTGATGAGTTGAGACGTCGAACACCTCTCTCAACGGCACAGGAGCCTCGTGCGTTGCGGGACGTCGACCCGTCACCCGATCAGTGGCCACGCTGAAAGAGCTCAGTGCCAGACCTTCCCGCACGCTCGGATCATCCCGAACAGACGCACGTCAGTCGCCGCATCCACCCTCACCCTCATGCTCTCCACACGAAAGAGGCTCACGGTGTGTCCGCATTGCGGGTGGGTCAGGATCAGCAGCGCTGCCGTCTCATGACCAAGCATCGCAGGCCTGGCTGATCGGACACATCCAGTTTCGACGAAAAGACAAATCCGCGAAGCCCCCTGACGGACAGGCTGATCTTTGTCGCCGACCCATGCACAGGAGTTTCGCCTCTTCTCGTGCTCATCCCCCCACTCCGCATGCGCTGCGCCCGCTCAGAATCTAAGGGGATCGGGGATTTCACATGAAAGCCGCGAAGAGGCTACGCCATTTCACGTTTATGTGGTGGGACGGGTGTTGAGGCAGGCACCCCTTGGAGCAGTGTAGGTTTGCACCACGAAGGAACTTGATTCCATGATCGATGGCTCGTCGACAACAACGTTTTTGACATACTTGCTAGTGCCGGCGACATTCAAGGTGCCGCGCACCCGCTTTCCTACGTCCATGAAACCCAAGGTGAGTACGTCACCTGCAGGAGCGATTACATTGGCCGTGAAACCGCTATCGATAGTGGTTTGCCACGTCCTACCGTAGTTGCGTCCGCCCTGCATGCTGAATGATTGCTGAGTTGTCTGGTTGCCCGCACTCGACCCGGAAATGGTACCACTGAGCTTGCCCAACGTGTCGCCCTCATTGGTAGATGATTGGGTCGCGGAACTGATGTTAGGAGCCCAGGTCTGCGTCGTCCCTTTGATGGTTTCGTCTGTCTCGGCATCGCCAGAAAGACCGACCTGCGAGGTGCTACCAATCCCTCCCGTCGTGGTTGAGGTGCCGAGGATTTGCCCTCCAATGTTGTCCGTGACTGCCGGATGAAGAGTAATGTTCCGCGAAATGGAAACGTCATGGTCGGAGCAGTTCAGGAACGAGTTCCCCACCGAAATAACACCGTTCCGGTACTCCGACTCCCCTTCGGGCGTGAACGTGCATCGATTTCCTTGGCGGCAAAGCTTCGTAACCTCCTCGACCGACGGAAGAAGTTTATTTCCGTCAAAAGCCTGGGCCTTGGGCATGCTGCGTACGGAGGCAGGGGCGACCTTGGCAATGGAGACGCCCGGGCCCGGCTCGGCTGCCGCGCCCTGCGGGACTCCCAGCAGTCCGAGCACCTCTCCCGCCGCGGCACCGACCATGAGCGCGACAGTCGGCAGTCTACGCGAGACGCTAGTTGTCATATTACCCTCTAATCGAATTGTGAACATATTACCCGTCTTGGAAATATGGGCGCACGTGAATGTCTGTCATACCCCGCTCAATATGATGACCAGATCGACTCAGCGGGTGAAACTGGAACCCTCCGCCACATTTGCTTGGCGAAATGGTGTCCTGTGAATGATCTTTGGTGTGGTGGGTGACCTGCTGGGTTCTGTGTTACCCGGCAAGGACGAGGTTGTGCAGGCGGGCGATGCGAGCATGGCGTAGTGGACGCCGTCGCCTCTCAGGCGGCAGTCGCGAAGGATCTTCCGTCCCTTCATGCGGGCGAAGACGTGCTCGACGCGGGCGCGGACCTTGCGGTGGGAGGTGTTGTGTTCCTCTTTCCCAGGCCGGGAGCTCGCTCTGGCCGCGCTCGCGCCGGTGCGGGATGACCAGGCCGGTGCCCCGGTAGCCGCCGTCGGCGATCACGGTGGTGTTGTCGGCGGCGTGTTGGGCGCCGGGCAGCTCCCACGCCCTGCAGTCGTTGCGGTTGCCGGCGACCGGCTGGCCGACGGCGACGACAAGCCAGGTGCCGGCGTCGATGACGGCCTGATGGCGGGTGGAGCAGCGGTAATCCTTCGACTGCTCGGCGATGGTGTTGTCGCGGGCAGGGACCAGGGTGCCGTCCACGATCAGGACGGTGTCCTTGCGGAACCGCTTGCGCTGCTGGAGCGCGAGCGACGGACCAGGTGATCGATGATGCGGTCGGCGGCCGGCTCCGACACCCCGGACAGCGGTGCCGGCTGCCGCAGAGTGAGGTTCGTGCGCCACTACGCGGCGACCAGCAGCACCCGGTCCTCCAGCGGCAGGCTCCACCGCCGCCCCTTGCACACCGGACCCACACCCTCACGCCGCAGCACCGTGATCAGACTGCCGAAGTTACGCGCACTCAGCCCGGAGAACGGGCCTGTCCAGGAAGGCTCCGACCCCATGATCACACCAGCCACAACAAGATCACCCCACCCGTGATCAGCACATTACGGACAACCCTTAGCTTGACTCTGTCGGGGATCTTGGTGTCGTCCACTCGGTCTCTGGCGGACCGCCAAGACCTCGGCCGGGGGATCCCGTGCTGGTCCGGAAAGTTCTGGAAGGCGGTCGGCGGCCGGGACGAAGGTGTTTCTCCGGTCGGCGGCCGTCGGCTGAGGCGCTCGATGTTTGCGGCGATGGCTGAGCACGTGCTGTGGGTGGGCTTTCTGCTGTCCCCGGTAGCGGCAGCGGCGCATGCCGTGTCCGTGAGCGAGCTCGTTGATGGTGCCTTCCACTCCGGAGCGGACCGCATAGCGGGCCTGCCATTCGGGTCTGTTGCTCGGCGCGAACTCGGAGTTGCAGGTCACGGAGTTCTCGCGGGGGGAAGCCCACAGTTCGGGCGGTGTCGGCGGTGGTCGTGCAGCGGGTGCGGACCGGGCAGGGACGGCACTGGCTCTTGGTGAACCGTGCCACGATCAAAGGTGCCGCGGTGGGTGAGGAGGTCGGATAGGGGCCGCGCCATCCCGCGCTGGTCTCCCCCTGCGGGCAGGTGACTTGCCGGCGGTCGAAGTCGATGTGGAAGTCGTCGTTCTTGCGGTGCTGGCGGGTGGAGTGGACCGGCAGTGACCCGGTGACCGTGACCTGGTGGTTGCGGGCTGCCTGTTCCAGATGGATCAGGGAGGTGTAGCCACCGTCGACCAGATGCTCGGCGGGCAGCAGCCCGCGGCGCTTGAGCCGGGTATGGATGCCGGGCAGAGCCTTCGCGTCGTAGCTGGTGGCGTCGGCGGTGGCCACATCTGGGATCACATTGACGCCGTCAGGGTCACAGGTCTCGGTGAGATGTGCGACGAACCCTTTCCAACGGGTGACATGCCCGCGGCGCGCGTAGCGGGCCGTCGGGTCGTAGGGCGAGACGACGGCGACCGCCGAGGGCGGCAGGCCGCCGTCCCCGGCGGTGCGCCAGCGCAGGCGGCCGACCCCGTCGCGGTAGTAGTTCTGCACCATGATCTGCCGAAGAGCCTGGACCCGGGGACCGGACAGGCGATCCGCCCCATGCCTCCCGACGCGCTCCAGCAGCCGGACGGCGCCGCCGCCTGTGGCAAGGATCCTGGTCTTGGGACGGGTGGGGTTCTTGCCCAGACGGACCGGACGGCCGTAGCGGCGCCCCCACTCCTCGTCCACCAGGCCGGCCAGCAGGTGCGCAGCTGTGCCGGCCAGCTCTTCCAGCGCGGCGCGGACGGCCTCGGTGACCAGTTCCAGCCGGGTCAGGTCGCGCACCGCGGTCAGGACGTGAGTGGAGTCGGTGCGCTGAGTTGGTGCGCTCGTGGACGAGACCGGCCTCCTTCAGGCGCGTGAGCGCGAGGTCGAGGAGTCGGTCGGCTCGGCCGCCCTCGGTGAGACGATCGCGGAAGCCGGCCAGCACGCTGTGGTGGAAGCCGGGATCGTCCAGTTCCATGGCCAGCGCGTACTTGAAATCGCTGCGGCAGCGAACCGCCTCGGCCGCCTGCCGTCCGACAGACCGAGCAGGAACTGCAGCACACAGACCATGGCCAGCCGGGCGGGCGACAGCCCCGGACGCCCATTGCGCGGGTACCAGTCGGCGAAGTCCTCGTCACGCCACAGCCCGCCCAGGTGGTCTCTCACCCACATCGCCGTGGTACCGCCCGGGTTGCTCGCTCGCGCCATCTGCATGGTCACAGAAGGGACTTGCTCACCACAACGGGCGTGGAGCGACAACGGGCACCTCGACAACTGCACCGGTCCTTGAACAGAGCCGAGCATGCCCGTTGATCACGCTGCCTCGCCGGGCATCCTCAAGATCCCCGATAGAGTCAAGTTAGAGACAAATCCTGACCAGGTACTCACCGGCGAGGCTACCTGGCACCGAAGCTTCGTCGTTACCGATTGCGCAGGCGCCCGTAGAGGCATCTGGACGCGTCGCGGGCGCGGTGATAGGGGCGGGGCGGTGCAGGTCGGTACACATCACAGGCCGTCAGCCCCTCAGGACGCCGTGGCAACAAGGCCATAGCAGCCCTGGCGCACCACTTCGGGTTCGGATGAGGCTTCTCTTACGCCAGGACGCCCGCTCCGAGCATGGATTGGTACGCCCGGTCGGGCTCGAACCGACGACCCGAGGATTAAAAGTCCCCTGCTCTGCCAACTGAGCTACGGGCGCATAACGCAAACGCTAGTCTAACGAGCTCGTGCACATTCTGAGGTTTTCACGGTGAAGTCGATGTTATGAGGGGCAGGCCGGTGGCGGTGAGGCAGCCGTCGATCAGATGGGGCCGGAGCTGGATCTTGCGTAACTCTCGGTGGAGTGCCCGGTCGAGGTCGTCGGGTCTGTCGAAGGCGGTGTTGGCCATCGCTCTGCGCACGAGTGACCAGACGGCCTCGACGGGGTTCAGGTCGGGCGCATAGGGCGGGAGAGGACGGTGGTGAGCCAGTCGTGCTCGGCCTCGTGCTGCTTCACCCAGGCGGCCAGGTGGGTGTTGAGGTTGAGCCTTGACCCTGATCTTGAACACACGAGACACTGGATCCTGAGGATCTGAGATCGGATATCTCGTGGTCATGGAGAGCTATCCGCCGCAGTTCAAGGCGGACGCGGTCGCGCTGTATCAGTCGCGGTCCGAGGCGACGATCCGACAGGTCGCTGCCGATCTGGGAAGCAATCCCGAGACCCTGCGCAACTGGGTCCGGGCAGCCGGCGCGAGCCGACCGCGGGAACACCGGGCAGAGACACTCGCCGAGCCGCCCACGCCGCTGGAGGCGGAGAACACCGCTCTGCGCAAGAACGTTCGTGAACTGGAGGAAGAACGCGAAATCCTGCACAAGGCGGCCAAGTATTTCGCCAGGGAGACACGCTGCTGAACCGCTTCCGGTTCGTCGCCGACCACCAGCGCGCTACGGCGTCAAGCGGCTGTGCACCATCCTGGGCATTGCCCGCTCCAGCTTCTACCACTGGCGCCGCACCGCAGAAAACCGGGCAGCCCGCCAGGCGGCCGACGCCCGCCTCGCCACCCGGATACGGGCCGTGCACTGCAAATCGGACGGCACCTACGGAGTCCCAAGGATCACCGCCGAACTCCGCGGGACGGGCGAACGCGTCAACCACAAGCGGATCGCACGGGTGATGCGGAGCATCGGCCTGGCTGGAGTGCGACTGCGTCGCAGGCACCGCACCACGACTGCGGACCCGGCCTCGGCGAAGGCCCCGGATCTGATCGGCCGCGATTTCACCGCCACTGAACCGTTTTCATCCTGAATATGTGCAGGTCATCAGGGTGTGGACGGCTTGAACTGCTGTGCCGATGCGGCGGGTGGAGCAGCGTGCTCGC
>NZ_JBVJVY010000131.1:0-5731 GCF_055603265.1 Streptomyces sp. NPDC037288
GTGGAATCACCACGCCAACGACGAGGGGCCCTGCCTCGTCACCACCCCCGCTGACCAGCCCATTTCACCCTCCAGCACAGGATGAAAGAGGTTCAGTGACGGCTGTCACTGATCGTGAGACGGAGAGATCCCCCATGAAATTGTCAAGCGGATTGGGTGACGTTCGGTGAGTGTGCCATGCCGCTACGGCTTGGGTGCGGGAGGGATCGCCTCGAAGGTCCGTCCGTCACATATGAGGGCCCACAACACGTTCAGGGGCTTCCTGGCGAGGGCGAGGATCGCCTGCGTGCAGCCTTCGCCTTCGGCTCTCTTGCGGTCGTAGAACGCCTTGGACCGGGCGGCCTCGGGCGGCGACCTGGGCGGAGAGGTAGAAGATTCCGCAGCAGGCGGCGGGCTGTAGCGCCGGGGGGCTGATGCGTCCGAGTCCGCGGGCACTGGGGCCAGGCCCGCGGACTCGGACGAGGCGGTCGGGGGTTGAGAGGGCGGTCATGTCACTGCCGGTGAGAGCGATGAATTCGGTGCCAAGGAGGGCTCCCATACGGGTAAGGCTGATAATCGCTTCGGCATGGCGGTGCTCGCGAAACCGGCCCGTGAGGAGATTGCCGGGTCTCGGCGATCTCCTCATCGAGGGTCATCACCTCCCTCGCCAGCTTGGCAACCACGGCGGCAGCCAGCTTCTCTTTGGGAAAGCGGTGTGTTGGGGTTCGGCGGCCTGGATGGTGGTGGCTGCGACCACGACGGAGTCACGGACCTTGCGGTTCTTCAGCCAGGTGGCCAGGCGGTTCTTAGCCGGTCCGGCGCAGGGGCAGCGGAAGTCTGGTAGCCCCGCGGTAGGAGCCGGAGGCCTGGTGAACGGTGCGGCCGGGGACGCAGCGTAGTCGTCGGTCGTGGTTGACCAGCAGGGCGATCAGCAGCGCGGCTCTGCCTGCGTACAGGTCGATGGCCCAGGGTGACGGTCTCGCCCAGCCAGCGCCATGGCGTCACCGATGAGCTTCAGCAGCTCGGTTTCGTCGTGGGCCAGCCGCCACGACAGCAGCCTCGTGCCTTCTGGACTGAGCTGGGGCACCACGGTGTGGTGATTGCTCCCGAACCGGACGATATGCAGGGCGGCCTTCATGGAGACCCATCTACGACGGTGCGCGGTAGCCGTCGCAGCGGGACCAGCTGTACGGAACCTGCAATGAGCCTGAGAGCCACGAGACCTGGCCCTCTGGGTAGGAACAGGGAAGGTGGACCAGCAACCGCACTGGCCACCATGGCTACGCGTTGGGCCCGTCACCCGCAAGGAAGGAGACGACAGGCCCAACGCTCAACCCGGGAGCGGCGTGTTCCCCGGGCCTACCTCTGAGAGAGAAAACGCGCCCCACCATGACGGTTTTCTTCCGGTAGCTGGCAGGTCCGTGGATACGCCACCTCAGGGCCGGAGCCCAACGGAGAACCTCGGTGGCCCGGCAACCGGCTGGTCAGGTCCGGGCAGGGGATAGCGGCCGGACGTCTGCCCTGCGGTCGCGGAGCAACTCGTGCAGGTGAGTTCAGCGATATCGAGGCGACACCAGCGCGACCTCGCTCAGACACGGTGGCGTGCGAATTCGGCTGGTGATGATCCACACTTGCGCGGGATCGACGACGTAGCTGATCTTGGACTCGACCCGTCCGCAACGCAGCCGTCGCCGCCGCCGGCCGCGAAACCGATGGACGCCGTGAGACCGAGCCCGGCCTATCGCGGGCAGACGCCGCGCGTGTAGTCGACTGTGGCGGTCTGCCGCGAATAGGTCCATTCCGGATCCAGCAGCGTCGCCTTCAGCTGCCGTGCGGCGGCCGGGCTTTCCACGATGTAGCCGAAGTCCTGTAGCCAGGCCGGGTACAGATTCTTCGAACCGAGGTAGAACGCGGAGTCGTCGACCGAGACGATCTTGTGGTGGAGAGCGTATGGGTGACCGTCCTGCCACTTTGCCGACGCGGCGCTGCGGAACGAGGCGAGTTGCAGATTGGCGCACATGGCACTGGTCGCGGAGATCCGATCACCAGTGATCCGGATGAGCCGGTCACGGAGGATGTCACTGATCTCGGACAGCGACTTGATCTGCGAGTAGCCCCCACTGCCGATCAGCCCGCGGTTGGCTGGATCACTGACCACGATGCGGACCTTGACCCCGGCCGCGAGCTTGGCCGCCAGGATGCCATAAAGACGGGTGTCGTAGCGAGGCAGTGGTGGACAGGTGGCGTTGAGATCCTGCTGGGAGATGTCAATGTGTTCGCGGGCGCTGCCGATCAGCGAGCGCAGGGCACTCTCTTCGGGGTTGGCGCTGTCGTAGCCGCGGTCCCTGTTGGTGCGGTCGTGCACGCCAATGCGGCACGTGCTGTCGGGCATAGCGGACGGAGTGGGTCGGCCCGACGATGCCGGGTCTGAGTCCTGGATGCCGACACCGAGTCCGCCTACGGCGATGACGGGGATGTCGCCGGATTTCTCAGTGGCCAAGTCAGCGACGGCCGCGTCCTCGTCCATCGTGGGCATACAGGCGGCACCGTTGGAGGTGGCGAGCCAGACCTTCGCGGGGTTGCCCGCGTTTTGGCACGTCCAATTCCAAAGTACATTCAGGTAGTTGACCGCCGTGCGCGCGGCCGGTCCGGTAAGCGCGAGGTCGGCGTCCGCCACCGGGTGAGAGGTGTCGATGTAGTCGTCCTTCCAGCCGTTGATGCCGCCGGCGATCACGCTCTGTCCGTCAACCACCAAGAGCTTGGAGTGGTTCCAGGAGAACGCGGTCCTGGACGTGGTCATGGACGCAACGTTGAGCGTGATGCCCTTGGCTGCGTCGCCGAGCTTGCCCAGCAGTTCGTCCCGGTAATCCGCTGGTCGCACATTGACGTGGTAAATGGGGGCGGCGCCTACAAGGATGCGTACCCGTAACGTGTGGCCAGCCGCCACGGATGCCTTGAGCCCAGCGACAATCGCGTCCTCAAAGGCGCCGTTGGGTAGCGGAGCGAGCGAGGAGATGTCGGCGGTAGCGTGCGCCTTGGAGATGTTCTCGGTCATCTTGGCCAGAATTCGACCGGTACCCGGGCGGTCGGTGCAGCCGGGGTCACCCCAACAGCCAGGGGTTTGCAACAACCAGCCGCTCGGATCGTCGGCCGGCGCATCCAGGGCGTTACCACTGGTGCGCTGCCACATCCGGCCTTCCGTTCCTGGCGAGTCGGTACGTAGGGACTGCTCAACGGCGTCCAGGTGCGGGGCTATGGACGCGGCATGCGCGGGGGTGGCGGGGAGCGCGGCGAAGACGGCTGTGAGCACGGTGGCGCAGTGCGTCAAACGGCTTAAGCGGCGCAGTCGTTGGCGTGCCAAGGATGGTTCCTCACCTTCCGGGGATCTTCAAAAAGAGGGGATCGATCGCAAAGTTGATCTCCCATCGCCATGAAGTTACCGCCCAGTTAACCCAGGGGTTGAGCGATGGTCGATCATCAGCCATCCCAGCCCGGCCTCAAGCATCCTTCAGCACGGCCCTCGCGGGCTCTCCGCAGGACGTTCTCGCTCTCGGCATTCACAGGGAAATTGGTCGCCCGCACGGGCAGGGTTAGGGGTGCACTCGATGCCGAAACGTGGACCGGCGAGCGGATCTTCCTGAGGCCAGGCGGGACAGGTGAACGCCTGAATCCGGCGAAGTCCGGCGAGTTCCTTCACAGGCCGGCAGCCGGCAGCCGGCAGCCGGACGGACCGGCAATACGACGTCGCCCATGACCGCCTGGTTGACGGGCAGTAGGGCGTCGTCGAAGCACGTGACGAGGAGGGCCCCGATCGCCGGCCCGTCCCAGTCGTGCAGGATGGGTTTTCCTGCGCAAACGGCTGGCATGTGGCGTCGGGTGGCAGCGGCCGTACCCGAGTCTTAGCGTGGTGACATGATCGAGCTTTTATGCCTGACCAAGCGATACGGCGAGAAGGTAGCGGTCAACAACCTCACCTTCACTGTCAGACCAGGTGTGGTCACCGGCTTCCTCGGTCCGAACGGTGCTGGCAAGTCGACGACCATGCGGATGATGCTCGGGCTTGACCGGCCCACATCGGGGGACGTACGCATTGACGGCAAGCACTACGATCATCTCAAGGATCCTCTGAAGTACGTCGGCGCCCTGCTGGACGCCAAAGCGATGCACGGTGGGCGCACCGCCTACAACCACCTCCTCTGCCTAGCCCAGAGCAATGACATCCCGAAGAGCCGGGTGGAGGAGGTCCTGGACACCGTCGGCCTCACAACGGTTGCGAAGAAGAAGGCCAAGAGGTTCTCCCTCGGCATGGGGCAGCGGCTTGGCATTGCGGGCGCGCTGCTCGGCGACCCACGGATTCTGATGTTCGACGAGCCGGTGAACGGCTTGGACCCCGAGGGCATCCACTGGATCCGGAACCTAATGAAGTCGCTGGCCGCCCAGGGCCGGACGGTGTTCGTGTCCAGTCACCTGATGAGCGAAATGGCCTTGACCGCAGAACACCTCGTCGTCATCGGGCAGGGGCAGCTTCTCGCTGACACTTCCATGGCCGACTTCATCCAGCAAAACTCGCGGTCGTTTGTTCGGATCCGCACCCCACAGCGGGAGCAGCTGCTCGACACGCTGTACGAGGCCGGGATCACCGTGGTCGAGGCGGGCGATGGGGCGTTGGTGGTTGACGGCAGCAAGGCTGAGCGGATTGGCGAGCTGGCTGCCAAACACCGGATCGTGCTGCATGAGCTGAGCGTCCAGCAGGCGGCCCTGGAGGAGGCGTTCATGCAGCTGACCGCGGAGTCGGTCGAGTACCACGCGCATGTCGAAGCGCCCGCCGATCAGGAGCGGTGGGACCACGGCGAGACGAGGAGCTGAGCATGACAGTGATCCAGGTCGTGCGGTCCGAGTGGACCAAAATCCGGTCCGTTGCCTCGACCATGTGGACGCTCTCCCTCGCCGTGCTGGTCACCATCGCCCTCGGCATGCTGATCTCGGCATTGTCGAATCATGAGTTCGACAACTTGGGCGAGAAGGACAGGCTTTTTTTCGATCCGACCTTCATCAGCTTCGCCGGGATGAGCCTGGGGGAGCTCGCGATGACCGTGTTCGGCGTTCTCGTGGTGTCGAACGAGTACAGCACCGGGATGATCCGTACTTCGCTGGCAGCCGTGCCGCAGCGCGGCATCCTCCTGTTCAGCAAGATAGCCGTCGCCACTGGGCTCGCCCTCGTCGTCGGCACCATGACCAGTTTTCTCGCTTTCTTCTCGGGGCAGTCGATGCTCGGCTCACACAGGGCATCGATCGGTGACCCACACGTCCTGCGGGCGGTCATCGGCGGCGGCCTCTACATGACCCTCATCGCAGTGTTCTCGATGGGGGTCGCCACGATGCTGCGTTCGTCGATGCTCTCGCTCGGCATCCTGATGCCGTTTTTCTTCCTGATCTCCAACATCCTGGGGAACGTGGGCGCGACGAAGAAGGTCGGACGCTTCCTCCCCGACCAGGCCGGCAGCAAGATCATGCAGGTGGTCACTCCGATCAACGACGAGAGTCCCTACGGACCGTGGGGGGGCCTCGGCATCATGGCTCTGTGGGTCCTCGCGGTGCTGGCGGGCGGGTATGCACTTCTGAAGGAGCGAGACGCATAGAGATTGCACTCCAGGACAAGAGATCGTCTTCAAAGGTTCAGATCCAGAGCAGGATTGAAGCGATGGTGACGGCAGCCTGATAGGACTCGCGGGTCTTGTCGTAGCGAGTGGCC
>NZ_JBVJVY010000132.1:0-5415 GCF_055603265.1 Streptomyces sp. NPDC037288
CAAGCGAGTTGACATCCATCACAAGATCATGATTGCTGATGGCTACCCACCGTCACCACCGACTACGGGCCAGACCCGTTGATTGGACAGACCCTCAACGGGGCGTTGCCTTCATACGTAGTTTCTGGGGCCTCAATACCGCGCCCAGTGCGGGGTGGGTCTGGTGGCCGGGCAAGTGTTCTAGGCGCCAGCGGGCAGCGACCGTCGCGAGGGCGAGGGTGGCCTCGATCGTGGCGAAGGTGTTGCCGATGCACTTGCGGGCGCCGGTGCCGAAGGGGATGAGGGCGTGGCGGGGTGGCTGGGGATGTTGGGAGTTCCAGCGGTCGGGGTCAAAGGTTTCAGGGTGGTGGTAGAGATCGGGCTGGTGGTGGACGAGGTAGGAGCTGCAGATGACGTTGGTACCGGCGGGCAGCAGGTGGCTGCCCAGGTGAGTGTCCGTGGCGACGGTGCGGGTGAAGAACCAGGACGGTGAGCGCAGGCGGAGGGTTTCGGTGATGATGCGCCCGGTCAGTTCCAGGGAGGGCAGGTCGGCGTGAGTGGCTGCGGCACCGCGCAGCACGGTGTCGACCTCAGTATGGAGCCGCTGCTCGATTTCAGGATGCCGGGCCAGCAGGTCCAGCGACCAGGCCAAAAGGGCAGCGGTGGTCTCCGTCCCGCCCAGGAAGAAGGTGACGATGGTGTCGCTGATTTCCGTGTCAGTCATGCCGCGGCCACCGTCTTCGGGGTCGTGGGCCGCCACCAGGGCCGAGAGTAGATCGCCGCAGTCGGTGCCGTCGGCGCGCCGCTCGGCGATGATCCGGTCGCAGGTGTGGCGCAGGCGGGTGCGAGCGCGCTGGTAGGAGCGGTTACCTGGTGTGGGGAGCCGATCCAGCGGGGGAATCAGGAGCATGCGCCGATACCAGCCGTCGAAGACGGTGCTCATGTCATCGAGGAGCTGGCCGAGCTCGGCTGGTGACAGCGAGCCGGAGAACAACGTGGCAGCCGTGACCTTGGACGTGATCGTCGCCATCTCCGTCGGCACATCCAGGATTCGGCCAGTCTGCCAGGAACGGGTCGTCTCATCGATGCAGGCAGTCATGGTCTGTGCGTAGCCGGGGAATCGAGTGGGGTGGAAGGCGGGCTGAGCCAGCCGTCGCAGCCGACGGTGCGCACTGTACGGACAGGTGGCGAGGCCGATGCCTCCCACTTCCCGTAGTCGATCATAGAGCGGTCCGCCCTTATCGAAGACGCGGTCCTCGACCAAAGCCTGCTGGGTCAGCTCTGGGTCACAGACCACGATTAAGGAGAGGGGCCCCAGACGGATACGTACCAGCTTCCCGTGGATGGGTAGTGAGGTGATGAATGTCAGGGGGTTGCGAAGCAAGGGCACGATGTGCCCGACCAGGGGCAGTGCTTTGGGGGCGGTGGGGATCGAATGCAAGTCCTTCATAGCTACTCCGGGCTGCTGAATTGGCTGGTGAGCTGGGGCTAGGGATCCAGGTTTCCTGTGCGTCACCATGCGTGGTCGCGGTCGCCGGCTACGGTGCCAGGCTGGGCTTCGATCAAGCTGCCGACGCCGATGGCGTAGTAGAGGCCGCACCACCACTGCTCCATGACCAGCGCGAGCAGCCCCCTGCCATGGTCTGGGCTGAAGCGGGCGGCATGGGCGGCCCCGACCGATTTCGCGAAGTGCTCGCAGTATCCTCTGTCCATGTGCTTCAGGAAGTCATCCGGTGTGATCTTCCTCTCACGTAGCAGCATGGGCAGGACGTATTCGTAGGTGACAAGGTCCATGGGCAGCGCACTTTTTTCTACGGCTTCGCAGACCGCTGAATGAAGCAGCACAGCGCCGGTGTGCCGTTCTCCGGCCACCATGACGTCGTAGGCCAGTTCTCTGCGTGGCACCGTGATCGTGCGGGGCTCCACTGGCGCACATGGTTCCAGTGCAGGGGTGTAGCAGGTGGCGAACCGGCACGCCTGGTACACATTCCGCCCGTAGACTTCGCTGGACGAGTCGGCGGCGAGGGCGTAGTAGCGCCATATGTCATGCCGGTGGTTGGTCATCGCCCAGACAGAGACCGCCATCACGAACAGGCACGTCGCGTAGCGGTCAGGCAGGACGGCGCCGTCGTCTGCGAACCAGTTGTTGAACATCCACACCGTGCGCTCGTACGCCCGCAGCAGGTCCTGGGAGGCGATCGATCCCCGGGTCAAGGTCAGGACGCTCTGTCCGCATTCGCCGTTGCGCAAGTCGGTGCCAAGATCGACCCAGTCATGGACCAGCCCGGCGAGCATCAGGTCGTCGCGGCCCATCTCCCCAGGTGCGAAGGAGAGGTAGTGGCCAAGGATTCCTGAGTCCATGGCCTTGAAGTCGCGCCATTGGTCCCTGTCGGTGAACACCCAGGCGCTCTCGCCGTCGGTCTTCACGTCCCTGAGCGCGGATTCCTGCCGACGTTTGGCGTCGAAGAAGACCATGCTGCACTCCATGTGCGCCCGGCGCACCTGAAGATCTACCGGCAGGTCGGGGACATCCCAGTACGCGTGCATGTCCCGAAGGACGCCGGACGCTCCCCGGATGCCGAGTTCTTCAAGGTTGTACTCCAGGTAGAAGCCATAGATGAGCGTGGTGAGAAAGTCCTGGCGCCAGTCGCCGTACTCCCCGGTGGCAAGCCCCCCGAGCCAGGCGCCGCTGGCGAAGACCGGGTAGGACGCGATGCCGCGAAGCCCGTACTCCTCTGCCACCGCTCGCCACGCCTCGCTAGTGCAGGGGTGAACGTTCGACTTCGTGCTCCTGCCCGCGTTAGCGCCGGCCCGCGCACCGGAGAAGATCCTTCCCGGAAGGTCGTCGGCCACCGTGATCGGGACCTGAAGTACACCCGGCACCGACCGGGGGTTGCCGCTGCGCACATCGGCGATCTCGGCCAGCAGCGCGCACGCCCCGTCCACCATCTCCACGCACGCGCGCGACCACGCCTCGTAGCGCGGATCCGGAGCCGCGGGATCAGCGCGCAGAATGCGCAGCGTCGCGGCCGGATCGTAGGTCCAGGTACCGGTTCCGGCCCTCTGCGCGGAACCGGCGTGGAGCGCGCGACGTGCCTCTTCGACGTGTTCAGCCAGAGGCGAGTCGCGGATCTCATGGCGCGTGGTCAGTACATCGAATGCATCCGCTTCACCTTCGCCGGGAAGCCGGCCCGTGCGGCGAAAACCGTGCACCCGCTCAACCAGTTTGGGGACAACCGAAGATGGCACCTTTGTTCTCCAGCGACTTGTCGACGTGCTTGTTGTGGACGTTTTCGTGGCGCACGCAGACGGGCAGTGCATGGATTTCCAGGGCTTTCGTTACGCCTGGATTGCCCGGATGACGTCGGCGCAGAAGCCCCGAGGTCAGCACGCGTTTGGGTGGGTGGGCGTGTTCATGAAGTACGCCTGGTTGCGGTGTCGGCCAGTTGCCGAAGGGCATTCCGGGCCTCGGGGTGGATGACGTGGGGGCAAGTGAGGAGCTGCAGGATTTGTTCACGCCGTTCGCTGATCATGTCCTCGATGTGGGTGCGGGCACTGGTCACCGTGAGGATGTTGCGGATCTGGGCGGCTTCCGCCTCTGTCAGGCGGGGGTTGCCGACCAGGCGGCGTAGGACGGTGGCGTGGGCAGGGGAGGCGTCGCGCAGGGCGAGGGCGAGGAGCATGGTGTGTTTGCCCTCGCGCAGGTCCTCCAAGCGGGACTTGCCGGTCACCTGAGGGTCGCCGAAGACGCCGAGGAGGTCGTCGCGTAGCTGGAAAGCTTCGCCCAGCGGCATGGCATAGGCGGATAGTTCCCGCAGCAGGTGCGGTGGGGCACCCCCGAGGACGGCACCGATGTGGAGGGGACGCTCGCAGGTGTATTTCGCCGTCTTGTAGCGGATGATCGTCAAGACGCGTTCCACGTCGGGGGTAGGGCACCCGGTGGTGGTGACGTCCAGGTACTGGCCGTAGATCACCTCGGTACGCATGCCATGGATGACCGGGAGCACCGCAGCGAGTTGGCCGTCGGTCAGTCCCGCAGTGTGGAGGAGTTCGTCCGCCCAGGTCAGGGCAAGGTCGCCGATAAGGATCGCGCAGGAGGAGCCCAGGCGCTCGGCGAGCTGGCCGGCATGGTATGCCGCGTGCTGCTGGGCAAGGGAATGATGGACGGTCGGTACGCCGCGGCGGGTGGAGCTGTTGTCGATGATGTCGTCGTGGATGAGACAGAAGGCATGGAACATCTCCAGACAGGCCGCTACTTGCACTACCGGCTCTGGTGGAGGTGTTCCGGTGGCAGCCTGCCAGCCAAGCGCGCACAGCATGGGGCGCAGGCGTTTACCCCCGGCAGACAGGAATTCCTGCAGGACCTGCGCGGCCTGCCCGGGGAGATTCTGGGCTGCGGCCAAAGCGGCTTTGCTCTGAAGAAACTCGCAGAGAACGGCGTCGATGTCGCGGCGTAAATCGTCCGAACTCAGTGACCCGGTCGTGGGCCGGGTAGGGGTGTTGGCAGTCACGAAGGCTCACCTGCCCTGGGTGTGTCGGGTCCTGGTTCTGCTGTCGACTCGGCCTTGCCCGTCAGGGCCAGGGTCTCGGTGAGGAGGGCATCGACGATGCCCGCAGCATCCAACCCGGCCTTGGCCAGCAACGCGGAACGGGAACCGTGCGCGATGAACTCACGTCGCACGCCTAGCGGCACCACCGGTATCTGAACGCCTTTGGCCTGACACTCCTGGGCCAGCGCCCAGCCCGCCCCGCCGGTGACGACACCGTCCTCGATAGTGACGACCAGCGGGTGACGGGCCGCCAATGCGGGCAGCCTTCGTTGACTGGCAGTACCCAGCGTGGATCGGCGACCGTTACCCCGATGCCCTGTTCTTCCAGAAGCCGGGCGGCTTCCATCGCCACCCCTGCCAGCGGCCCCACCCCCACCAGCAGCACATCCAACGGCCGACGAGAGGTCGCGTAGATCGCCACGACCGGGAGATTCGACCCCCGATGCTCGCCCGACACACACCGCATCAACCAGAAAGTCACGGATCTCCCCGGCTAGAAACGGCAGATCGTCCCGAGGTACAGCCCGCACATCCTCAGAACCCATAATTCGATCAAGGACCGACACACCAAACAATGCCAGCATCTCCTTTGCGCAAGCACCAGATGCCCGGGCTTGGACTGCACTCGCTCCCTGACCGGTGCGGCGCCCTGCATACCGAGCAGAGACAGTTCACTCTCACCAACACCCCACGTCCACAATCCAACGAGAGGAAAATCGTGCATATCGTGCAGCCTTGCGCACTTGTGAAATCGAGCAGCGTCGACCTTCTAAGACCGTGTCCTACATGGTCAGTTTGAGGAACCGCTTGTAGCAGCAGAGGGCGGATGCCAGCCCGAGAAAGGCCAGGTAGTTGCCTGGTTTCCGCTCGTAACGGTGGTTGAGAC
>NZ_JBVJVY010000133.1:0-5193 GCF_055603265.1 Streptomyces sp. NPDC037288
CACACACCCAACGGCAAGCTGGACCGCAAGGCCCTGCCCGCCCCCGACCTCTCCGCCACCCCCGGCGGACGCCAGGCAGCCACCGAACACGAGGAAGTCCTGTGCGGGCTGTTCCGGGAACTGCTGAACCTGTCCGCCGTAGGCGCCGACGACAGCTTCTTCGACCTCGGCGGCGACAGCATCATGTCCATCCAGCTCGTCAGCCGCGCCCGCGCCACCGGACTCGTGATCACGCCCGGCCAGGTCTTCGAGCACAGAACCCCCGCAGGACTCGCCCTCGTCGCGGAAGCGGCCGAGGACGCATCCGTACCGGCACTTCCGGCGGGCAGCGGCATCGGCAGGGTGCCCGCCACCCCGATCGTGCACTGGCTGCGCGAGCGCGGCGGACCCATCGGCCGGTTCCACCAGTCCGTCCTGCTGCACAGCCCGGCCGGCCTCACCCTGGACCGGCTCACCGAGTCCCTGCAGGTGCTCCTCGACCACCACGACGCCCTGCGCGCCCGGCTGATCAGGGACGACGACTGGGCACTCGACGTGCCGCGGCCGGGTACGGTCCGGGCGGCCGGCCTGGTCCGCCGGGTGGAGTGGGCCGGCGCCTTGGCCGAGGAGTCGCGCGCGGCCGTCGCCGCCGAGGGCGACGCGGCCGCCGACCGGCTCGACCCGGACGCCGGGGTGATGCTCCAGGCGGTGTGGTTCGACGGCGGGCCGGGGCGGAGCGGCAGACTGCTGCTCGTCGCGCACCACCTGGTGGTCGACGGAGTGTCCTGGCGCATCCTGGTGCCCGACCTCGCCGCCGCCTGCGAGGCGCTCGCCAAGGGCGCCGAACCCAGCCCGGCCCCCGTGCCGACGCCCTTGCGCGTCTGGTCCGAGGCACTGACCGCAAAGGCACCGGGACGCGCGGACGAACTGCCGCTGTGGCGGCGGCAGTCGACCGGGGAGGATCCCGTCTTGGGCAGCAGACGACTGGACCTCGGGCGTGACACGTTCGCCACCGAACGCACCCTGGTGCGCGCCCTCTCCCCGGACCACACGTCGGCGCTGCTCGCCGAGGTGCCGGCCGCCTACCACGCGGGCGTCAACGACGTCCTGCTCACCGCCTTCGCCGTGGCCGTCGCGGACTGGCGGACCCGCAGGGGCAAGGCCGACGGTACGACCGTCCTGGTGGACCTGGAGGGGCACGGCCGGGAGGACGTCGTCGACGGCGTCGACCTGTCCCGCACCGTCGGCTGGTTCACCAGCCTGCACCCGGTCCGCCTGGACCCCGGGACCGGCCACCGTACCGGCTCCGGCTTCTGGGCCGGCGGCCCCGCCGTCGGCGGGACGCTGAAGCGGATCAAGGAGCAGTTGCGGGCGGTGCCCGACGGCGGCATCGGCTACGGCATGCTCCGCCACCTGGCGCCCGGCACCCCGCTGCCGCCCACCGCTCCGCCGCAGCTGGGCTTCAACTACCTGGGCCGCTTCCCGGCGGCCTCCCGGAACGAGGATCCCTGGACCGCGGCGCCGGAGGCCGACGCGCTCGGCGGTGGGGCCGACCCCTCGATGCCGCTCACCCACGAACTCGAACTCAACGCGCTCACCGAGGACCGCCCCGAAGGCCCCTGCCTGGTGGCGACCTGGTCCTGGGCAGGCGACCTGTTCACCGTCCCGGAGGTCGCCGACCTCGCCGACACCTGGGCACGTGCCCTGGCCGTCCTGGCCGAGCACGCCCGGGCCCCCGAGGCCGGCGGGCACACCCCCTCCGATCTGACCCTCGTCTCACTGTCCCAGGCCGAGATCGACCTGCTGGAAGCCGACTGGAGAACCGCTCAATGACGAAGCAGGGACTCGCCGACGTACTGCCGCTCTCGCCGCTGCAGGAAGGGCTGCTCTTCCACGCGCTGTACGACGAAAGCGCCGCCGACGTCTACACCGTGCAGCTGAGCTTCGACCTGGAAGGGCCGCTCGACGCCGCAGCGCTGCGGACGGCGGCGGAGGCGCTGCTGCGCCGCCACCCCAACCTGCGTGCCGCGTTCCGCCACGAGGGACTCAGCCGCGCCGTCCAGATCGTGCCCCACGAGGTCACGCTCCCCTGGACGGAGACCGATCTGTCGGCCCACACCGACCCGGACCGGCAGCGCGCCGAACTGGACCGGCTGCTCGCGGCCGACCGGGCCACGCGGTTCAACCTGACCCGTCCGCCCCTGATGCGCTGCGCCCTGTACCGGCTCGGAGAGGAGCGGCACCGCCTGGTCCTCACCAAGCACCACATCCTGGTGGACGGCTGGTCCATGCCGGTCCTGGTGCGGGAGCTGTTCCAGCTGTACGCCGCCGGCGGCGACGCCACCACCCTGCCCGCGGTCACCCCCTACCGTCAGTACCTGGCCTGGCTGAACGGACAGGACAAGGCCGCCGCCGAGGCCGCCTGGGGCCGGGCGCTGTCCGGGCTGGACGGACCGAGCCTGCTCGCCCCCGCCGACGCGCCGCCGCCCACCGTGCCGCCCCGCCACCTCACCGTGCAGCTGAGCGAGCAGCTCACCGCCTCGCTGCGTGACCAGGCCCGCCACCGCGGGCTCACCCTCAACACCGTCCTGCAGGGTGCCTGGGCGCTGCTGCTCGCCAAGCTGACGGGCCGCGACGACGTCGTCTTCGGCGCGACCGTGTCCGGGCGGCCACCGGAGATCCCGGGCGTCGAGACCATGGTCGGCCTCTTCATCAACACCCTTCCGGTGCGCATCGAGCTGCCCGCCGCCGAACCGCTCGCCGACGCTCTGGCCCGGCTCCAGACCCGCCAGGCCGACCTGATGGCACATCAGCACCTGGGCCTCACCGAGGTGCAGCGCGTCGCCGGCCACGGCACCCTCTTCGACACCATCGCGGTGTTCGAGAACTACCCGCTCGACCGGGCCGAACTCCAGCCGCCGGTCGACGGCCTGACCCTGACCGGCCTGCACGCCACCGACGCCACGCACTACGCCCTCGGCGTCGTCGCCGGCGTGGTCGACGGACGGCTCACCCTGCGCCTGGACCACCGTCCCGACCTCTTCGACACCGCGTCGGTACACCGCATCGCCGACCGGCTGATGCGCGTCTTCGAGATCTTCGCCGCCGACCCGACCCGGCCCGTCGGACGCGTCGACGTGCTCGGTGCCGCGGAACTCCACCGCGTCGTGGAGGAGTGGAACACGCCCGACGGCCCGACCGCCCTGGCCGCCCCGGACACCCTGACCGCCCGTTTCGCCGCCCAGGCCGCCCGTTCCCCCGACGCGGTCGCCGTCTCGCTCGGTGACGACCGGCTCACCTACGCCGAACTGGACGCCCGGTCGAACCGGCTGGCCCGGCTGCTCGCCCGGCACGGAGCGCGGCCGGAACGGTTCGTGGCGCTGGCCCTGCCCCGCTCCCTCGACCTGGTGGTCGGCGTGCTCGCGGTGCTCAAGTCCGGCGCCGCCTACCTGCCGCTGGACCCGGACTACCCGGCCGACCGGCTCGCCCACATGCTGGCGGACGCCCGCCCGGCACTGTTGGTGACCCGGTCCGACGCGGGCCTGCCCGCCGGGCTCGGTGAGGGCACCGCCCACCTCCTGCTCGACGAGCCGGGGACGGCTGCCGCGCTCGCCGCCGAGCCCGCCACCGCCCCTGCCGTGGACGTACGCCCGCACCACCCCGCGTACATGATCTACACCTCGGGCTCCACCGGCCGCCCCAAGGGCGTCGTCGTGCCGCACCACAACGTCGTCCGCCTCTTCGGTGCGACCGGCCACTGGTTCCACTTCGGCCCCGACGACGTGTGGACGCTCTTCCACTCGTACGCCTTCGACTTCTCCGTGTGGGAGCTGTGGGGCCCGCTGCTGCACGGCGGCCGGCTCGTGGTCGTGCCGCACGCGGTCACCCGCTCCCCCGAAGAGTTCCTGCGGCTGCTCGCCGACGAGCGCGTGACCGTGCTCAACCAGACACCCTCAGCCTTCTACCAGCTGATGCAGGCCGACCGGGAGAACCCCGGGGCCGGCGACCGGCTGTGCCTGCGGTACGTCGTGTTCGGCGGCGAGGCGCTCGACCTGTGGCGGCTCGCCGACTGGTACGCCCGGCACGCCGACGACGCCCCGGTCCTGGTCAACATGTACGGCATCACCGAGACCACGGTGCACGTCAGCCACCTCGCCCTCGACGCGCCAGGCGCGGCCGCCGGCCCCGGCAGCATGATCGGCCGCGCCATCCCGGACCTGCGGATCTACGTCCTCGACGGTGGACTGCGCCCAGCCGCGCCCGGCGTCGCCGGGGAGATGTACGTCGCCGGCGAGGGACTGGCCCGCGGCTACTGGGGGCGGCCCGGCCTGACCGCGAGCCGGTTCGTCGCCGATCCGTTCGGCGCCCCCGGGACGCGGATGTACCGCACCGGAGACGTGGCGCGCTGGACGGAGGACGGCGCCCTGGAGTTCGTCGGCCGGGCCGACGACCAGGTCAAGATCCGAGGCTTCCGGATCGAGCTCGGCGAGATCGAGTCCGTCCTCGCCGCGCACCCGGCGGTGGCCCAGGTCGCCGTCGTCGTACGGGAGGACCGCCCCGGCGACCGCCGCCTCGCCGCGTATGTGGTCCCGTCGGCCGGAGAGCGGATCGACCCGGACCGGATCCGCGTCCATGCCGCGCGGAGCCTGCCCGACTACATGGTCCCGGCCGGCTTCGTCACCCTCGACGCGCTGCCACTGACCGCCAACGGCAAGCTGGACCGCAGGGCACTGCCCGCCCCCGAGCTCGCCGGCGCGACGACGGGGCGAGCGGCCCGCACGCCGCAGGAGGAGATTCTGTGCGGCCTGTTCGCCGACGTGCTCGGCGTGCCCGAGGTCTCCGTCGACGACCACTTCTTCGACCTGGGCGGGCACTCGCTGCTCGCCACCCGCCTGGTCAGCCGGATCCGCGCTGCCCTCGGCGTCGAACTGGCCATCCGCGCGCTGTTCGAGGCCCCCACGGTGGCGTCGCTCGCCGGACGGCTCGGGGAGGCCAGGACCGCCCGCCCCGCACTGCTGCCCGCCGTCCGCCCCGACCGCGTCCCGCTCTCCTTCGCCCAGCGCCGCCTGTGGTTCCTGGACCGTCTCGAAGGCTCCGGGGCCACCTACAACATTCCGCTCGCCCTGCGGTTGCGTGGGGTGGTGGACCGGGAGGCGTTGCGGTCGGCGCTGGGTGATGTGGTGGCCCGGCACGAGAGCCTGCGGACGGTGTTCC
>NZ_JBVJVY010000134.1:0-5129 GCF_055603265.1 Streptomyces sp. NPDC037288
ACAGACCCACCTTCCGAGCTCCAGGCCCTGATCGACGCGGTCACCAACGGACACGGCATTGACCTCTACCTCCGGATTTAACGAACTACCGGTAACGTGCCGGTGTCGTCGACCAGGGCTATGTCGTGGTGGGGTCGGCGCGGAGCGCGGTACTGGGATTCCGCCCAGCCCGTTTCTCCACGCCGCCCTCCCGAACCGGACGTGCGAGTTGGCCCCGCATCCGGCTCTCCACAAGCCCCGATGAGCAGTTGTTTTCCTCAGGTCGTGCTTGGCCAGGGCGACGGGATGACCGTCCCTCTGGGCCGGCATCGCGTGGTGACTACCGAGCCCGGGTTGAACAGGACGACGTCCCCGTCGTGTGGCCACCATCCACCGTCGCGGTAACGCCGGCGGAGCTCCTCCCATCCAGTGCCGAGGTGCTTGCGGATGTAGACGGTCCAGCCCCGCAGCACCTGATTGAGCCTGTGCAGCAGGACTGCCAGCGGCAGGCTGACGTTCATCCGGCAGAGCGCCTTTGTCTTGGCCTTGATGGACCGAAGTGCCTTCTTGGCCGGGTAGTTGTAGACGTACTGCCGGTCGGTTCCCCGTTTCTCGTGACGCTGGATGCGCCAGCCGAGGAAGTCGAGGCCCTCGTCGATGTGCGTGATCAGTGTCTTCTCCTCCGAGAGCCGCAGGCCGACGGTGGAGAGGACCTCTGCCACTTCGGGAAGCGTTCAACTATGCATGGATCACCGTAAGTTGATGGTTTGCTCGACGGGTAGCCAGACTGCTGTTCGTCCCGTCCCAGCACGCCGTCAGGGGAGGCTCGACACTGTCACCTCCTTCACCTCGCCCGGTGTGAAGCCCGTGACCGTGATCCGTACGTGTCGTCCGGTGACGGGCTTGCCCTCGCATGGCGTCCAATGCCCGCCGTCCGCCGACGTCTCCAGGCGGTACTCAGCCGTACCGGTCACCTGGATACGTGAGATCCGTACCGATCGGCCGAGGTCCACGGTGAGGGATCCCCCGGCCCGTTCCGGACGCCACGCCGTGGCAGCATCGCCGTCAACCGCTGCCTCCGCGTAAAAGCCCGGCTCCTGGGACGTGGCCGTCACCGGGCGGCAGCGTGCGAGGTTCGAGACGGGGGCAAGGTCCGGCCGCCTAGTCTTGAGCGAGACCGGAGCGTCCTTGGCGAGGGTGAAGTGCCCCTGAGGAGAGTCAACGATGAAGGGGGCTCCGGCAACCAGCCGTACGGTCGTCGTACTAGGGCCGATCTCGACGTCGTAGGTGCGCCCGTGCCACCGCAACCCCAACACCCGAACGCCTTCGGGCGCCAGTTGCGGAGGCAGCATCGGATCCAAGTGCACCACGTCTCCGTCGCGCAGCCGAAGTCCCGTCAGCCCGTGTGTGAAGATCTGCAGGAGCCCGCCCTTGCCGGTGAGAAAGTCCTGGGCCGGGGAGCCCGCGAGTGCGTCACCCACGCCGGCCTTGCCGCCGCGCGCCTCGGAGAAGAGGGCGAACGGGTCGCGGAAGAAGGGGCGCGCCGCCCGCTGCAGGAACGTATATGTCGCGCAGCCGGGTTCGCCGATCGCGGCGGCGTCGATCGCGTGCACCGAGTCGGTCATGGCGGGGCCGTCGGGGTCGGTGCGCTCGGTGTAGTAGTCGAGGGTTGATGCTGCGGCACCGGCAGGCATGGGCCACTCCAGTGGGTAGACCAATAGGACGGTGTCGGCCTGCTTGATCTGCGAGCCGTCGTAACCCGCGTACTGGAGGAAGACCTTGCGCTTGGAATCGTAGGGAATACGGAGTGTGTCGGCGGTCCGGCGCCATGCGGCAACGGGTGCGTCGGTCGCGTGGAGCACCTTCGCCGCACTGGCGGCAGCGCGCAGCGCGGTCGCGGCGACGGCGTTGGTGTAGACGCCGTCGGTCACGCCGTTGCTGTACTCGTCGGGACCCGCGACGCCCTTGATGGACTTCGAACCGTCGGGGTTCGGCGTCACACGCGATGCCCAGTACTCGGCCAGGCCACGCAGCAGCGGCCAGCCGTGCGAGCGTAACCAGGCGCGGTCGCCGGTGGCCAGGTAGTACTGCCAGGCGGCGAGCGCGATGTCGCCCTGGAGGTGGTCCTGAGTGACGCAGTGCGGCGGGTTCCAGCTCTGGCACTCGCTCCACAACTGTCCCCGGCTGGCGCTCGTCCAGGGGAAGAAGAGGCCCTTCACCGATGTACGGCGGGCGTTGTCGGCAGCGGCGTCTCGTGTGCGGAAGCGGTACTCCAGGACCGAGCGGGCGATGTCCGGGTCGGTCGCCAGCAGTGCCGGGAACATCCACGTCTCGGCGTCCCAGAAGACCATCCCCGCGTAGTCGTCGCTGGTCAGCCCGGCGGGCGCTACGCTGTCGCGGGCGCCCGGGCGTAACGCCGACAGCAGACCGTAGCGCGCCGCACGTGCCCACAATTGCAGGTCTGGATGGCCCGGCACCTCGACGTCCGACGACCACAGTGCCCGCCACGCCGCCGTGTGGGCGGCACGTAGTTTGCGCCAGCCGAGCCGGGCAGCCCGCCGCGCCGCGGACCGAGCATCCTCACCCGGTGCACTGGATGTCAGCGAGGTGTCGACGCCGACGTACTTGGTGACCTCGTACGTATGCCCCGCACGCACCCGGAGCGCCGCGGACTGACGGGCGCTCAGGGGGCCCGTGGACCGTGGCCTGCCTCCCCAGCCAGGGGCGTGCAGAACACTGGCGACAGCGCCGGTCACGCCGGTACCGTCGGTCCGGAAGGCGACACCGACGCCGTGCCTGCCACTCCTGTCCTGCGCACTGGCGTCCACCGGAGCGATCCGGCGTGCACCGCGCCCATCGATGCGGTCGGTCACCGTGAGCGCGCCGTTCCAGTGGGGGGACAGAGTGAGATGCACAGCGGCGACGTGGGGGTCGGCACGGTCAGCCAGCACCTCGTACGTCAGGTCGGTCTGGCGGCCGTCCGAAGCAGTCCAGGTCAGGGACGTGCGCACCAGGCCGCAGCGCATCAGCAGGGTCTGTCGGTAGGAGGTGACGCGGCTCCGGGGCCCGTAAGTCTCTCCGTCTCCCGTCCCGTCCCGGTCCTTCGCAGGGAGGGTCACGTCCAAGCCCGTCCAGGTCGGCAGGGCGGCGATCCCCTCGCGGCTCGCGGTGTTCTCCGGGCCACGGGCGTAGAGACCTGCGACGAACGCGCCGTCGTAGCGTGGGGTGTACAGAGGCCAGCCGGTTTTGCCGCCGGGTGCCGCGTAACCTGCGCCCACTGGTGGAACCCGGGTGCCGAGATAGCCATTGCCCACGTACGCGTGGTAGGCGTTGGTCGAGTCGAAGCGCGTCGTGGTCGGGGACCACGACGGGTCCTGCTCGGCGCAGCGCCCCGAGGCCGTTGGGCCGGATTGCTGCAGGGCCTGTGCCGGGGACAAGGCAGCTGGACCAAACAGCAGTGCCGCTGCGGCTAAGCCAGCGGCCAGGCGGCGGGGACGTCGATTACGGCAGCGTCTACAGTGTTTATGGAACATCATCCGACTATGTCAGTAATCAGTTCCCGGCACTGGTTCCGCACGCCGAATGTGTCCCACGGATGGTGACCTGGGGCGTTGGCTGCTATTCCGCCCAAGCAACGGTGTCCTGCCAGGTCGATGAGACGACTGTTTGACGCGAACATGATATAGGTATTGCTGTAAGGGATGTTGCCGAACGCATCATCGACCCGGTACCCGGGATCCTCACCGATTCCGGGCGTCGTCAAATCAGGCAGCGGATCGAGATAGGCAGCAAGGTGCGGAGCCGGCGCAGATCCGTACCACCTCCTGACAAGCCTCAAGCCCCGTGCCCCGACCGACACTCGCGGACGACAACCGGGTGGTGCCTCTGCCGGTTTCTCTCCCGTAACAGGTGGCCCCCCGCGCCGGAAGGACTCGTTGCGGAAAGCCGACCGACGCTCCCACAATGAGCCCCGCAACCGGTGGAGTTGGCCAACGGGGCGGGCGCCCTCAGCACCCGAGGGGCCTCAGCCAGCTCGTCGGCTGATCATCGGTCTCCCAGACGCATGCCTTGGACGACTACCGCTCCGCGCGCCCTGATCCTTCGAGCCCGATCCTCGTTCAGATCTGGGCGCTTCGAATAGCTTCCGCACGGGAGGGCCGGACTACATACAGGCCTCGGGCAATGAGCCTGTGACAGTCCAAGTTCTGACGATATCTAGTTTCGCTACATGGAGTGAATACAGGTAGAGGGGAGATTGCCCCGTTTACTTTGAGGTATGAGGCGGACATCAGGTGTGAACCGTCTATCGCTGGGAGTCCTTTATGAAGGCCGCCAACATCAGCAGGCTGTTGCCCCTTCCTCTGGTCCTGGGTTTGGTGGTGACCGCTCCCGGTGTGCCGGTCGCCTCTGCCACGCCTGCCAAGGCGGTCGACCGACAGACCTGGCGAGTCCGTTTCATTGCCCTCACCAACGCGGACGATGGCCGGACTGTCCGGGTATCGGCCGGGGACAAGATTCGGGTTCGCCTCACGGGTTCGAGTGAGCAAGGCATCACCTGGGCCTGGAGTGAGCCGGAAGTCTCAGCGCCGGGTGACCTCAAGCGCATCGAGGGCGGCGAAACACCCACTGGGGATGCGACGTCGCTTTTCCGCGCGATCCGTATTGGTCAGAGCCAGATCATCTCGCAACGGAGCTGCACAGCCGATCCTGGTCAGATGTGCCCCGACTCCATCCTTCCCTGGAAGGTCACAATCAAGGTGGTCCGGTGACGTCCCAGGTGCGCCCCTTTATCCACTGGACCTCAGATGGGATGGCCGTCACCGAACAGGACGCGAGCATGCCTTCTTGATGAGGGCCGGCGCTCCGCGCACCCTGTCTCCGAGGTCGGAGTGCTGACTGGGCACACCAGCCTGCCCTGGTCGAGGACGCACTCGGCAAGCAGATGCTCGCCCTTCTGATCCAGCTGCAGGCCGCCTGCACCGCCGCGGACGACCTCGCAAAGGCGGTCGAAGGGGCTTTCCCTCAACACCCGGACGCTTGACGTGCTGCTGAGCTTCCGATGGCGTCCCGCTTCGTGGTGTAGCCGATCAGTGTTGGGGCGTGCGCCCCGGGGCGTGTGTCGATAGGGATTCCGCTCCCTGCCCGGCAGG
>NZ_JBVJVY010000135.1:0-4922 GCF_055603265.1 Streptomyces sp. NPDC037288
CGGGACGATCACGCCGCGCTGGAGCATCAGCTCCTCGACCTCACGGAACGACGACGGGAAGCGGAAGTACAGCCACACGCAGTGCGAGATGACCTTGACGGGGTAGCGGTGGCCCTTGTACGACGGCGCCCCCGTACCGACCAGCAGTCCCTCCCCGGACGACCAACCTGAAGATCACCTCACGGGACCCAACTCAACGTGACAGCACCGCTCCGCGGACAGCTTGGTGGTGTAACGGGTCGCTGCACTGCCGCCACAGGGCATGTGCGAGAAGCGCTGCCGGCACTCACCGCACATGCCGTGCATGCAACGCGGTGATGACAAGGGCGCGTCTCCCTTATCGCCTGGGGAGCCAGGACCAGCCTATGGACGGTTTGGCGGCCCTCAGGCACCAGACCACTGGACGACTACCGCTCCTCCTCGCGACGCCGCGTATCCTCACGCCGCTGCCCATCCTGACGCTGACGCTCCTGCTCCTCAGCGCGCTGACGATCAGCCTTCTCCTGACGCTTCTTCGCCTCGTCCTCCTTGGCCTTCCGGTCGGTGTCCTCCTTGGCCTTCCGGTCGGCGTCTTCCGTCGCCTTCCGGTCGGCGTCCTCCTTCGCCTTCCGATCAGCGTCCCCAGCCTTCGGCTCGGCATCCTTGAGTGACTGCTGCTCCGCAGCCGGCGCGGAATTCTTCTTCCATGTTTCGGTCCTTCCCCAGCCTGCCTTCGGGTCGTGGACGTACCTCCCGTCGGCGCTGAGGTATGGCTTCGCCCCGTACTTGGCGTTCCAATCCGCATATGGCACCCATGATTGGGCCGCCGGGTCCCACCCCTGCTTCCAGTCGGAAGTCGGACGCGCCCAGTCCGGGGAATCAGGCTTCTTCTCCGACCGTCTACCAGTATCCAACACGAACTTCTTATTCCATGTCTCACGCAATTCCCACGCACGGGTATCCGGGTTGTAGCCGTACGAGCCGTCGGCGCTGAGGTATGGCTTCGCCCCGTACTTGGCGTTCCAATCCGCATATGGCACCCATGATTGGGCCGCCGGGTCCCACCCCTGCTTCCAGTCGGAAGTCGGACGCGGCAAGTCCGGGTCGTTGGGGCGACGGCCGTTGCCGGCAGGCTGTCGGTTATCCTGCTCGTTGACCTTCCTTATTTCCGAGCGATAGAGTTTCTTTACGAAATTTACCTCGCCTGGGCTCGGTTCAAGTGAATCCGGCCAATTAGTGCCGCCAACGTCTACTTGAGGAAACTTCCGGTCGCCTGTCCGCATGACTTCGCCCGGGCGTACCGGACGCTGCGGGTGGTGCAAGCCTAACGTGTGTCCCATTTCATGGAGGATCGTATTCAAGTTGCCCTTCCATACATCTTCCCTCCATTCTTTAAAGTTACGCACTGCATGCCAGCCGGGTGAGCCGTCGCCATTCATGCCTCTGGTCATCGGGTAACCGAGACGCGGGCCGAAATGCCCATCCCAGAATTTCTTGATCGCTTGATCATCAAATGATGCTCTGTCGAGCTCCAGCAGGTAGCGATCCGGGCCAGCCATACCCAATGTGCCACCGCGCACGTTACCGCGGGTCCAATCGTGATATGCGCCCCTTATTTGAGCACGCCCCCCTAACTTCACCTTTTCCGTCGGAGTGAGGTCGCCCCAGACGCCAAGAAACTTATGACCATTCCCTACGAGTTTGTCGTTCCAGATCTTAATTGCCGTCCTGAAGATCTCTTGTGTGTGCGGATTGAGGCTGGCAAGGTCGTAATAGATGCGACCATCAGATTTTTTGACGGTGGTCTTTCCCCCAATCGGTTTCGGCATGGCGCAGCTGGTGGTGGCGTTTGCTATTTCCAGGCCGCCGGCTATGGCGAGGGCGGCAACCATTGCGGAGGGGATACCCTTGTTCACGACGTAACGGTCTGACTTGCTGGCCTGCTTGGCCAGACGGTGCCGACCGTGCCGCTTACTCGGATTGGTCATCTTCGTCCTTTTCCCGTTGCTGCACTCGCGTCATACTATTGATGTGCGAGGCGGCTCTTTCTCGTCATCTTCGGATCAGCGTGTTAACAGAAAGGCGCTGGCAGATTTGTGCTCCACGCGGTCATCGACCACCGAATAGTGGCTCGATTTCTTCGTCCCGCCTTTTCGGATTGCCGGCCGCGTCGCGCACCGACAGGATCAGTGCATATACCACGAGGCTCGCGCGCATGAATCTAACCTCCGATTCGGCTCGATCGACGTCACATGAAAATGGAATTCTCGAAGATCGGCCGGAACTTACAAGGAAAGGATTTCCACACGCTCCTTCTACGGTGCCTCGCACGCTGCGTCTCTCCAGGGAGTCTGGGGGCGCCTTTCCCATGCACACGCGGAGAGTGCGTCGGTGTGCAGCCGGTGGCGCAGCTGCACTCCCTTGTCCAGGCCCGCGTGGCCGCCACGCCGGTTGCATCAACGCGGCATCAGGCATACAACCCACCGGAATTGGCCTTCGCCGTCTGCTGGCATTCCGAATGCCGGCCTGCGTGGATGTCCCTCCGCGCTACGAGATCAAGCCGGGTGACCTGGTTCTCCCCCGGAGGCCTGACTCGCCGGCTCCGAATCGGACAGTGTCGCCCTGAGGCCGCGGTCGGCGGCTTACGAGCGAACACACAGCACGCTACGACCTGACAATACGGTCCTCACGTCTCAAGTCTTTACCGGATGAAGCTAGTCGGCGCACAGAAGCTCCATAGTGGCCCCTCACCTGAAAATGGAACGGGTGAAAGCTGGTTCCTGATCTGCGTACTCAGTCTCACCGCCCCGGCCACCCGGCGCTATAGGGAAATTCCCTACATTTGTCAGCAAGCCTGTGTTCAGGATCCACAGATCTACGATTGGATCGGCCTCGTGCAAGGGGCGAAACATCAGGCACTGTCCCGTCGTTGGGTGTGTGCCCCTGTGAGGGCCTGTCGAGGTGTGATGGGCCCCTGCTCGGGGGCGAGTTGGGCCATCCGGGGCAGGCCCGTCGTGGTGGTGATGCGATCCCAGACGATGAGTCGGACGGCGGATTCCTGGGGGCGTTGCAACACTTGGTCGTGTTGATCACGCCGTGATTAGTTTATGCAGGTTCTCGGCTGGGGTTTCCCAGCCGAGTGCTTTGCGTGGGCGGCCATTGAGCTCGGTGACGACGGCCTCGAGGTGTTCGCGGGTGTGGACCCGCGGTCGGTGCTCTTGGGTGCCTCTGTGTTTGTCAAGCCGGTTGAGGTGGTGGCGTAGGCTCGTTCCTGGTGGGTCCGGGAAGTGACTTGTCCGAAGAGTCGGCCGTCGGGGTTGGGCCGGCCGCGCTGGATGCTGTAGCCGCCCCTGTTTGTCCTCCCGGGCCCGTCGTGAGCTCGCGGCGGCGTTCATTGGCGACCATCGTGCGCCAGACGTGATCGGCCAGGCGGCGTTTGAGGCAGCGTTGCGCTTCCCGGGATGTCTTTCCTTCTGCAAGCTTGGCCTGGTAGTAGGCGTGGCCTCGGGTGCCGGGCATGCGGATCTGCGTGATCGCAACGGTGTGGAGTGCCGCGTTGAGCTGGCGGTCGCCGCGTCGGGACAGGCGGTGGCGTGCGCGGTCGGCGCTGGCGATCTCGATGGGAGCGGTGCCGGTGTACTGCGCGAAGGCGCTGGCGGTCGGGAACCGGGTGGGGTTGCCAGTTCGGCCCAGGAGGCGGGCGGCGGTCACGGCCCCGATGCCCGGTGTGTCGGTCAGCCGGCTTTCGGAATCTGCAACCAGCGCGGCCATGGCCTTGGCGTTTCGATTGGTCTCGGGATCGACAGCGGTGGCCGTGTGGGTCGACTTGTGCGGGTCGATGCCGATCAGCATCATCGGCGGCACTCTCCTCGGACGTCGGGTCAGTGTGATCCGCGGCTGACATCCCGACTTCGAGAAACGTGGGGTGGCCGATGGTCATGCCTCTGTTGAGTCAAGCCGCGAACGGGCGCCGGGCAGGTCGACACACCCAAAGAGAGCCAGCCCGCGAGGGCGGCAGGAAGTACTCGAGTCAGCCTGCCCGGCGTCCTGCGGCACGTTACGGGCGGCCAACCCGATCACGAACACCGCTGCCCCTATACAAGTCGGAAAGTACTGCCGTAGCAGTCCGTTCGTGTTCTCGTTGGAACCGCGCTGCCAGGGGCTTGCCGGTTCGCAGAAGTAGACCGGGATGTCGGTGCTGAAGCTTCCCCTTGATCGTGGACACCTGGAGACTGGGACATGAGGTTCCAGAGGAAGTAGCACCAGGTGGGAAGCAAGTACACGAAGCGGTACACAGCGGAGTTCAAACGGGACGCGATCGCGCTCGTCGACTCCACAGACCGTACGGTCACCGAAGTCGCTCGGGAACTCGGGGTGAGCCCGGAGTCCCTGCGTGCCTGGTACCGCCAGGCGAAGGTGGACCAAGGCGAAGGACGCCCCGGCGAGCTGACCAGTGCCGAGCGTGAGGAGCTCAAGCGACTGCGGAAGCAGAATGCCGAGCAGGCCAAGACGATCGAGGTGCTGCGAAAAGCCGCGGTCTTCTTCGCGAAGGAGAGCGATCGATGAACGAGACGTACGCGTTCATCGAGGCGGAGAAGACCACCCATGGAATCGCTTTCCTGTGCCGGCTGCTGAACGTGGCCCGCTCCTCTTTCTACGCCTGGCAGGCGGCGGCGAAGGTCCGCGCCGCACGGAAGACGGCCGACGAGGCCCTGGCCCACGAGATCACCGTCATCCACGTCGCATCCCGCCACACGTACGGCGTCCCGCGGATCCATGCCGGACTGCGGCGACTGGGCCGGACGGTGAACCGCAAACGTGTCGCCCGCGTCATGCGCGAACGCGGTATCCAGGGCGCCCACCGCCGCCGACGGCGCTCGCTGACCCGGCCGGACAAGAAGGCGAGACCGGCCCCGGACCTGATCGGCCGCGACTTCCACGCC
>NZ_JBVJVY010000136.1:0-4900 GCF_055603265.1 Streptomyces sp. NPDC037288
GAAGTGATGAGTCGCATCGATACGTCGAAAGGCCTCAAACTGGCACAGCGACAGAACTCTCATACCGGCATGAGGCATACCTGAACGCCCACTGACGGGGGCTTCGCACGGGGCCGGGACCAGGCCCGAGACGGGACCCGAGACGTCAGGCGCGGGACCGGCGGCCGTCGGCCTGGTGCGGTAGGCGCGGAGCGTGGCCATGGCGCAGCCGCGGGGCCCTCGCGCCCGAGCCGAAGCATGGCAGGCTTCTGCGCCTCGCAGGGCGCTGCGCCAGCCACCATCCAGCACTGACAACACGGGCAGCTGTGCACGGTGAGCGCGGTTCCCAGCACTGCTCAGCCCCAGGTCTCGCCGGCGACGAGGTGGGGGCCGAAATGCCGGGTGGCGATGGACGCGAGGGCCGGAAGCGGGCCGTCCTCACTCGCGTGTTTGAAGGTGTGCACCAGGCATGTGCGCACAGGGTGCACCGGTCCATGAGGCTTCCAGCCGTCGTTCGTGGACAGGGGCCGGTCTTGCGGAAGGGCCAGCGAGAAGGCGACGAGCATCGTGCGTTCGTCCTCGAACCGGAAGTAGTCGGCGATCGCCCGGTTGGAGAAGTCCAGATGCCGGAAGACGACCGCCACGTCCTGCTCCCCGTACGGCGCCCGCTGCAGGGCTGGCACCACGTCGAGAATGGCATCACCACGAGCCAGCAGGCGTGCCCGCTCGTATGAGTCGCCCCACGGCGGCGGATCGTCGTCCCGCAAGCCTTCGGGGTACTCCTCGGAATGCAGGACACTGCCGATCTCAGGGTCGTCCCAGCGTGCCTGCCCGCTGACGCTCCCCCAGTTCAAACTCGCATTGACACACAGCTCCCCCGCCAGCAGCACCCAGGGCGTGCAGGCCACCCGCTCACGCGCCAGGTCGACCACGAGCTGACCGAAATCCTTCCGGGACAGCAGGGTCGGCTCGGCGGGCGCGGTGAAGGCATCGGTCCATATCCCCATGCAACCGGTCTCCAGGCAAGCCACCGGAAATCGCCAACCACATTAGTGCGGCCGGACATCGGACGCCGCCCGACGGGCGAAGTAAGAACACCGCTCGAAGAGGCTGGCCATTGGACGGCGGGGGAAGGGCCCTGACGGGGGATCCACAGAGCCGAGGCCGGACCCAGAGGCCCGGGACAATCACAGTGCGTCCCTGGCACGCCCTTGATGTGACGCATACCGCACGACAAGCCGAAGACGCTTTGCCGGAATGACGTCCGCCGGGCACTGAAAGGTGAACGCTCATACTTTGAGCCTGAAGGCATGTAAGAGCCGGCCGCGCCGCAGCTCTCACCGGTTGCGCAGCTACCCCGGTCTCCCTCAGGGTGCGGCGTGCTGTCCAGTACGCCCGTCACCGAATGGGCGGAACCGGAAGCCCTGTTCGCCACGCGCTGACCGCGCACGAGAACCGAGGAACCCCCTGATGTCCCTTTCCGCACTCGTCCTGGCCCTCGTAACCGGCCTCGTCACGGGCCTGGTGGCAGCCGGCGCCTTCCTCCTCGTCCACTTCCGCCCCTCCCTCGCAGCCCCCGCACAAACCGTCCTCACCACGTCAGCGTCATGACCGCCCTCATCGCCACAGCAGCAGCCATCACCACCACCCGATGAACCCGCGCACGTCACCGGCCCTAAGGCGGCGTAGGCGTCGACACCAGTACACCGCGGTGACCGGCCCCCACGAGGAGGTCATCGTCCACACCTGACGTCAGCGGGCAACCGCCGACACGCCACTCCCGCGCCGGCGCCACCAGTACGCCGCTGCCAGCACCGCCAGCAGCGGCCCCCACAGCACCAGCGACACATAGAACTCGTAACACGATCTTGTGGATGGGTGCTGGTCGAGCGTGACCGGTACGACGATTCCGCCGTTCGTGAGGTGTGGGGAATCGGCCGTGGATCGCGGAGGATGAACTGTGGGAGCTGATCGAGCCTTTGCTGCCGCCGTGGCCGCGGAAGGCTCCCGACCCGAGGCCGGTGGATGACCGGCGGTGCCTGCAGGGCATCCTGTACGTGCTCTACAACGACGTCAGTTGGCAACTGCTGCCGCTGGAGCTGGGGTTCGGCTCCGGACAGACGTGCTGGCGTCGGCTAGGTCGGTGGCATGAGGCCGGCGTCTTCGAGACGCTGCACGGCATCCGGCTCGCCGAGTTGCACGCGGCCGACGCCCTGGACTGGACCCGGGCCTGCGTGGATGCCTCCCACATCCGCGCGAAAGAAAGGGGGCGAGGCGACCGGCCCGTCACCGGTCGACCGCGGGAAGACGGGCAGTAAACACCATCTGATCCGCGACGGGAAGGGCACCCCGTTCAAGGTCATCACCACCGCGGCCAACGGACCGCCTTCCGGCCTCGCGTAACAGAAGAGCTGCTCGCCCGGCGGCATCTTGAAGCGGTCGGGAGATCCGTTCAGCCGATGGTGAAGCGCTGGTTCTGGGCGCCTCGGTCGCAGCGGGCAGTGCGGTAGTAGCCGTTGTCCTGCTGGTAGAGGCAGCGGCCCGTGCCGACGCTTTGGAGCATGATGGCGCTGCGGGCGGCGGGCTGGACGGTGCGCCACTTCTGGTATGAGCCGCCGTTACAGCGCAGGGGGTAGACGTCGCCCCGGTCATTGCTGTCGAGGCAGCGGCCCCAGAAGTTGTTCTTAAGAGTGGTGCTGGTGTTGAGGCGGCCGTTCCACTGCCACAGGAGGCTGCCGCGTCCGGTGGTGCAGCGGTCGCCCTTGAGGCCGGTTTCGGAGGTCTCGCGCAGGCAGTCACCGTAGCGGTAGTTCGCGAAGCGGCTGGTGGCGGTGGCAGCCGAGGCGGGTGTGGGGGTGAGGAGGGGGAGGGCGAGGCCGGCTGCGGCGATGAGGGCGGCGAAGGCTTTCCGGGTCGGGCGGCGCACTGGGGGTCTCCTTACAGTGGTTTTCAGAGGTACCTCAACAGGATCCCCGAACACCACCGCCTGCGCCTGAAAAATGGGGGAAAACCCGCTGATGACTCCTGAAGGTCCGAGAGGGGCGGGTCATCGTTCTACGAGCCCGGGAGCTTCTCGACCACGTCCTCGGAGCGGCCCAGTCGGCCCACTCCTTCCGCCTTCGTCTCTGCTCGTAGGAGACGACACCGTGCCCTCGGGTGCCGTCGTGGAAGTCCCGATCATGGACGACCTCGCCGCGTTCACGGGCGACTTTGTCCTGGATATCGATCGGGCGTGGGACCTGGTGCACGACTTCACCCAGACGTGGGCGGCCGGCCCTCTGGGTGAGTGGTGTGAGTTGTAGCCAAAAGCTCGTGACACGGTCATGATCGGTGCTCCTTCAGTCGCCTCCAGCAGATGAGGCCGCAGGCCAATGAGACGAAGGCGTCGTGGAGTTCGGTTCGGCGTTCCCAGCGGACGGCGAGGCCTTTGAACTGGTGGAGCACGGCGAAGGTCTGCTCCACGACGTAACGGAGCTTGCCCAGGCCCTTGATGTTCGGGGCGCCCTTGCGGGAGATCACCGGCAGGATCCGGCGCTTGCGCAGCTCCTCGCGGTGAGGGTTGGAGTCGTAGCCCTTGTCCCCGAGCAGCGAACCGGGGCGGCGTCGTGGTCGGCCGGGACGCCCGGTCACCGCCCGGGACGCCGTCGAGCAGGGCGAGGGTCTGAGTGACGTCGTTGACGTTCGCCGCGGTGGTGATGACCTTGAGCGGGGTGCCGCGTCCGTCGCAGATCAAGTGATGCTTGCTGCCTGTCTTCCGGCGGTCGACCGGTGACGGACCGGTGTCGGCTCCCCCTTTTTCGCACGGATGTGGGAGCAGTCCACACACGCCCTCGACCAGTCGAGTTCGCCGGCCGCATTCAGCTCGGCGAGCAGAATGCGGTGCAGCCGGTCGAAGACCCCGGCCTGCTGCCACCGCTCCAGACGCCGCCAGCAGGTCTGTCCGGAACCGAACCCCAGCTCCAGGGGCAGCAGTTGCCAGGCAATGTCGTTGTAGAGCACGTACAGGATGCCCTGCAGACACAGCCGGTCTGCCACCGGCCGAGGCCCCGGCGATCGCTCCGGCCAGGGCGGCATCAGCGGCTCGATCAGCGTCCACAAGTCGTCATCCACGATCCACGGCCGAGTACTCACACCCTCCCGAACGGGCGAATCGTCACATCGGTCACGCCCGACCAGGGCACCTCAACAAGATCGTGTTACGAACTCATAGCGGGAGTAGAACCACAAGCTCGCGAGCCTGGTGCCCTGCCCCGGGCACGTCAGGCGGGAGTTCGTCACCGCGGATGGTCTTCCCCACGACCGTCGTGCGGGGAGTCAACAGCGCGAACAGCACGGTCAGCACCGTGGCCTCCACAGCCGCGGGTACGACCACGAGCCTCACCGGCACCCGGCGGCCACGCAGCCCGGGCAGCCAACCCGGGAACACCTCACCCCACCGCGCGACCAACCCGATCGCCGTGAACGCCAGCAGTTCGGACACCACCGAGAGCATCGGGACGTACAACCGCTCACCCACGCTCAACCCGCTGTCGAACACCGCCGGCAACCGCCGGATGCCGGACGGCAGCACGCCCAGCGGCACGGCGTACGCGAGCCGCCGCGTCCACGCCGAGACCCGGGCACCGGCTCGTGCGCGGACTTCCACGCGGTTCGGAGCCTTCCACCCATCGACGCGCCCATGGCGTTGCGGGACATGTGTACGCCCTCGATCCGGCGGGCCCGGCGGCCCGTTCGGCGTCGAAGATCGCAGCTCGCGGACCGCGGGCGATCGCTCCACAGACGGAACTCTCCTCCCTCCCCAGGCAGAGCGCCGCCAACCCGCCTAATAGGACTCCGTTAGGTCTTCTGGTTCGGACTGTTCCTGGGCATGTTGGATGTGTGGATGCACACGAAGTGAAGCGTGTACGGGCCCGGTTGGGGT
>NZ_JBVJVY010000137.1:0-4793 GCF_055603265.1 Streptomyces sp. NPDC037288
TCCCTACGAAACAAGGACCCACCCCGGAGCAGTGGAACCCGGCGCCCACCCGACACGACACTCGGGCCGTCGACATACCCGCCATCAGTCACAGAAAGCGAAACGGTCCACCGACTCCGTCGGCGGACCGTCATGCAAGATCGAGGCTAAGGCAGTAGGCCGGCCGCTTGATTATGTCATGCACACCGAACGGGGCCCCTCGGAATGCGCGAGAGGAGTGATGTCATCACGGTAAGGGGAGGGGCCCCTGAATTCGTCTCGGGCGGCTGGCCCGGCCTGAAAATTTTACCCTTAGAGTGGGAACGAAATGATTCCGCGCTAGGTCGCGCTATTAAGCTCTCGGAAGGAAGTCGAACAACTGCTTCATCTCGGATTTGCAGTCGTTAACGCGAAGCGCACCGTCCACCTTGATCGCGGCCATGCAAAGGCCAGATCCCTCATTATATACATTGCCGCTGTCGAGCTGCCACCATTTCTGCTCGTCCCTCTTGTTATCACAATTCGACAGCACTACCCTGTCGTTGGACTTAGCCTTGCCAGCGGGTGCGCCGATATCTAGACACTCGTTACCCTTGGCGGGGGCACCGTTGTTAAAAGCCATGCGCCGTAGTTTGCCATCAGCTTCGGGAAGCCATAGCTCTAACCCGTAAGCGTCGGCAGGATCCGAACACGGGGCCTGTGCGATAGCCCCACCCCCCACCAACCTCACGCATTCTCCATCAGGACCGACAATCCGCGTTGCTGGGGCGGCTTTTTTTTCATATGGGGAATCATGAAAGCCGACGAAGTCCCACACCTGGCCCTTATTTAGATCGTCGCACTTGCTAAGCCTTAGCTGCTGTCCTGGACTTAACTTTGGCGCTTCAACACAATAATTTGATGTCGTGTTTACCAGCGTTCCGCCACTGCCTAGCCGCCAATGCTGAGCAAAGGTTTCATTGCAATAGTGCAAGACTAAACGATCCTCGTTGGGGTACTTCGGCCCTCGGTCTACGACGCAAAAGACCAGGTTGTAATCGGAGTGATATACTCGGATTCTGCCATCGGCGCCGAAGAAAAACTCCTGCCCCTCGTTGCGGTCGAAGGTGTCGCACCAATATCTTGCGATATTTACGGGCGCATCATTAGTAATGCCACCGTTTTTTCCGTTGGGGATATTCCAGCAGAGATTTTCGCTATCGTGCGAGTCATACTTATAGAAATGAGGCTTGATCTTGTACTTGATGCCGACAGGAGTTGCGCGGCTTTGTGCCGCCCTGCCTGCTAAATCGCTCTGCTGATTTTTACGCGTGGTAGTCGATTCCTCTTGGGCAGGGTGCCTTTCGATGCTGGTCGCAGCAGATGCAGGGCCCTGAAGGAAGGCCATTGCGACTGTGCCAAACAACGCCACAGCGAGGTATGCTCTGCTCTTCATGTGTTTAGGGTTCATGGGATTAACTCATTTCTTTTCGACTTCCACCGGCCTGGGTGAGGTCCAGGGAGCTTTGGGTCGACGATGTCGGCATTTAGTAGTCAGTGCGTGACGGCTTGTCTAGATTTTTGGCCAGTCTCGGCTATTGGGTGTTGTCGCTGGTCCCTAATTTTCGTTGCCTTGCCTTACCGCCTGTCCCCTGAGATGTGCGTATCTCCACAGGGCGACTGCCAGAGTCCACCCTGTATCGGGGGCCGACGCGAAGTGCGACGAGCTCCGCAGTAGCCGTCGGCGCCAGCGCTCCACGGATACGCCAATAGCTGCAAAAACCCGTAGAAATACTTCCTGCTTGTCTTGCTATGGGGGGCGTGATGCCTTCCATGAAGCGGGACTCACCATTATGCTTTCCGGATCAGGCCGCTGGAAATACCGGCGCCGAAACCCCGACGTGCGACCGCGATGGTGACGAGGAGCGGCATCGCAGGTCGCCCTCCTGGGGCAGCTGCTCACAGTCGGAGGTAGGGCGAGAGGGGTCTGCTTCGGTGTATGTCCTTCTGGGTGGACGCCACCTCGTCAGTGCTGTGCAACCGGACACCAGCGCGTGCGATAGCCAGCCGGACACGGGACCGGCAGGAGCGTGGTGGTGCCGGCCCAGCTGCTGCCGACCCGCATAGGACCCGCAGCAGCGGAAGGAGTTGTCCCCGGATCAGATCGAGAAGGTGTGAAAGGAACAGCAGGCACGGATCTCCTCGACGATCATGACTGTGGCGGTGCTTGGCTGACCACAACCACCCATTGGTCGGATACTCCTCAGGCACTAGAGCTCTGAGCGTCCCACCAGTTAAGGAAGGCGCCAATGTTTCGACTGAATGTAACTGCTGCTCTCCTAATCCTTTCTTCCACTCCCTTCACGTCACCCTTTGCGCCATAATGAAAGGAAAAGAAGATTTGCAGATACTTACTATTTTTGTCGTTGACGAGTTTTACCGTTTGGCGGTACACGTCGTCCTGCTGTAGATGGAACTCCGCGGCAAGCCTGTTCATGTAGCGCAGACCAACATCGAAAGGAATTCCTACCCGCTGCATAGCTGCAAGTGCATCATATTTCGCTTTTACATTTGGACGCATTGTTTCAATATTCCACTTTGCGGCGTCATCATTGGTCTTTACGCCAGGAATCAGCACCTTATACATTCGCGCCACGTCCTGCTCGTAAATTACCGCTTCACCGGGAGATAAAGGCTTCTTTCCTTTGTCATTTTCTTCGTGTAAGTACCACAGCCACCTGCGGACGTTGTTGTTGTGAACTACATAGCTGTAAGCTTGGAACCATGCATCCTTGGGGGTATTTGGATTCGCAAGCCTAAATTTTGCCTGATAAGCCTCAAGGATGAGATAAGCGTTGTGGCTGGAAAAACCGGTCTCCTCTAGTGCGGCGAAGGCCTCTTGCCTGTAAGCAGTGGTGGGCTTTGCCTGGTCCCAGGAGTAGTATCCGAGTGTTGAATCGGCTGTCATGAGATTACCGCGCGCGGAGGGGGAAATCCTGTCGGGTAGGGCAATCCACGAGACGTCTGGCGCTGTTTCTACCTTCGCTGACCTCGCCTCATCCGCCCTTACGACAAACATGTTGACGGTTGAAAATCCCAACAATCCTGCCGTGGCACTGGGGCCCGCGCCGGGGATCCAGTTGAAGGCCGCAAACCAAGGACCAAGCTTGTCCAGAAAGGGGACTTTCCAGTACAGCGTACCCCAAGTGGACTCCCAGTCCTGCGTCGAAACATTTGCGGAGGAATCATTGGCAATCTTGACAGCGGCGCCGGGCTTCTTGATAATCTCGATTGCCTCGGCCCTGACCTTTTTTTCGTCGGAGGTGAGGCCACTGACGTTCGGTCTGGCTAGGAGATTCTGAATGCCTGTCCAGATCGTCTTAAAGTTTAATTCGTTCACTTTGGCTGTGCTCACGGCAAACGATACCAGCTTATGAGCGGCATCGTCTGGAGTAATCTCCTTACTCTGTACTTGCGCATACAGATTCCTTGCCTTATCCTGGTTGCCTTTAAGCCATTTGGCCAGCGCTTGAGCGGCTAGCTTCCTTGCTACCTTTGACGTGCCTGCAACGGGATCTGTCATGTTTTCGATCTCGCTCGTTACAGCAACCGCGATGTCTGCGCTCAGCCAGGCGGCCTTCACTTGAGTGAGCACGTAGATGTCCTGACCAGTCTTATTGGCCATGTGCACATTTTGGTCGGCTCCCAGGTGTGCCCAGTCCAAAAAAGACGTGCGGGCGCCTAATTGCTTCAAGAATGGGAGCTGTGACAGGCCCGGGTTCCATGGGGCTTTGGCCTGAGGCGAGGTCCTGGTGGTGGCCGGACTGACTGTGGCCGCGTCGGCGACGCCTGATCCCAGCACGACCCCCAGGGAAAGGACTACGGCGACGGCCTGGTTCGCCAAGGCGACCGAGGTCGTACGCACTTTCTTGTTACGTGCAGACATTTTCTTTTCTCCTGTGTGTGAAAATGAATCAGGAGGCCGCCGGGCTCCTGTTGGTGTCTTTGAACCCGGTTTCCAGTGGTCGAAGAGCATTCCACTGCTAGGCTGCTTTATTCGCCCTAAGTCGCTCCTGCCGGGCAAGCTCGTAGAGTCGCGCATGCTTAATGAGAGGTCTTCCCGTTGATATGATGACGAATGTGCGGCCGAAAGGGTAGTATCGGATGACTAGGCGCACGCCGCTTGCGTCGCGGGCGTGAAGCGAGCGCAGCAACTTGATCCAGAATGCCTTGTTTTTGCTGTCGCCGCATGCGCAGTGGTCCTGAGGACCTTGGGGCCGCCGTCCTCGGTGATGTTGCCAATCCCCCGCGAAGTGGGGAGACCTTCTAAGCGGCCAGTTGCAGAGTGTTGGTCCGGTTGTCGTCTTCGTAGTCGATCGGGCTGCGGTCCTCGGACATGCTGTGTAGATGCTGGGTGTTGTGGAGTCCGGTGAGCCAGGTGGCGATCTTCAGCCACGGCAGCTGTAAGTCTTGATCGTTGAGGCATCGTTACTGGTCAGCTGGCAATCGAAACACGGGTCAGGCCACCGCCCGAAGCGGTACCTGACCATCCTCAAAGTCGAAACAAGGCTCCGGAAGCCAGGGACGTCGCTCGGCGTCCCGCGAGGAGCGGGACGAACCCGGCGCTCGCTATTTGACCTGGTGCGCGGGCATCGGCCCATTCAAGCCTGTTGCCGACTTGTTAGCCTCGATCTTGCATGACGGTCCGCCGACGGAGTCGGTGGACCGTTTCGCTTTCTGTGAGCATTTTCAGAGTGGCCATCGATCGGGTGACGGCTGCTCCGCAGAAGTTGGGGGCTACCGCAGGCAGAGGCCCAGTCAACGTCTGGCGGCCG
>NZ_JBVJVY010000138.1:0-4759 GCF_055603265.1 Streptomyces sp. NPDC037288
TGCTTCGACAACGCCGCCGCGGAGAGCTTCTGGGCCCTGCTCAAGGAAGAGGTCGGCACCCACACCTGGCCCGACCGAGCCACCGCCCGCGCCGATGTCTTCGCCTTCATCGAGACGTTCTACAACCGGCGCCGCCTACGCAAGCACAAGGTCTTCGGCTACCTCACCCCGGCCGAGACCAGGCGGCGCCACCAGCACACCCTCGCGGCATAGAGATCGAGTGTCCAAGTTCACGGGGAAACTTCACCCACCCCGGAGCAGTGGAACCCGGCGCCCACCCGACACGACACTCGGGCCGTCGGCATACCCGCCATCAGTCACAGAAAGCGAAACGGTCCACCGACTCCGTCGGCGGACCGTCATGCAAGATCGAGGCTAACGAGCCGAGGTCAGTAACCAGGCCTTATCCGACGTCAGATGAGAATGGGCGCAGGAGGCGACGACAGTTACACGACGTCACGACCTGACACCCATGCAGCCGCACCGCAGTGTACTTGAGAGGCCAAGGTCAACGCTTCACAAGCGCACAAAGTCGCAGTGTATGCCCGTGATTGCTGCCCCGCACTACTTCCCAAATCCTTTCCCAGGCGGTTTCCTGAGGTGTGGGGGCGGATGCGCCACGGCATTCCCTGCCTCCTACCGGATAGACCGGAACACGGCCCTAGGTGATTCATGTTGTCATCAGCGCACGACACTCCCCACATCGTCACAGCCCCTCGGGCGCTTCCCGGCATCGGTCATGTATTGCCCCTTGTTCGTGATCCGCTGGGTTTTCTCAGCTCTTTGCCCGCACACGGCGACCTTGTGCGCCTGCGGCTCGGTGCCACCGAAGTTGTTCTGGTGTGTGACCCCGGCCTGACGTGGGACGTATTGCGCAACGACCGCGTGTTTGACAAGGAAGGCCCTACGTATGAGGTGGCCCGGCAGGCTCTGCGTAACGGCATTGCCACGTGTCCGCACCGTGATCACCGCCGTCATCGGCGTCTCTGCCAGCCAGCGTTCCACCCCGACCGGTTTCCTGGTTACGAAGAGATCATGTCCCGACACATCGGCGACGTGGTCACCACCTGGAAGGCCGGGCAGATCCTCCATGTCCCCGCCGAGATCCGGAAAATCACTTCACGCAGTGCGATCGATACGATGTTCCACTCCGCTGTCCCCTCTCCCACGGCCGATCTGATCACCCACGACGTCGTCACCCTTTTAAAGGGCCTTTATTGGCGTTCGGTGATGCCGCCGCTGTTCTGCCGGATGCCCACTCCAGGAAACCGCCGTTTCTTCCAGGCCCGTGACCATCTGCGGCGCGTCGTCGAGAGCGTCATCACCGAGCGCCGCGCGGAAGGAAAGGATCGTGGGGACCTGCTGTCGGCGCTGCTCGCGGTCTATCCCGGCGGCGAGGAAGACGACCTTGAGATCCGCGACCACATTATGACGTTCTTCGTCGGCGGTACGGAAAGTTCCTCCGTCACCCTGTCCTGGGCGCTTTATTTCCTCGCCCGTCATCCTCGCATCCGTGCCCGGCTGGAGGAGGAAGTCGACGCCGTCGTCGGGGACAACATCACGGCTGTCAGCAGTCATCTGCCGTACCTTGAACTAACCCAGCGTGTATTGACGGAGACGATGCGCATCTATCCCCCCGGATGGCTATTCAGCCGTGTCGTCACGGCTGATACGCGCCTAGGGGAGACGGATATCCCGGCCGGTACCATCCTCTTCATCAGCCCATACCTCATCCACCACCGGCCCGACGTCTATCCCGACCCGGAAAAATTCGATCCCGACCGGTGGACGGAAGAGACGCGAGCCGCGACGCGCCATGCTTATCTGCCATTCCTTCAGGGGCCCCGTAAATGTATTGGTGATCTTTTTGCACTGTCGGAGATGACGTTGGCCCTAGCCACCATCACCCGTCATTTCCGTCTCGACCTTTCGCCCGGACAGCGCGTGCATCCCTCTGTCGCGTTCACCCTCGACCCGCACGGCCTTCGCATGCGCACCGTGAGCCGGACGGCCGGACGATGACCCCTTCTGTACCGCCCGTCTGGTGCCCGATCGAGCCTCGTATTCATTCCGCCATCGGAGAGGTGGAAAATTCGGTTCGGAGATGGCTGCAAACATTCGCCTTCCCCGCTGGCACCCTCGCCGAGGGCGCGGCCACTCTCTCCAGCAGCTGGGCCTGTCGTGTTGCCCCCGACGGACACCCCGACCTCCTCAAGACACAAGCACAGTGGGCATGCTGGGCGTTTCTCTTCGATGACGCGTATATCGATGACGGGCCCATCACCGACCGCCCCCACCACTGCCTCCCGCTGATGTGCCACATCCTCAACAGCGCCAGCACACCCCGCCACCGCAACATCACCACGCAACCCTTCACTTCCGCGCTCGCTGATCTCGTCCTTCGTTACCACGCCCAAGCCCCGGCGAGCCTGTACACCTCCTGGTGGCAGCATCACTACCTGTGGTTACTGGGAAGCGCGTGCAGCGTCACCGACCGTGCCGCACACCGGACACGCTCCCTTGACGACCACATGATCATCGGACCCATGGACCGAGCGAGCGCCCTGACCACCACCATGATCGAAATCAGTGAGAAAACCGAGCTGCCTGCCCCTCAGCGGGCCCAGCCCCTGGTCAAGGCGCTCACGGAATCCGCGCACCTACTGGAAACCTGTTACAACGACATCGGCTCCTACCAGAGGGAGATTCAACAGGGGACACCAGAATCGAACCTCGTCCACCTCCTGTCCGTGCACCACGACTGTGCGCCGCAGGACGCCATGGTGGAAGCCATCGCTTGGATGGACCGCGTGATGACGCTTTTCCTCGCGCTCCGAGAAAAAGCATTAAAGAACGCGGGGCCGGAGCTGGTACGGTACCTTCAGCAACTGTCGAACAAAATCCGGGGAAATCTGGACTACCAGCGCACCTCGCCACGGTACACCAGCACCGTCGCCTTTGATTACACCAGTACGCCGAGCGATAACCGACTTAAGCCGCTTTCCCGCTCCATCGCCTGGTGGTGGGATCTGCTGTAGGGGTGTCATCAAGCGGGACTGTAAGAAAAACGGCCCTGTCGCACATTCGGTGGTGACGGAGAGTCGTGAAGGTCGTTGACGTTTCCATGAAGGAAATCAATGAGCTTGTACAGACGGCGCTTTCGGGTCTGTCCCCGCTGGTGATAGAGGGGGTTATCAAGTTGAGGGGGCCTGCTCCGCCGCATGCAGCGGCAGCAGCATGTCCGACTCGACGGCTTCGAACACCGACAGCGGTGAGGCACCGCCCAGTGGCCGGCACTGCCTGCGTCCGGCGACCTTGATGCACCAGGCCAGGGCCTCGGCCTGAATGTGGTCGAGGGAGGCGAACTCACGCCCCCGCCAAAACGAGTCCCGGATATAGGGCATGGGCCGCTCGACCTGCGGCTTGTCCTTCGGATGTCCGGCCCTGGCCGGGTCAACCAGTGCCCCGTAGTGCGTGGCCAGTTCGGCATACGCCTTGTTGATCTTCGGGTCGTAGAGGTCGGGCTTGTCGACGCCGGTGCGGAGATTGTCCGGCACGAGCCGGCGCGGGACACCGCCGAAGAACCGAAATGCGCCCACGTGGCACTCGGTCCAGGTGTGCTGGTCCATCACCAGCACCGGGCGGACGAACATGTGCCGCGAGGCCGGCAGCACCATCACAAAGGCCCAGACCCGGTGCCGCTTCCCGGTTCTCGGGTTGACCCACTGCCCCAGGAACCCGTAGTCGATCTAGGCCTCCGAGCCCGGCTCGGCCTCGTCACGCAGGACTGTGACCTGCGACCTTTTCGTCTCCTCCGGCAGCGTCGCCTCCAGCCACCGCCGCAGCGAGGTCCGCGAGGCGCGGACCCCGTGTTCGTCCCGCAGCCGCTGATGGATCGTGGAGACGGTCACCGTGCCCAGCAGGCTCTTGATGTAGTCGCGGTGCTGGTCGAACTCGGGCCAGGTGATCTGCCGCAGCCGCCTTCCGCCAGTTCCGGGAACCAGCTCTTGATCAGCTTGGCCCAGTCCTCCTCGCTCATGGGCGGCCCGCCGGGGGTGATCCCGGACAACTCCGCCGGGCCCATGTACTTCCTGACCGTCTTGCGGTCCACTCCCAACGACGTGGCCACCTGTGCCTTGGACCGGCCGGCGTACCAGTGGAGATAGATCTCGATGATGTCGACCACGGTGAAGGTTCTCCTTGCCATCCGGTACGTCCCTCGGCCTCTCGGACGACAGGCCGAGGGAGACGTACGACTTCGCGATGGCCAGGACCGGGCGGTTTGAAAGTTGGGGGTGCAGGGCCGGGTCGCGGTAGACCTCGATCGGGCGGTGACCGGCGAGGGCTTCATGCGGGCGGATGTGGTTGAAGACGTGCCGGTACTCCTCGGCCGCGGTTGCGAGGGTGTCGAGATCGTCGGTCTCGAGGCGGTAGAGGTGCTCGTACTTCAGTGAGCCGAAGCCACGCTCGCGGACGCCGTTCTGCCCGGGGCTCTTGGCCCGGGAGCGGATGTGGACCAGCTCGGGGCGGGAGGCAATGAGCCCCTTCAGCGGACACCCCCTGGAGTGAACGGCCGCCAGACGTTGACTGGGCCTCTGCCTGCGGTAGCCCCCAACTTCTGCGGAGCAGCCGTCACCCGATCGATGGCCACTCTGAAAATGCTCAATGAACCTCTTTCATCCTGTGCTGGAGGGTGAAATGGGCTGGTCAGCGGGGGTGGTGACGAGGCAGGGCCCCTCGTCGTTGGCGTGGTGATTCC
>NZ_JBVJVY010000139.1:0-4755 GCF_055603265.1 Streptomyces sp. NPDC037288
ACGTGCACACGCCCCGCAAAACACCGACGACGAAGCAGCGAACGAAGAAGTCAACGACCCCACGACCCCGCCGCACAGGTTAAAGATCAAGTTAGGGCCTGTTGCGAAAGCCGTGGCTGCCTGGGCTCGACCGCCCGGGCAAGGCCTGCTGGGAGAAGCGGTCGGTCGGCTCGCTGGTACTCCCAGCTCGCGGGCGACGGGGGTGCTTGAATGCCACCGTCCCAAAATCCTCGCCTTCCGCCGGGAGTACAGAGATGGCCTCGGCGCTGTCATCGTCCAACGGGGAGGGGCAGGGGTATGCAAGGACAGGACTGGATCGAACGTGCGGGAGAGCTGTTCGAAGCGGCGATGTTCGGCGGGGACACGTCCGCGCTGGACCGGTCCGATGACGTGCTGGACTCGGTCGAGGCGCCGCTTTCGATGCGCGGGGCAAGGTACTGCACGTCCGCTTCCTGAACGACCGCCAAGAGAACTCCCAGGAACTGATGCTGTTCGAGCGCGCGGCCGAGTTGTACGAGCGTTTGGGGGATGCGTCGGGTGAGGCGGACGCGTTGTTCTGGGTTGGCTGCTGGCACCAGGTGGTCAAGGGCGACGGCGCCGCGGGCAGGCCGTACTTCGAGCGGTCGTACGCGCTGGCGAAATCCGTCGATGACCGGATGACGATGTCCTATGCGATCAGGCATCTCGGCTTCGCCGACAAGGACGCAGGCCGCTTCGATCAGGCCCGCGAGCGGCTGACCGAATCGGTGACACTGCGCCGGGAAATCGGCTTCAGGCCCGGGGAAGCGGCCGGCCTGGTGGCGCTGGCCTACCTCGCGGCGGAAACCGGTGACCCATCGGCGGCGCTTCACCACCTCGACGAGGCCCAGTCGGTCGCCGAGAGCTGCGGTGCCAAGGCCGTGTCGGGGTGGATCGAGCAAGCCCGCACGTTCATCCGCTCCTAGGGCCTGATGGGAACGTGCTGGTCACAGCCACTCGTTGAGGACTGCGACCAGCACGATCGCCTCGTAGCGGACGGCAAGCTCGTCGTGCCTCGTAGCCACGGCTCGGTGCGCTTGCAGCGGTTGATCGCGCATTCGACCGTAAGGCGCCCGCGGTATTCGGCCTAGTCGAACTTCGGCGGCCGGCCTCCTCGGGAGGCCGAGCTTCCGGCGATGGCGAACTCTGTCCGCCGGACCGGAATGGTCGCCTTGATATCGCGTCTGCGCAGGTAGGCGCGGTTGCGTCGGCTGTCATACGCAGATCGACTGCTGGGCCCTGGCGAACCGGTACATCCTGTGTGCACCTGCCTGGTGCACACCTTCAAACACGCGAGTGAGGACGGCCCGCTTCCGCCCCTCGCGTCCATCGCCACCCGCATTTCAGGTCCGGACCTGGCCAACGGCGAACCCTGGGGCTGAGCAGCGTCGGGAGTCCCGCCCGCTTCGCGGAGTTGCCCTGGTTCGACGCTGCTCGAACACGGTCGGCGCCGCGCAGCGCCAGGAGTGCGGCCTGGTCGGGCTCATCCCTCGGGTATGTGGGGCAGGTCTCGTGCTGCTGATAGTTCACAGCGCCGAGCCGGTGCCGTCGGGGGCGGGCCTCGGCTCCCGCGGTGCGCCCGTCAGGGGCTTCCCCGTGCCCGGCCGACGTGCTGAGGGCGCGGCACGCCAGGTATTCCTTCGACCGATGGCCCACGGCGTGCCCGTGCCGCCAACACTGCGTCAGGCGTAAGCCACGAAACAGGCCGCCGCATCGCTGAGCGGACCTCCGTCCCCAGGCCGGCGCCGCTCGGCCCCGCCGAACCGACCCCGCGCCGTGCCCTCCTGCGGCCTGTCGGGGGTTCGGCCCTGGCCGTGCAGGAAGCCCCTGTCAGGGGGCGTCTGAATGCTGATGTCAATCGGCTGTGGGCCGGGGGGCGGCCGTCCCTTAAACGAGTGACGTAGAGCGTGCGCCGGCCTGGCGGGTGGGAAGTCTCTTGCCCGTCCATACTTCCAGCGTCTTCGCTCACCGAGAGGAATTCACCGTGCTGTCTGTCCGCCGCATCGTGACCGTTGCAGCAGTGAGCGCACTGCTTTCCCTCGGAGTGATCGTCCCTGCCGTAGCCGCTCAGGCACCGAGCCCCGACGACATCACCGACGGTCTTCTCGAACGACCCGTCAGCACGCTTGTGGGCTCTCCCCTCGGCCTCCCGCTCGGCATCTGAAACCGTCGGTCGGGATGGGCCTGTAGCGACCCTGGGCCGGGGGCTTCCCCTCGCCCGGCCGACGGCCGGCCCTCCGTGGGGAGGCGGTGTTGTACGGCGTCTGTTGGGCGTGGTGGCCGCCGGGCCGTGGTGCCCGGCGTCCGCTCTCGCTCGGGGCCGGTCGCGCCACGGGCCGCCACCTGACGTCCCGAGTTCCGTCGGGAGCCCCGGTCCCGGCCCGTAAGAAGCCCCGGTAGGGCTTCGGCACACCGTCACTCGCCGTCGCCGGAGCCGGGCTCGAACGTCGTGCCGAGGTCGTACTGCGCGATCCCGAAAGGTCGAAAATCGGCATCGGCAAGGACGCGGTAGAGGAACTCCGAGGTGGACATGTCGTACCGGTGCCATGCACCGATGTCATTGGACCGCGCGAGGACGGGGTACTCGCCCGGCCGCTCGGCATCGATCAGCCAGAAGTACTCGTCGGCCCATTCGGTGGAGCCCCACTCAACCAGCCCCTTGCCGCCCGGCGCGTAGATCGCATAGGGCTCGACGGCGGAGACGTCTCCGAACTTGCTGTCCTGGTCGACCGACAGGTCGACCCGCCACTGTGTCAGGAAGTCGAACGCGGGGCTCTCGTCCCGCCCCAGAAAGTAGACGCACTCACTGAAGACGCCGCCGCCGAACACCTCGTAGAGCTCCTTGTAGTCCGCCGGCAGCGGAACCCCCAGCTCTCCCTCGATCGCCGCCCAGTCGACGGGGATCCCGAGCGGCTCCCACCCGGTCAGTTCGATCACTCGCTGAACCCACATACGACGATCTTTTAGCACGGGCCTTCGTCCCGATGTCCCTCACCCCCTCGTCGCTCACGGCCGAGGTGCGGGCATGTCCCCCGGCGTGGCCGGCGGGGAGCCGGGAGGACAGGACCTGGTCCTTGGCCGGGTCGCAGGCGCAGCGGTGTGATGCGGCCCGGTCGTCCGGGTTGCGGCGGACGTGATCTGACAGATGGGCCACCCCGCGTGGAGCCTTGTCGATGGCGAGGGCCTCGTACGCGCTGCCCTGCTCGCCGTGGTCGGGCGCAGCTTCAGCACCGGTTCACGGCTGCCTGTGCGTGCCCGGGCAGGCGTGGCTGAAGCTGTCGCGGTGCCTGGGAAGTCGTCCGTCCTTCAGCGGTGTAAACACCCTGTCGATGGGCTCGGCTGCTTTGAGAACCTTATCGAGGACCGCTTCAAGGAGGAGTTCCGCCTCCCCGTCGATGATTTGTCTTTCTGATCACCAACCGACGCTGCTCCCGTTCGCGGGACCCGCTGGGCCTGCCGATTGGCGGTGGCTTCTGCCCGGCGAGGAAGTCCTTGATGGCGGGCCGGCTCAGCAGCAGGGTCATTCACGGTCCGTGGTCCGGGCCGGTGTCCGCCGGGCAGCACGGTCAGGAAATCCGTGGTGAGGATCCGCCGTAGCGGCGGCGCGTCATGCACGTCGTCAAGGACGCCCTGCTCAAGCAGACGGGCGGCGGTCTACGGTCTCGTCCACGGTGTTCCCTATCCCGCGGCAGGCGCGGGCCGCGTCCTGCTGGACGGCCTGCTGTGCGAGAGCAGGGGCCTGCCGGAGCAGGCGGTGATGAAGCCAGTCGTCTTCCGTCGGGAGTGGGGATGCGCCGGCCGCTACTTCAGCGTCGCTGGCTGTGGTTGTCGGCCGAGATGATGGCCGGCGTGTTCAGCAGCAGCCCGGAGATCCGTTCGGCCTCGCCGGGATCGGGCTCGTCCGGTTCCTGCTCTGTCGGGCGCGCCTGGTTGATGTCGCCGGCGCGTGTCTCCCACCGTACGTGCAGGTCATCGGCCCGGCCGCAGACATCTCCCACTCGTGTACCACGCCCTGCGCGTCAAGCGAGGGGTAATGGCGTTCGGGTGTGCGCCCCCGGCGCGTGCAGCGGCGGCGAATGCACCGCTGACAGTCGGCTCATCGCCCAGGTAGCGTCGCAGAATCACGTTGCGGAAGGCTCCGGGCAGGGGAGCGCTGCAACCACCCTGGGGGAGGGTGAGGGACTCGTGGGCTTGACTGAAGTACCTTACGAGCGTCGCAAGTTACTGGCTGTTGACGCGCCTGGCTCCTTCAAAGACATGACCGGAAAGGACGCAGCGGTCCTTGCCGTCTGCGTACTGGCGCCACCTCCCCTTGTCCTGGCTGCTCTGGGCTGGAAGGCGGCTCGCCGGCGAGCCCTGGGAATCACCTCGGTCACAGTGACGGAGGCGAAGGTGTTCACTTTTCCGGACGGACACCCTGTGACCGGCATGGTCTACGCAGTCCACCCCTATGATCACAACAGCTACTACCCGCTGCACGATGTCCACGACTACCTGCTCCGTGACCGGGTGGAGCAGATGGCGGTGCTCTTCCGGGCAGCCGGCGCCGGTTTCATCGAAATCGATGCCGCGGACACCGCCAGTGAGCATGAACTGCGGCTGGCAATGGGGCTGCCCCTCGTGACCGATTCGGGTCTTCCCCTAGCTTGATCTTTAACGTCCGGCGTCGAATGGTGTGTCGAACTTGATCACCTGGTCCGGTAACCGCCGTACATGGAAGCGGCCTTCGGCTGAACA
>NZ_JBVJVY010000140.1:0-4708 GCF_055603265.1 Streptomyces sp. NPDC037288
GTCTGCCACTTCGCCTACGACGACGAGGAGACCTGCATCGCCGAGGTGCGCTACCTCCTCTCGCTCCTCCCGCAGAACAACCGCGAGAACCCGCCGCGGGTGGACTCCTCCGACCCGGTGGAGCGCCGGTCCGACGTCCTGCTCGACCTGGTCCCGGCCGACGGCAACCGGCCGTACGACATGGCCAAGGTCATCGAGGAGATCGTCGACGACGGCGAGTACCTGGAGGTCCACGAGCGCTGGGCGCGCAACATCATCTGCGCGCTGGCCCGCCTGGACGGCCAGGTGGTCGGCATCATCGCCAACCAGCCGCAGGTGCTGGCGGGCGTCCTGGACATCGAGGCGAGTGAAAAAGCTGCGCGCTTTGTCCAGATGTGTGACGCTTTCAATATCCCGATCGTCACCTTCCTGGACGTGCCGGGGTTCCTCCCCGGTGTCGACCAGGAGCACGGCGGAATCATCCGTCACGGCGCGAAGCTGCTGTACGCCTACTGCAACGCGACCGTGCCGAGGATCTCGCTGATCCTGCGCAAGGCGTACGGAGGTGCCTACATCGTCATGGACTCCCAGTCGATCGGCGCCGACCTCACCTACGCCTGGCCGACGAACGAGATCGCCGTCATGGGCGCCGAGGGTGCGGCCAACGTGATCTTCCGCCGTCAGATCGCCGGGGCGGAGGACCCCGAGGCCATGCGGGCGCGGATGGTCAAGGAGTACAAGTCCGAGCTGATGCACCCGTACTACGCGGCCGAGCGCGGCCTGGTCGACGACGTCATCGACCCGGCCGAGACCCGCGAAGTGCTGGCGAAGTCCCTGGCGATGCTGCATTCCAAGCACGCCGACCTGCCCTCCCGCAAGCACGGCAACCCCCCGCAGTAACCGGGCGGACCCGCCGCGGCAACCCCGCGGACCTCTCTCTCACGGAGACTGACACCCATGAGCACTCCTGACATCCGCGTCGAGAAGGGCCACGCCGAGCCCGAGGAAGTCGCCGCCATCACGGCCGTCCTCCTTGCTCGCGCGGCCGCGCAGACGCCTTCGGCCCAGACCCACCGAGGCCGCGCCAAGGCCGGCTGGCGCCGCCTGGAGCGCGAGCCCGGGTTCCGGGCGCCGCACAGCTGGCACTGAGCGCCAGGGATCTTCAACGGCGAGAGCCGTCGACTCCGGACAGCGGAGTCGACGGCTCTCGCCGTGTACTAGGCCGGCTCGGTCCAGAATCCGGAATCGGCGGCCGGCGGGGGCTTGGGGGCCCAGGTGCTGCGATCTGCCCCTGGGGTCCAGTCCGGTACGTTCCCGCCGAAATAGATGGTGAACGCCCAGAAGCGCTCTTCCTCGTGGAGGACGAGGCTGTCCTCGTCCGACAGGTCCTGCCCGTGCCACTGCTCATTGATACGAGCCACGGCCTCCGCGCGCGAGATCCCGAATTCCGAGACCATCTCGTCCGCGATCGCGTCCAGGAGTTCCAGCGTCTCGGACGAGGTGGGCATGGTGAACGTAGTACTCATGGTTGGCTCTCTTGCTTGAATCTCACTGAAGTGCCCGGTCGAGCAGGGATCCGGTGTCGCCGAAGAAGACGGTCTGGTCGCCGCTCCACCGGGGCACCGCGCCCTTCTTCATGAAGGCCTTCACATTTCTGAGCATGGGCCCTTCGACGACATCGTACTTGGGCACCTCCGTCCCGTCGCCGGCCCGGAAGTGGCGCACGAAGTCGGACAGTTCCGGGTCGTTCTCGGTGAACGCCCTGCGGTTCAGCGCCTCGAACTCATGCGCCGGCACCTTGAAATGGAGCACCACTCCGTCGTCGCCGAACCGCATCCGGGCCCAGTCCTCGGCCTGTTGCCGCGTGCGCGTCGTGTAGAACCCGTTGCCGAAGTCCATCGGGCGCGGCGCGTAGGACGGGTCGATGCCGTGGGTCCGGATGCTCCGCTCCCCGGCCCGGTTCGTGGCGTGGTAGAGGTGCACGCACGGCGTCAGGCCGAGCGGGTCGGACCAGGTCTGCGGATTGGTGACGTAGGCGAGCGGGTTCGGCGCGGGGATGAGCCCGAGCGGATCGGGGCTGGTGTACCGGGCGGTCTCGGGATCGTAGTGGCGGAAGTAGTTGTAGTGGAGGCCGGTCTCGGCGTCGGCGTACTGGCCGGGATGCCGCAGCGGGGTGTAGGCGGTGGCATCGGAGTTGTAGGCCGTCGTTCCCCACACGGTGCCGCGGGTGTGCCAGGCGAGGGCGCCCCGCTCGTCGACGAGTTCCGTCGGAGCGCCCACCAGGTCGGTGACGATGGCGAAGAACCTGGCATCGACCCGGTCCTGGTCCAGGGGCCGGCGCTCGTACTGTGCCAGCGGGCGGTGGCCGTCGTACTCCCAGGTGAGGACCGCGCCACCGCCGTGCTGTTCTTCCTCGGCGAGACGGCTGCCGTCCCAGCTGAAGCACGTCTCGTGGATCCGGGTCAGCCCGTCGTCGGCGAGGCGGAACTTGGCGGTGCGCCGGCCCAGGGCGTCGTAGGCGTAGTGCCAGGTGACTCCGTCGGGTGTGGTGCAGGTGGTGAGGCGGTCCTCGGCGTTCCACGTGTACCGCCAGACGTCCGCCGGGCGTGAGAGACGCTTCTTGCGGCGTTCGACGAGCCGGCCGGCCGCGTCGTAGCGGTAGGTGACGCGGCCCGCGGTCAGCACGCGAGTGCCGTCGAAGGTCCGGTCCCCGGCGGAGTCGGCGTCGACGGGCGTGCCGGCCCACGCGGCGTGGGTCTGGTTGCCTGCGGCGTCGTACGTGTACGTCTCCGACGCATGAGGACCGGCGGCGGTCAGCGGACGGCCGATCGGGTCCAGCTCGTAGTGGACGGCCCGGCCGGTGGCACGGTCCGTGACGGAGACCGGTTGGCCGTCCGCCCGGTAGCCGAACTCCCGTCGGCGCAGCGGTCCGTGGCCGGTGCTGAGGGTGTGGCTCGCCAGACGTCCGAGGGAATCCCATCCCGAATCGAGTGCGACACGGTCGCCGAGTGTGCGGCGGATCTCCCGGCCCAGTGGGTCGTGGTCGAAGGCCAGATGGTGCTCGCCGTCCAGACGCAGTCCGCTCCGGTTGCCGAACTCGTCCCAGACGGTCTGGGTGGCGGCGCCGGTCGGGGTGACGCGGCCGGTACGGCGCCCGAGGGTGTCGTAGTGATAGTGCGTGGTGCGGCCGTCCACGGTCTCGGCCGTCATACGGCCCCCGGCGTCATAGACGCGGGTGAGGCGTGAGGAGGCGGAGACGGCCTCCGTCAGCCGGCCGACGGCGTCGTACGCGTAGTCGGTGCGCTCCCCGCCGACGTCCTTGGCGATGAGGCGTCCGGCCGAGTCGTAGGCGTAGGTGATGGTCTCGCCCGCGGCGTTCGTGCGAGCGACGGGCTGCCCGGCCGCGTCATAGGAATAGCGGGTGGTACGGCCGTCGAAGTCGGTCTCCGCGACCAACCGCCCTGCCGCGTCGTAGGTGTAACTCCACTGCAGACCAAGGGGGTTCGTGACCTGGGTCAGCCGCTGCTCGGTGTCGTACCGGAACCGGTGCTCGGCACCGTCGGGGGTGAGCCGAGCGGTGAGCAGGTCGAAGGCACCGTGACGCAGCCGGGTGCGCCCCCCGAGCGGATCGGTGTGGCCGGTGCAACTCCCCTCGCCGTCGTACGTCCAGGACTCGGTGGTGCCGTCCGGGGAGTCGCGGCGCACCAAGCGGCCCTCGGCGTCCCACGCCAGGGTGGTCGTCGCGCCGAGCGGATCGGTGACGGCGACCGTGCGCCCGCACGCGTCCCGCCGGTAGGTGGTGCGGGTGCCGTGCGTGTCCTCCAGGGCGAGCGGCAGACCGGCGGCGTCGGCGTCGACGCGAAGCGTGTCACCGAGCGGGTTGACGACGGTGGCGACCGCGCCGGTCGGGTGGTGGGTGAAGCGATGGACGGTGCCGTCGGGTGCGGTGCGGCTGGTGCAGTTGCCGCGCTCGTCGAAGGTCTGCAGTTGTGTGGCGCCCTGGGGGTCCGTGATGCGGACGGGCAGGTGCAGGTCGTTGTAGGAGATGCGGCTTGCCGTGCCGTCCGCGGTGGTGACGGAGACGAGGTCACCGGCGGCGTCCCATTCCCAGCGGGTGGTACGGCCCAGGGGGTCGGTGCGGCTGAGGAGGTGGTCGCGGCTGTCCCAGCTCTGGGTGGTGGTGTTCCCGAGCGGGTCGGTGATGGCGACGATCTGCCCGTGCCGGTTGGCGCGGTAGGTCGTGGCGTGGCCGAGGGAGTCGGTGTAGGTGACGGTGGTGGCGCCGTCGGCGTCCGGGGTGCCGTACGTGATGCGGGAGTTGAGGATGCCGTCGCTGCCGTGCGTCTCCACGACCCGGCCCTGTGCGTCGTAGACGTAGGCGAAGACGGTGTCGTTGCTGTCGCGCCAGCCGGTGATGCGGTGTGCCGAGTCGTACGTGAACCCGGTCGGAGCGTCGGCGGCGTTGCGGACCTCGGTCAGGTTTCCCGACTCGTCGTGGAGGTAGCCGCGCAGACGGATGGATCCGTCCCCGGTCACCGCGTGCAGGCCGGTGATGTGGCGGCCGGCCTCGGCGGTGGTGACCCGGATGCGGTAGCCGCCGGAGTGGGTGACCTCCAGCAGGATGTCGTCTGCGTCGCGTTCGAGGGTGATGTGGTTGTGGTTGCGGTCTTCGACCTGCGCCAGCCACCACACGCCCGCACGGGCCGCGGAGGGTTCGAAGTGCCGGGTC
>NZ_JBVJVY010000141.1:0-1910 GCF_055603265.1 Streptomyces sp. NPDC037288
CCGTGGGCAGCGCCGCCGCAGGACTGCTCACCCTCGGCGCCGGCTACTACCTCCGCCGCCGCAAGACCACCGGAGCCGCCATCTAAGAAACCCACCAGCCTCTCTCACTCAACTGTGAACGGTCCCCTCCCCGCATCCACGGGGAGGGGACCGTTCACTTTGGCACCGCGGGACATCAACAATCCCGCACTGACGTTGCGTAGTTGCAAGTAGCGGGCCGCAGGCCCGTCCAACTGGTCTTTTCACAGCGGTTGCAAGGCATGCGGGCCTGACTGGTTACCTTCCAGGCGCCCTCTGCACGAATGGATTGGCGGCGGCCTTGCCGCTGCCCGCTGTTGTTTGGATCACAGCCTTCTGGCGTCGTCCAGGTCTCCCTGGATCCGGAGGCCCAGATAATGTAGTAGATCCGGGAATGTGAAGTCTGGACACAGGCTTCTCCACAGTTATAGGTGATGTGCATATAGCGCAGCGCGGTCTGGACAGCAAGACTGGAGCGCAATCAGGAACCGGATTTCCTTGTGCCCATTTCCCAGTCAGGGGATCGCGTGGAGCGTTCGTCCGTCGCTGGGTGTCACTCGGTAGGAATCGAGAAGCGTGAGAATCGTACTGGCAGGTTGTCGCCTGCTGTTTGCGCATTCTGTTGCGAGTGCGGCGTCCGGGTGGCTCTGTGTCGGGTGAGCTGTCGGCCGCAGTCTCCAGCCGCATATACGGTCTGCGTGAGCAATGGCTGAATTCCATGGCGCGTGCTGTGGTGGGGCAAGGGTATGGAGCGCCGCGAGAGTGCGACGGAGCCCGTCGACCAGTGTGTTAATGGCACTCTGTGTCAATTCCCGGTCGAGGGCAGTATAGAGAGCCCTCGGACAGGTGGGATCAGAAGCTTCGCGTATCAACTGCATGACGCGAGCGCAGCAGCAGGAAGGGAAAGAAGATGACAGGCGAGGGCAAGAGGCACGGCCGGCATCGCTTGGAGAAGCAGGCCAGCAAGGCAAAGACGTACAAGCGTGTTCTCTCCGCGACGACCGCCACCTTGGCCGTAACTGGAGCTTTCCAAATAGCGAACGCCACCACCAGTTCGGCGGCTGTCACCCCGTGGCTGTACCGTATGCAGCCCTCGGGAACGCGGCAGGCGCCCGTCATTCACTACACCATCGGGTGGAGCGCCGACCGCACGACAAGGAGCGCGATTGAGCGGGCCGTAGGGATCTGGAATACCAAACTCGGTGGTAATGGCTTACTCAGGCCGGCCGGGCCCAGGGACACTCCCACTTTGTTCTTCGGCCGAAGAAATCTGGGGGGGAATCGTCTGGGCTTGGCTCAACTGAACGAGTGCTATGAAACCGGATGCAGGCACGGTGATATTGGGCTTGACTATTCCTTATTCGACGGCAGGACGCTCGCCGGAAATTCCCCACGGTTTTCCAAGCAAATCAGTGTAGCTGTACACGAAATTGGTCATGCTCTTGGATTGTGGCACTCAAGCGGCGGGAACATGTACAACCCGGGTGATCCCGACGAAGTTATGAGGCCTTATATCGGCGACGGTGCTCCACAGTTACCTAGCCGTGCGGAGATCGCTACAGTATGGCGGCGGTACTACCCGCAGTCTCCGCTTCCGGACAACAGGGGTAACCATCCTGTTCCGAACAGGAATCCGCAGCCTAGGCAGCCTCAGCAACCGCAATACCGGCGCACACAGTTCTACGGGCAGGCCCCGGACGGGTCCTGGCACAGCTTCACGGCTGGATCCTCCACACGGGGCTACACCCACCTCGTGGGCCACGGCTTGGACCGGAACGGCATCTGGCAAGAGATTCGAGACCCCAAGAGCTACCTGCGCAACGTCGGGCACGATCCGAAGGCCAGGGCCGAAGCGCAAAACACCGATGAGCAGGCCAAGCGCGGCGAGCAGG
>NZ_JBVJVY010000141.1:2008-4554 GCF_055603265.1 Streptomyces sp. NPDC037288
GGTCAAGCGCGAGGAGGTCAAGCGCGGCGAGCAGGCCAAGCGCGAGGAGGTCAAGCGCGAGGAGGTCAAGCGCGGCGAGCAGGCCAAGCGCGAGGAGGTCAAGCGCGAGGAGGTCAAGCGCGGCGAGCAGGCCAAGCGCGAGGATCGGGCCCGTGAAGATCGGGCCCGTGAAGATCGGGCCCGTGAGGATCGGGCCCGCGAGGATCGGTAGTCGTCCAGGGTGTCTGGGAGCGGTGACGAGCCGACGAGTCGGCTGAGGTCTCTCAAGCACTGACCGGGGCCCTCTTGGCCATCTCCCGGTTGTGGGGCTCGTTTGTGGGACCGTCGGTCGGCGTTTCCGCAACGAGCCCTTCCGGCGTGGGCGGCGTCTCGCCGGCCTCGGCACTGATCAGCATCCGCACCGGTGACGCTTCCGCGCGTGCAAGCGCCATGTCCGAGCCGTCTTCGCCCTGGCCCGCTGCCAGGTGACGTCCTCTGAGACCCAATCAGTTACGGTCTGCGCTATCAAGATCGAATCGCCGTGTGCGGCGGCTTGACAACATCATTGGACAAGTGTTCCGGTCCCTGACGTGAGATCGCCTGTTCCCGGAATCTCTTGGGTCGTCAGAAGGATGGCCCCGCCGACGCGAGTGCGTGATGGGCCGTAGGAACTGGGTGGGGGCGGATCCTGGAGGCTTTTCAATTTGGCCACCGATCGGGTGACGAGGCCGGTCGAGTAACGGGCGAGGCCCTCGGACTGTTGAGCGAGATGTCTGAGAAGCGGTATCTCAACCGATCATGGAAGGTGCGAGTCGAACAGGTTTCTCGCTGGGGTGATCTTCTGGTGGTCGGTGCATGGGGGCAGGGCCCCTTGGTAGCTCGGAGGTGCAAACCGAACCAAGCAGTTCCAGGAGGCCCCGTTGTCGCAGTTGTACGCGCCACCGCCCGCTGTTCTCAACTCGGGCTCTCGATCGTGTGATTGCCTCGCGCACGTGTACGGGAACGCGGCCGATCATCCCGATCGGGTGCGCCGGTATCCGTCGGACATGACGGACGCGGAGTGGGCGGCCATCCGGCCGTTGCTGCCGGTGCCGGCCTGGCTCCAGGGGCGAGGCGGGCAGCCGGAGGGCTACTGCCACCGCCAGATGCTGGACGCGATCCGGTATCTGGTCGCGGGCGGGATCTCCTGGCGGGCGATGCCCGCGGACTTCCCCGACTGGGGCCGGATCTACGCCTTCTTCCGCCGCTGGCGCGAGCACGGGCTGATCACAGAATTCCACGACCGGTTGCGCGGGCGAGTGAGGGAACGCGAGGGCCGTGAGGCCGAGCCCACGGCGGGGATCATCGACGCGCAGTCGGTGCGGGCCGCCGCGACGGTGCCGGCCGCCTCACGCGGCTACGACGGCGGGAAGAAGGTGCCGGGCCGCAAACGGCACATCGTGACCGACACGCTCGGTCTGCTGCTGGTCGTCGCGGTCACCGCCGCGAACATCGGCGACCGGGACGCAGCGGCGGGCCTGCTGCCCCTGCTGCGCCGCCTGCACCGCGACATCACTCTCGTCTGGGCCGACGGCGGCTACACCGGCGCCCTGGTCGACTGGTGCCGCAACAAACTCGCCCTCACCCTGCAGATCGTCAAGCGCACCGACGACATGAAGGGATTCGTGGTGCTCCCCAGGCGTTGGGTGGCCGAGCGCACATTCGCATGGCTGATGAACTCCCGCCGTCTGGCGAGGGATTACGAAACCCTGCCCGCCACCAGCGAAGCGATGATCCGGTGGTCGATGATCACGCGGATGGGCCGGCGTCTGGCACGGCCACGGGCCGCCGGCCGGCGCTGAACGTCCCCGACGACTCCTGCACTAGCCACCCGCGCTCCGCCAGGCGCCTGGCCTTCGAGCGCACTCCCTCGACCTTCGCCGGAGTCGTCTCCAAGCCCAGTTCCACCGCGATTTCCCTGGCCTTCAGCGGCCCCCTGCCCGCTGATCGCCCCTCCTCCAGCACACCCAGAAGCCGCTGATAGTCCGGCGCCAGAACCGTCACCGGCAACCCGTCCCGCCAGGGCGGCACCGTCGAGCCCGGCACGGGTGAGGACGCGGTTTCCCGCTCCGCCCCGGCCTCGGTCACGGCAGTCGACTCGGCCGCAGAGACCGCCAGGGCCTCGACCAGCTCCTCCCTCGCGATCACCCGCCGGTCCAGCTCGATCTCCGCGGCCTCCAACACCCCGGTCAGCCGCGCCACTTCCTCCCGCAGACCCTCCACCCGCACCCGGGCAGCCGCCTCGCGCTCCTCCAGCATTCCCAGCACCGACGCCACCGCGCACCCCTCGACCATCAAGCGGACACAAGACGCCGCATTCCTCCCTCACCCCGAGCGAGACCATTCCTGACCAGCAGGAATCACACGATCAAGTTCGGTTGAGATACGGCTTCTGAAGTCTCAACATCACAGTCCGGGGGCCTCGTGGGTTCCTTACTGACTTCAGCTCGTCGGGGTGAATCTTCACGAAGTCCCTGATGGGCATGGATGGGTGGCTGTATCCCGTGGTGTGTGAGGTATGCGGATGG
>NZ_JBVJVY010000142.1:0-4277 GCF_055603265.1 Streptomyces sp. NPDC037288
GCACCACCCTCCTGGCCACGACCGCCTGACCGCGGCCACCCTCACCACCCGAGCACACCTCAACTCGCCTGCCCCATCAGCAACTTGACAAGGCCAGGGAGAGGGCTCGCCGGCCCGGCACCCTCAGCCAGCAGCCGCTGCAACCCCAGGGAGAGCCATGTCCCGCCGTTTGTTCACCTCGGAGTCCGTGACCGAGGGGCACCCCGACAAGACCGCCGACCGGATCAGCGACACGATCCTCGATGCCCTGCTCACGGAGGACCCGCACTCGCGGGTCGCCGTGGAGACCCTGATCACCACCGGCCAAGTGCACGTCGCCGGCGAGGTCACCACCACGGCTTATGTGGACATCCCGGGTCTGGTCCGCGATGCCGTCCTCGACATCGGCTACGACGCCTCCAGCAAGGGCTTCGACGGCCGCTCCTGCGGGGTGTCCGTGTCGATCGGTGTCCAGTCTGCGGACATCGCAAGGGGCGTGGACGGCAACGGCGCAGACGCTGCCCCGCTGGACGCGCAGGGGGCCGGCGACCAGGGCCTGATGTTCGGCTACGCCTGCGACGAGACGCCGGAACTGATGCCGCTGCCCATCCAGTTGGCTCACCGGCTGGCGTGCCGGCTCACCCGCGTGTGCAAGGAGGGTATTGCCCCCTACCTGCGCCCCGACGGGAAGACCCAGGTCACCGTCGAGTACGTAGGCAGCCGGGCTGTCCGCCTCGACACGGTCGTCGTCTCCGCCCAGCACGCTACCGACGTCGACCTGGACGACCTGCTGGCACCCGACATCCGTACCCACGTCGTCGAGCACGAACTGGCCCGCCTCGCTGACGACGGCATCCACTTGGACACTGAGGGCTACCGGTTGCTGGTCAACCCGACCGGCCGGTTCGAGATCGGCGGTCCGATGGGCGACGTCGGCCTGACCGGCCGCAAGATCATCATCGACACCTACGGGGGCATGGCCCGCCACGGCGGCGGCGCCTTCTCCGGCAAAGACCCCTCTAAGGTGGACCGCTCGGCCGCCTACGCCATGCGCTGGGTCGCCAAAAACGTCGTCGCCGCCCGCCTCGCCCGCCGCTGCGAGATCCAGGTCGCCTACGCCATCGGCAAGGCCGAGCCGGTCGGCCTTTTCATCGAGACCCTCGGCACCGCCGCCATACCACAGACGGCGATCGAGCGCGCCGTCCGCCAGGTCTTCGACCTGCGCCCGGCCGCCATCATCCGCGACCTCGACCTGCTCCGCCCGATCTACACCCAGACCTCCGCCTACGGCCACTTCGGCCGCGAGCTGCCCGACTTCACCTGGGAACGCACGGATCGCGTAGACGCACTGCGGCGCGCGGCGGGATGCTGACATGCGGATCGCTGTCACCGGCTCCATCGCCACCGACCACCTGATGACGTTCCCCGGCCGCATCACCGACGAGCTACTGCCCGACCACCTCCACCACGTCTCCCTCTCCTTCCTGGTCGACACGCTGGAGATCCGCGACGGAGGAGTCACCGCCAACATCGCCTACGGGCTTGCGCAGCTGAGCCACCGCCCGCTACTGATCGGCGCCGCCGGCCCCGATTTCCCGGACGGCCACGGGCGGAGGCTGGCCGACCGGGGCGTGGACATCTCGGCCGTCCACGTATCCCCAACCCGGCACACCGCCCGCTTCCTGTGCACCACCGACCCCGACGGCAACCAAATCGCATCCTTCTACCCAGGAGCAATGTCCGAGGCCGCCGGCATCGACCTCGCCACCGTCCTGCACGGCCACGGCGGCGCCGGCCTCGTCCTCATCGCCGCCGACGACCCGACCGCCATGCTCCACCACACACAAGCCTGCCGCACCCACAGCATCCCCTTCGCCGCCGACCCAGCCCAGCAACTGGCCCGGCTCAACGGCGACCAGATCCCTGAACTCGTCCACGGCGCCGACCACTTGTTCACCAACGAGTACGAACACGCACTGCTCCTCGCCAAGACCGGCTGGACCCATGCCGACGTCCTGCACCAGGTCGGCACCTGGGTCACCACCCTGGGCAAGAAGGGCAGCCGCATCGAACGCGCCGACGCCCCACCCATAGACATCCCCGCCGTCCCAGCCGACCGCATCGCCGACCCGACCGGCGCCGGCGACGCCTTCCGCGCCGGATACCTAGCCGCCCTGGCCGCAGGACGTGCCCCCTCACAATGCGCCCACCTGGGATCGGCACTGGCCACCCTCGCCCTGTCCCACACCGGAACCCAGACCTACACCACCACCCCCGCCCACCTGCGCGAACTCCTCACCGGCGGGTACGAGGCAGAGATCCCCACAGGAAACGAACCAGCATGACGACAGAGTGTCAAATCAGTGTGACACCAAACTGCACTCTCTGCATGGTTCGTACTCGACCCGATCTTCGACGGGATGAGGATCTCCGAGAGCCGTCGTGTGCGTGGCCTGGGCATCCAGCAGCGGACACGTCTTCTCGAGGGTTCGCGCTGCAGGGCTGACCGGCCCCGCCGGCCTGGACTCGTCTTCGGCTGGGCGGGGGGCAGAACGTACGCCCCCGAACTTCTGGGTGGAAGTGGCAAGGGATCCGTAGCGATGGCCGGTTCTGACGTCAGCCGCCGCAGGGATCCTCACCCTCATGATCTACACGTGAAAAGGGCTCCAGTTCAGCACGCTGCGGATGGTGCGGCCGAGCATCCATTCCTTCTCGGCTACGGAGAACGCATCCGAATCCAGTAGGTAGTGCAGGCTGTGGGAGTACGGCGCCGGGTGGGGCGACAGCCCGGGCTTGACGGCCTGCGTGTGGTCGCTGGCCCACAGGATCCTCTCGGCACCGTAGGCGTCGACGACCTTGCGGAAGTGCGGAATAAGGTCGGGGTATGGGTAGGGCTCACTCGCGAGGCGCTCGATGTGCGACCACTTCAAGTGCAGATTGCCGTACTTGGACAGGGACCGGATTTTGTCCAGTCGGCTGTACCGCTCGGTTGGCGCGATGTCTGCCGTGGGCCAGGCGATTCCGATGTGATCGATGATGAACTTCAGGTCCGGGAATTGATGCAGATACGGCTCGAGAGTCTCCACGCGGGGGTTGACCATGATGAATACCGGCACTTGCTCGGCCTCACAAGCCGCGAACAGCCTGCTGTAGCCGCCCTGCTCGAATTCCGGGTCGCGCCAAGTATTACCGTCGAACTCCGCGTGAACACGGATGCCGACGCACCCCGGCTTCTGACGCAGAGCGGCAACCATGTCCTCGAGTTCAGGGTCTTTATAGTCCACCCGGCTCAGCCAGACAAACCGATCCGGGTACTTGGCGACCGACAGCTCCGAGAACGGCCGCTCGGGGCGCCATGCCCCGTTCGCGTGGTAGCTCCCGGGAAGCATGTGGAACTGGTCGTCGAGGCCGGTGAACTCGTCGAGAACGGCACCGTGCACGCCCACAGCGTCCATGGCGACGATTGTGGCGTTGAGCGTGGTTTCGAGGTCGACCTCCTGCCAGTAGGGGCCGATCTGGTTGGCGTGGAGCTGACCGTCAATGATTTCCATGCTGGTTTCCTTCCGTGTGCGCACGCAGGCGTTGACACAATGGTCATGAGTTAGGGACTGCGGATCATTAACTCGCTGTTTTGATCTTGAGCGGGACGGTGATTCCTGCCCCGCTCGCGTGGTTGTAAAGCTGTTCCAGGTGGTGAGTTGCTGGTTAGTGCGATGGATGCTGTGTCCGGCCGCGCCGAGGAGTTGGCGGATGTCGCGGATGCGCCGGTTGATGGTTTCGGGGGGTGACGCCGAAGAGGCAGGCGATGGCGGCCTGCGGGAGCCCAAGCCGGTAGTGGAGGAGGGTGACCAGGAGCCGGTCGGCGAGGGTAAGCAAGGGGCGCCGTCCAGTGCCCGGGCCTGCCAGGGGGGCCGGTGGCCGTGCCGTTTGTCCAGGTGTGCTTCCCGCTGGTCCCCGTGGAGTGCGGTAATCAGCGTGTCCCACTCCTGGGCTGGCATTCCGGTCAGAGCGGGGTGGCAGAGCCAGGAGAGGTCGGGGCTGGGCTGGTCGAAGGGGTCCGGCGCGTCACTGGGCATACGCCTCGGGCCGCAGTGTGTAGTTCCCGTCGCCGTGCCACTCGTGGCGGTGCAGGGGCAGGGCGTCCACTGCCGGTCGACGATTTGCACTCCGGAGGCTTTTCAATTTGGCCACCGATCGGGTGATGAGGCCGGTCGAGTAACGGGCGAGGCCCTCGGACTGTTGAGCGAGATGTCTGAAGTCTCAACATCACAGTCCGGGGGCCTCGTTGGTTCCTTATC
>NZ_JBVJVY010000143.1:0-4272 GCF_055603265.1 Streptomyces sp. NPDC037288
CGCCGGCTGCGGGAGGACGTGGAGGTCCTCAAGCGGGCCACGGCTTTCTTCGCGAAGGAGACCCGGTGACGGTGCACCCGTTCATCGAGGCGGAGGAGGCAGGGCGATCACAGCATCAAGCGGGCGTGTGAACTGCTGCGGGTCTCCCGTGCCGCCTTCTACGCCCGCCGGACCGGTGCCCCCGGGCCCTCGCGCCGTCCGTGACGCTGAGCTGACCGAGCAAATCACCCAGGTTCCTACGCGCTCGCGCGGAACCTGCGGAGCCCCCGCGGGCGCATGCCGTGCTCCGGCGGGAAGGCAGCGGATGTGGCCGCCGCCGTGCCGCGCGGCTGACGCGAGCCGCCGGACTGGTCGGCCGGCACTGCAGACGACGGCGCCTGAGCAGCCCGCGGTCGGCCAGCGCGACTGGATCGGCTACCGGAACACCAGACAGAAACCTGTGACGACACGAGCCCGAACGTCATCGTCCAGGTAGTCACCCGCCCGGCGCCACAGCAGGACGCCGATGCCCTCGACGACATCCACAAACAGCTGACCCGCCAGGGCTTTCAGCCACTTGAGCACGTCGTCGACGGCGGCTACGTCACCCCGGACAGCATCCACCAAGCCGCCGTCACATGGGGCCTCCCCGTGCTCGGGCCGCGCCCGACCCGCAGGCCGCCCAGCGGCCGGGCTTCACCAAAGAGGATTTCCACATCGACTGGGAGGCCCGCACCATGGCCTGCCCGCACGGCATCACCAGCCCGCCCTGGAAAACCAGCCCTGGGCGACGGACACCCCCGCCTGTCCGTTCTCTTTCCTCGCAAGGCATGCCGGGAATGCGCGACAGGCTGAAGTACACCGGCAATATCGACGGCAAGGGACGCCACATCTTCCTGCTGACCGAGCCCCAGCAGAAGATCCAGACGCAGGTGAGGAAGGACGAGAAAACCACCGACTGGCGGCGGCGCTATGCCATCCGCGCGGGCTGGTGTATGGGTGGGAAGTCCGCCGGACCCCGTCTGGCTTCCACTCCGGGGTTTCGAACTCCCTCGGCCGGTTGGGCTGACGGGGTGAGCGGAAGCCTTTCATCGCGCGTTCGCGCTGCCTCGTTGGCTGATCTCGGCGTGTTGTCGAGGCCCTTATGGGAGCGGTGTTGACGGCTCAGCACACGGTGCGCGGCGCCGCAGGAGCGGCACTCGTAGGTGACCAGCGCCCGCGGTACCCGGCGCTGTTTCTTCATCAACTTGCCCATGAACCGCCTGGTGGCCCTGGCGTCCCGTTTGGACTGCACGAGGATGTCGAGCACATGGCCGTCCTGGTCCACCGCGCGCCACAGGTACTGCCGCTCGCAGGGAGAGCCATTTGTCACCCGGCCTGCGGGGAAGCAGGGCGACCGCGTACGCCGGGCCGAACCGGTCGCACCACTGCCGGACGCTCTCGTGAGAGACGACGATCCCGCAGGCCGGCAGCAACTCCTCGACCTCACGGAATGGCAGCGGAAAGCGGTGATACAGCCACACCGCGCGCGAGATGATCTCCACCGGGAACCGGAACCCACGGTACGACGGCAACCCCGTCACCACCACAGCCCCACCCGTGAAGATCAACAAACCCGACAACCATCCCGGATCCGCGACACCCTCAAGTTGACGACGCCGGCGTTCTCACTCGAACATGCCAGGCCATGACCGTCATGGTTCACCCTGGCTGATGGTTTTCGTGCCGTGTTGCCGGACAACGCTGAAGACGAACCCTGATCATCCAGGAGGCTTTACGTGTCCTTACCGCTGTCTGCCGCGAAGTTCCTGGACGCCCTCAGGCGCGAGGGCGTCATGGTCCGGCAACACGGCCACTGGCGCACACACAACCGCGACCACATGGGCCCCTTTTGCGATGTCCGGGGCATCATGCTCCACCACACGGCCGGCCGTGACTCACTGGAGTTAGTGATTAACGGCTACATGCAGTTACCCGGCCCGCTATGCATCGGTCTCATCGCCAAGGACGGTACCGTCCACCTCGTCGGCTACGGCCGGACCAACCACGCGGGGCGCGGTTCGCTCCCCGTCCTGAACGACGTCACGGCCGACCGGAGGATTCCGCACAGTCCAGGACGCGACCAGGTTGATGGCAACAGCTTCTTCTACGGCTTCGAAATCGAAAACCTCGGCGACGGCCGCGACCTGTACTCGCGGGCACAACTGGCGGCTGTCGAGCGGACGGCTGCCGCGATCTGCCGGGCCCACGACTGGCATGCCACATCGGTGATCGGCCACAAGGAGTGGACCAGCCGGAAAATCGACCCGTCGTTCTCCATGCCGACGATGCGCAAGCGCATCGCCGCCCGCCTTGCCACCGCGGCCGCCGACAGTGACACGACCACGAGGAGCACGGCATCAGCCAGCCGATACGAGCCCTTTCCCGGCGCGGCGTTCTTCCGCACCGGCACCAACTCACCCATCATCACCGCGATGGGTGAGCGTCTCGTCGCCGTCGGCTGCGGCCGGTACACGGTCGGGCCCGGACCACGATGGGGCGAGGCCGACCGGGCCTCGTACGCGTGCTGGCAGCGCGAGCAGGGACACACCCGCCAGGCCGCGCACGGGCACCCCGATCGCCGGACCTGGGACCAGCTCAAGGTGCCCCGCCAGACCTGAAGCAATGAGAGGACAGCGGCGACTGGCGGGACGGTAACGCCTTATCCTTCCGCCCGACGGACAGGCCGCCTTCCCCGACAGTACCCGGCATCTGTTCCTGTCCCTACGGCGGCGCAGCCCGGACCGCGTCTCTGCCGAAATACGGCACCCCGGCGACACGCCCGGCATCCCGGTCCCGGCATGGACAAGGGGCAGGCCAGGGCAGCCATGACCTCATGAAAGTCCCACATAACCCGCCCACCACCCGTCGAACGATTACACGGCGGACTCTCCTCGCCGTCTGGGTGACGATCGCCTGGAAGCTCAAGGAAGCCCTTCCGGCCAGAGATACTGTGTGCGAGCTCGAGTGTCTGGCAGACGCCGTACGGCTTGGCCTCACCACGGCGTCGTCGACTTGAGGGTGTCGCGGGTCCGGGGTGATTGTCGGGTTTGTTGATCTTCACGGGTGGGGTTGTGGTGGTGACGGGGTTGCCGTCGTACCGTGGGTTCCGGTTCCCGGTGGAGATCATCTCGCGCGCGGTGTGGCTGTATCACCGCTTTCCGCTGCCATTCCGTGAGGTCGAGGAGTTGCTGCCGGCCTGCGGGATCGTCGTCTCTCACGAGAGCGTCCGGCAGTGGTGCGACCGGTTCGGCCCGGCGTACGCGGTCGCCCTGCTTCCCCGCAGGCCGGGTGACAAATGGTACTTCGACGAGGTGTTCATCAAGGTCTGCCAGTCAGTTACCTCGTCCGCGACCGCATCGGTGATCTTCCACGCCAGGGCCGCAGAGACCTCGCTGTCGTAAACCTCCTTCAGGTGCCCGGTGATGTTGCGGGTGGTCATGCCCCGTGCGTACAGCGAGAGAATCGTGTCGTCGACCTGGGCCAGATGCCGCTAGCCCTTAGGCACGATCACCCGCTCGAACTCGGACCTGTGATCCCTGGGCACCCCACCGTGACCCGGCCGGCCACCCTGGCGAGCGTCTTTGAGTAGCTGGCTTACGGGAGTTGCCCGAGCCCCGTCCGGCCGGATCTCCGGCCTCGTAACCGAGGTGATCAGCCATCTCCCCAGTCGATCCCCATCGGCTCCACCGACTTGCGCCTGCCGTCCAGGATCAGTCCGCGCACGTACCGCCGACCGTAGCCACGCTGGCCTGCGTAGGCCAGGTATGCGAAGACATCGTCTGTGAACTCGGCGAGATCCGAGAAGATCGCCACGTGGATTGCGGGCTTCTACAACACGTGCCCCAGGCACATCGCCGCAGGCAGCCTGCCTCCAGTGGAGTGCGAACGGGCCGTCAACTAGGAAGGAAGTGAAGCACGTTCATGGGTCCGAGCCGCCTAGAGAAGTTGCTTCCGCTTCCGGGAGATGGCCATGCGCGATCGCCTCCGGCCGAACCCGGTCCCTTTGTATGACGGCAGGCATCCACGTACAGGCCCTCCCAAGTCGATCAACCCCAGGTCATCCACCCCCCGCAGGGGACTTGGCAGCACTCTTCGAACTGCTGCCGCAGCCGCTCGGGATACGGGCCGTACTCGCCGATTGGCAGGTACGGCCCAGTGAACCTCTTTCATCCTGTGCTGGAGGGTGAAATGGGCTGGTCAGCGGGGGTGGTGACGAGGCAGGGCCCCTCGTCGTTGGCGTGGTGATTCCAC
>NZ_JBVJVY010000144.1:0-4263 GCF_055603265.1 Streptomyces sp. NPDC037288
AACGGATCATGAGACAGATGCACGGCCGTGCCGGATTCGATCTCCTCCGCCACCGTATCCTCCTGCACTGACGGCTACCCACCGTCACCACCGACCCGTTATTTGGACAGTCCCGGCTACTACAGCCGGTTCGACGCCTCGGCACGCGAGTCGGACTGACAGCTACTCCGTCGTCGGTGGTCCGACGAGCTGCCGGATCTTGTCCAGCGTCTCCTGCGCGTTGTTGTCGGCCAGGTGCCGCAGGACCTTGGCGGTGCTCATGCTGGCGTTGAGAACCGCGTTCACGACGCCGCGACGGGGCCGGACGCGAGATAGACAATGACCTCTTGCTCCTGGTACTGGGGCAGGTCCGCCGGCAGGTGACGCAGGCCGTGAGCCTGCAGGTCGGTGACGACATGGCCTTCTGCGGTGGCACGCATCGCGGTCACCACGTAACCGGGAGTTCGATGGGGCGGGTGAACAGGAACTCGTCGGGTTCCCAGGCCACGTCCTCGTGTTTGACGGCCAAGGTGCATCCGGGCAATCGTTCGAACAGGGTTCGCAGCGCGGTGTGCAGATAGATCCGCGCTACGTTGGCCCCCAAGCAGAAGTGCGGGCCGGTGCCGAAGGTAACCGCCGGATCCTCCTTTTGTGATCGGTAGATCCAGAACTGTTCGGGTCTGCGATAATGGTCTGGATCCCAGGTCGCCGCGATCCAGGGGGTCAGGACCGCCTCGCCTGCTCTAATCGTGACGCCGTGCAGCGTCACATCCTCGGTCGCCATACGAGGCAGGGAAATGAACCCGTTGTGGTGATAGCGCAGCAGCTCCCATATCGCGGCGTCCCACAACTCGTCAGTTTTTCGGCCGAGGATTTGTGCGAGTTGGCTGTGGTACCGTGTCAAGGTGTAGATCCCGACCGCGACTGGTCCGGTGATCGGTTCGGCCGAGGTGATGAACAGGTACATCACCGTAGCCTGCAATTCCTGTTCGGAGATCTCTTCCCGTCGGCACGCCTCGATGAGCGCGCTGATCGGGTCGTTGTCCGGGCTCAGTTGTTCAGCGCGTTTCGCCTTGATCACCTCGCCGGCGAATTCCAGAACCTTTCCGGTGGACGCGGCGATAAGTGCTGAGTCCTTGGCAAAGTCGACCTGGTTGTGCAGGTCGGGGACTATCATTTGTCGCTGCTCCAACGGCACATCCATCATGTCGCATGCCAGGTGCAACGCCAACGGGACTGCATACACCGGGTACACATCGGTCGGGTTGATACCGAATTCCATGGCATCGATCAGTTCGTTCGCGCGCCGCGCAATGATCGGGGCACGGTGCCGTGCGGCCTCGGGGCTGTAGAACCGCTGCACGATCCGCCGAACACGGGTATGGTCCGGCGGATCCAGGTTGAAGATTCCGCCGGGCACCGAGTTGAAGTCATCGCCAGCGATCCGAATTCCGTCTGGTTTCGTCAGGTTCCGGGAAAATCGCCGATCGGAGCCGATCTTGGTGATGTCCGAGCGCCGGGTCAGCAGCCAGGCCCATCCGCCGGACGGCAATTCGACCCGAGCGACCGGTCGATGCTCGCGTAGCTGCATATAGAGCGGTGGGATGGTGCCATGTGGACCGGACGGGAATGGCAACCGCAGAATCTCGGGAATCCCACCCGGGGCTACTCGCGAAGAATTAGTGTCCTTCACGAGAAGGGTCCTTCCTTATCGGTGGCGGCTAATAGTCCGACGGCATGGCCGGCCGGTGGTATCAGTTCCGGGGCGATCCCGGTCAGCGCCACCTCGTACAGCGGAATAGGTCGGTGATAGGTCATAACAGTGTAGGTGTATCTCAGCACGCCGGGTGCATCCAGCAGCATTGGCGCCTCGGCGAATATGTAGCATACGTTGGCATCGACCTGAGCTTCGGTCGGAGTGTCCTGCACGATGCCGGACAGCGCGCTGGTGGTCATCGCCCTGATCACCTCGCGCACTTCCGGAACAGTGACGTAGGCGCGCTCCACCGCCTCACGCAATTGCCGGTAGCGCTGATTTCCGGCGAAGCGCGACCACACATGCACGTACCTGTCCGGGTCCTCATACCCCGCCGCTACGAGTGACCGGCGGGCGACACAGCGAATTTTATGGACGATGCGGATCGTCTTGCGCACAGCCTGCCGCGGTGGGATCCCAGCCGTTATGAAGCGGAATGCCGCCTCATACCCTGGCAGGAGAACGTGCACATTGGCGAAATTTTTGACCCCCCACTCGATGAACTCTGTCATTGACTGCGGGCTGTAGAACGGATTGGACGGAGAGAATCCAAATAACACAGCCTCGCCTTTATCGATAACGCCTTGTTCGCGATCTGTGTTGCCGACCAAGCTGATCTCGGTCATATGGTCATCTCCGATAACGTCGTCGTGCTGTAGCGAAGCTGTGGATCAAGTCCACCGCCGCGGCAGGCAGAACCGCGCAGGTCCGCAGGCCCGCTCGGCCCCGGCCTCGGCGAGTACCGACGCGGGTCATGCCGCCGTGCCTCCGAGGCTGCCCGGGAGTCCTTGCCCACCCTGACCTTTTAGGTCAGGGCCGGGTCTTCATCGTGAGTTTTGCCGCCGTGGTGCTGCCGGTGTTCACGGTGTTTGCTCCGCACGAATCGCGGTCATAATCATGATGCCCAGTTCGGGGACCATCCCCCCCGCGGTCCACGTGGAGAACAGCGCCTTCGTAGCGTCAGTTCCGAACGTCGACTCGATTGCGTCGGCCTCGCTGGTCAACCGCTCGACAACAACCCGGGTGCTGCGTCCGGTGTGGGCGCTGATGTCGCGCATTTCCTCGACTAGGAGCCCGGCGTGCCTGGCAATGGTGAGGTAGTCCTCGAACTGCGCGAGTGGGCGGGCGGCGATCCCCTCGAGGAACGTGGCGGCGAGATGCTGGCGGCCTGGCGGAACGGGTGAGCGGAGGAAGATGTCCTCCATGACGAGACGCCCGCCGGGGCGTAACACCCGACCAATCCCGGCGAATAGCGGCTCCAGCGCGATGTGAACCCCCGACTCCAGGACAAGGGCCGCGTCGAACGACATCTCCGCGTACGGCATGCACACGGCGTCGCAGTGCTCGAAGGTCACCAACTGGTCCAGGCCCGCGGCCCGGGCACGTTCGGTGGCGAGGTCGATCTGCACCTGGCTGACGTTGATGCCGTGGACATGCGCGCCGGTCGCCCTGGCCAGGCGCATGGCAGGCTCACCGTTGCCACTGCCCACGTCGAGCACTCGATCACCGGGTCCTACCCTCAGCCGGTCGATGAGCATGTCTGTCAGCCGGTCAGATGCCTCCTCCATCGTTGCCTCGTCGGCATCGAGTTCCCAATATCCGTAGTGAATGTTCGGTCCGAGGATGTTGAGGAAGAATGGGTAGAGTTGGTCATATAGAGCTCCAATGGCTTCTGGGGGCGTCGACGCGGGGTGTTGGACGGTCACCTTCGGACTCCTTCAACTTGTTTGGGTTTGTGTTTTCGGTGGTGACGATCGCTTATATTTGCGGATAGATCATCCGTGCGGATGCCCTATGCAGCCCATGCTTCGCCCAGGCATGAAGAGAGGGAAGCCCTCGTTCCATCTCCTGGAACACTCTTTGTGAAATCAATCGGTCGCCGTGGGGTGCTCAGGGTCTTTGCGTGGTGGGGCAACTGCTGGTCACGGTGGCGATGACGTTGTGCGGGCGGCGGTTGGCGCGTCGGGTGGCTCTGGCGATGTTGGTCTCGCCGTTGCCGCGGTGGAATCCGATTGCGTGTTGCGTAGGACCGCTGCGACGGCGAGTCCGTTGCCGGTGCAGGCCCGGTGGTCGTCCTCGTGAAAGGTCACATCGCGGACCCAGTGCAGCCGGTTCTCGATGTGCCATTCCAGGCGGGCCCGTTGCTGCAGGTCGGCGGGCTGGGCGTGGGCAGCGGGCAGTTACACCACCAGATAGACGGTCTCACGGGTGCGTCTGCCGGCCATTGTGCGGGTGCGGTGATCCGGATGGCCTGCTGGGCGTGCGGGAACGCGACGCCGCCGGGAGTCTGGACGGTCAACGCCTTGACGGTGCGGGTCTCGCGGCGGCAGTGTCCGGTGCCGCGGTGTTGGTGCCCGACCGGCACCATCCCCCACGGCAGTTGTTTGAGCTAGGCGAACAAGGTCGGCTGGTTGGGCTTGACCGACACGTACTGGAGCCTTTTCAACGGTGAGCCTCCAGGGTGAGGATGGCCTTTGTGGTTGACGTGAGTGCGTTCGGGCTGAGTCTGGCCTTGCGGAGGATCCGCC
>NZ_JBVJVY010000145.1:0-4254 GCF_055603265.1 Streptomyces sp. NPDC037288
GTGGAATCACCACGCCAACGACGAGGGGCCCTGCCTCGTCACCACCCCCGCTGACCAGCCCATTTCACCCTCCAGCACAGGATGAAAGAGGTTCAATGACGAAGTCAAGCTGCTTGCGTGGCGGGCGGGAGGGAGGTGAAGGGCCGGTTGTCACGCAGAAGTGCCCACAGGACGCTGGCTCGTCGGCGGGCCAGGGCGATGATGGCCTGGACGTGTTTGAGTCCTTCGCCGCGCTTCTTGAGGTAGAAGTCCCGGTTCGGGCCTTCGCGGATGATGCTGGTCTGCGCGGACAGGTAGAACACGCGGCAGTGCGGTCTGCTGGGCCTGCGCGGCTTCCAGGGCCGTGGCGGCCACGCTGTCGGCTTGGCGGACACCCCGGTTGCCAGCCAGGCCGTCAGCCGTGCGTCCGCGGCGGCGGATCGCCGCCGGGGTCTGGCAGCCGGTCAGCAGCACCAGCGCGCCCTTGTGGGCCGAGTAGTCGAAGGCCCGCTCCAGCGCCGGAAAGATGCCGGTGAGCACATCCCGCAGTCGGTTGACCAGCCGTACCCGGTCGGCGACCAGATCGCAGCGGTGCGCGGTCAGCAGCGCCAGGTCGGCGGCGAGCTGGGCGGGGACGTCGATGGTGATCAAGTCCTGACGCTGGCGGGCGGTTTCGGCGATCACGTAGGCGTCGCGGGCATCGGTCTTGGCTTCGCCCCGGTAGGCGCCGGCCATCCGGTTGACGGTGCGGCCAGGTACGTAGACGGCCTGCTGGCCGTGAGCCGCAAGGAGCGCCAGCAGCAGCGCGCAGGGGGTCCCACAGATGTCCACCGCCCAGCGGACTTCGTCGGCCAGGCCGAGGATTTCGCCCAGCGCAGTCAAGATGGCTGACTCATCATTTTCGATCTTCTTCGACCACACCGTGGTACCGGTCTCGTCGACCACCGTCGCCCAGTGATGCCCCTTGCCCCCATCGATGCCGCACCATACACAGCCAGGCCGTTTACTCACTCGCCCCTCCTCGTTCCGCACAGCATGCCGTCGGCCCGAGGAACACCCCGCTGTCATCTCCGTAAACAGCGACCGCACAAGGCGCGCAGATCTCAATCAGCAGCCAGGGCGCCCCGGAGAGCCGGACGGCCACTCCTACGGAGCCACAAGCGGCAACGAAGCTTCAGCCACATCCGGCCCTCCCGGGCCACCCAACAACTTACGGAGCGGAGCTTGTTCATGACGATCATACGAGGCACATGCTCCAGCCCCTTGAGGAGCTTGCGGAAGAACTTCGTCGCGGCCTTCGCGTTCCGCTTCCGCTGGATGAGGAGGTTGAGGATCTTCATCCTGGTCGACTGCCCGCCACAGGTACTTCCGCTCGGGTTGATCTTGATGAAGACCTCGCCTACCTGCTGCCTATCGCCCGGGCGCGCCTGACGCCGGCGCAGTCCGTTGCAGTAGGGCTGCCTGGGAAGCGGAGGTACAGCCATACACAGTGCGACATGAACTCGATTGGCTCCCCAACGACAGTGCCGGCCGGGCGCAGCCGCAGATCTTCAGCGTGGCCACTTCAGCAGGGGGTCAAGGTCTCGGTATTCGCCGGGCAGGTGGCAGTCCAGGGCGCTGATGGTGGTGGTCTCATAGCTCCCGACTTCCTCGGCGATGTCTTTGTCGGAGGGCTGGCCGAGGCCGGAGGGGCGTCCCCGGGTTGCGGCTGCCATGAACTCTTCCAGCTTGTACTCGCACCATGCGAGGGTGTAGCCGGACACAGCTGTCTCCGAGTCCTTTACGGCTGTGTGCGCCACGGCGGTAAGGGCAATCCAGCAGGCGGCACCCCCCACGACGTCGGCCAGGGCGTGCCTGTCGGACTTGTGTTGGGTTTCTGTGCCGCGATGCGGGAAAAGTCGGCGATGGCACCGGCAACCGCATCAGCCCCGGCAAACTGCTTGACCAGCTGCTGAGTGAAAGCGCGCGGCGCGCGCAGCGCCGTCAATCCCAGATGCACGGCGAGGGTTTCCGTGGATCCTTCGAAGAGGCGAGGATGCGGTAGTCGCGAAGGAATTTGCCGGCCAGGCTTGAGTCCAGGTAGCCGCGCGCGCCGAGCAGCTGCACACAGCGGTCCACCACCTCCCAGGCCAGCTCACAGCCGAGGATCTTTGCGGTGTAGGGCAGCAGGACAGCGGGCTGCTCTCCGCGGTCCAACTGTGTGGTGATGTGGTCGATGAGCCACTGCACCGCGGTTACGGATGCGGTGCAGTCGGCGAAGGCCTGCCGGGTAAGACCATTGTCGGCAAGGCGGCCGGTGGCCACCTGCCGCTGGTCGGCGTAGTGATAGGCAAGTTGCAGGCATCGTTTCATCGCACCGATCCCGGCGGCCGCGAGAACCAGCCGGCCTCCGTTGAAGGTCGTGTGCGCGATGTGTGCGCCCTCGCCGATTTCCCCTAGCTAGGAGGGACGGGAACGTCCTGGTCCTTTCGTTTCCCACCGACGGGGCACGGCAGTGGCCTCATCGCCGCCCTCCCCCGCCATCAGCTGCTACCGGACCGAGAGGACTGCTCAGCTCATTCTTTGGTGACAGATCGGGGGCGCGCCGCACCCACGCCGCCAGCGGCCCGACCCGCCAACCAAGCATCGCCCATCATGCTTCAACACGCTCGCTGTCCCCGGAACTTGACAGCACCCGGACCGGCTCGGTGCTGACCGCCCTGTGCCGCTCCGCCCAGTTTTCCAGGGCGGTACGGCAGGCGTGGTCCAGGTGGTGGAGGCTGGAGAGGTTCACCTCGACCGGTCGGTCCTGGGGCAGGGATTCCAGACTGTCGAGGATCTTCGGCAACCGGAGGAACGTCGCGTTGCCCGACAAGTGCGCCTGGATCGGTCCGGCGCCCTTGTCAACGATCTCCAGCGTCACATGCGAGGCCTCCCAGGCGGTCTTGACGACCGACAGGGCAAGACCGATGAGCACGCCCTCGAACATGTTCATCGTGACGATCGCCACGCCGGTCGCGATGAGGATGAGCGCCTCGCCGCGATGTGTCCGCCACAGGGAGACGATGCCTCGGAAGGGGATCAGCTTCCAGCCTGAATGGACCAGGATACCGGCCAGCACGGGAAGCGGGATCAGTGTCAGTGCCGAGGGCAGCATGACGGCGAACAGCAGCAGCCACACGCCATGCATGACCCGGGCCGCCTTGGTCTTCGCGCCCGCCTGGGCGTTTGCGGCGCTACGAACGACGACGGCGTTCATCGGGAGTGCGCCAAGCAAACCGCAGACGGCGTTGCCCGCGCCCTGTGCCATGAGCTCCTTGTCGTAGTCGGTGCGCGGCCCGTCGTGCAGACGGTCCACCGCGGCGGCGCCGAACAGGCTCGCGGCGGAGGCGATCAGGGTGAAAGCGACGATCGGGCCCAGGATGGCCGCGTTCCCCAATGTGGCGAAGGAGTCGGGACCCAGCAGCTGGACAGAGTCCAGCAGGCCGTGCACCTCCACCGTCGCCACAGGCAGGCTGAGCGCCAGCGTGGCCAGCGAACCGACGATCACGGCGACAAGCGAGCCCGGCACAACCTGAGCCTTCTTCGGCAGTTTCTTCCACAGCACGACGACCGCGATTGTGCCCACGGCCATGGCGAGCGAGGCGAGCGCCTCGGTGCTATGGAGCACGTCGGCGGCCGCCCCGGGCAGCCCGGCGATCTTGTCGATGCCGGAGGCGGGGGCCTTCAGCCCGGCAGCCATGTACAGCTGACCGACCACAATGACCAGGCCGAGGCCGGCGAGCATACCCTCGACGACGGAGACGGATACCGCTCGGAACCACCGGCCCAGCCGCAACGCGCCCATGGCGAGCTGCAGCAAGCCGGCGGCCAGGACGATCACACCCAGGGCGGGCAGCCCGAACTCTTTCACCGTCCCGAAGACGAGCACGGCCAGCCCGGCCTCGGGGCCGGACACCTGCAGGACGCTGCCGGGCAGCAGTCCGGTGACGATGCCGCCCACGATGCCGGTCACCAGGCCGAGTTCGGCCGGCACGCCGGAGGCGAGCGCAACGCCCACGCACAGCGGGAGCGCAACCAGGAACACCACCAGCGAGGCGGTGAAGTCTTGTCGAAGGTGGGGAAACTTTGACATGCCGGTCCTCACAGCGCCTCGAAGGAATCGGTATCGGCGCGGTACTCGCCGACGGCGCCGGTGTGGACCTCGTAGTACCAGGCGTGCAGCTCCAGTTGGCCCGCCGCGAGCCTGCGCTCGACGCACGGGTACGAGCGCAGCCGCAGCAGCTGGGTCAGGAC
>NZ_JBVJVY010000146.1:0-4218 GCF_055603265.1 Streptomyces sp. NPDC037288
CGCAGCTCGAAGAGCTCGCCGGGGCGGGCGCCCGTGATCAGGGCGGGGACGACCCGGGAATCGGAGCAGGTGATGAACAGCACCTGCGGGGACTGTCCTTCGGCGAGTTTGGCAAACTCCTCAGGGCGCTGTCCGAATGTACGGGCACTGTCGATGAGGGGCTGCATGAGTGGTATTCCTCCTGGCACGCTGTGAGCATCTCGGGCTTCGAGCGAGCGGCCCGCGACAGCTGGTCTTTCCTACGGACCGCTTCTCGCGACGAGGCTCGCCAGATGGGAGGGGCCGGTTGGGTTGCCCTCGGGTAGTCCGACCGCTGTGGCTGTAGGTCAGTGGCCTTCCGGCGTGCCCAGGCTCCTCCTGGACGTTTCCGCTCCCAATGGTTCAGACACGGCTGACCATCCTTTGTTACGGCTGGATTCTTCGTATCTATGAGAGACCATCCGCTTACTGCTCGTTAGGTTGTGCGGGCCTGAGGGCCACTGCCATCGCGTGGCCCTGGCAGGCCCGGTGCTGAGGCTGATGACGTGTTCCGGGACGGTGAAGCGGTGATCATCACGACGCCGTACTCGGACGCGGCCAACAGACGACGTGCGGCCCCCGTTGCGAAAGCACGTGTGGCAATTGGATGACGTCGTTACCAGTCCCGCCGGTCATCGATACCACGCAGGGATCCTCTTCGAGCCGACTGCACGCAACAGGCGTCCATCACCGCCCCGCGACCACAGCCCGCCTACGATCGGCCCTATGTGGCGGTTTGCTCGTTGACCCACGTATGGGGCGGGATGAGAGTTGGATTGTTCCGGACGGGCTGTGGGAGATCGCGAAGCCGTTGATCCCACCGTCGAGGTGCGGCCGCAGGGCGGCGGCACGCAGGACACGCTTCCCAATGTTGAAGTCAAGCCCCAGCAGTTACAGGCGGTGCGACTTGGTAGCACCTGCCGTCACGGATCAGGGCCCACAGCACGTTGGCGCGGCGTAGGGCGAGCGCGAGCACGGCTTGGACGTGACGCTTACCCTCGGCTCGTTTGCGGTCGTAGTACTTCCGCGAATTGGGGTCGAACCGGATGCTTACCAGCGCGGACGTGTAGAAGACCCGTTGCAGGCGCCTGTGATGTCGCTGAGGCCGGTGGAGATTGCCGCTGATCTTCCCAGAGTCACGAGGTGCTGGGGTCACGCCGGCGAAAGCAGCAAGACGGTCCGGGGTGGGGAAGGCGTCCAGGCTGCCGCCGACGGCAACGAGGAACTCCGCACCGAGGACCGTACCGATGCCGGGCATGGACTGGATCACTTCAGCCAGTTCGTGTTCGCGAAACCGACCTTCGATGAACTTGTCGGTCTCGGCGATCTTCTCGTTGAGGGCTATCACCTCCTTCGCCAGCGTGTGCACCATCTTCGCGATGGAGCTCTCGCCTGCCACGGCCGTGTGCTGTCGTTCAGCTGTCTCAACAGCCTTCGCCGCGAGAGTCTCCGGGGAACGGACCTTCCTGTTGCGGAGCCAGGTGGTCAGTCGATGCAGGCCAGTGCGGCGGATCGCCCGGAGGCGGCCTCGCCGGAGTCTGGTAGCCCGTCAACAGCTGCAATGCCCCGCTCGTGCCGATGTCCAAGGTGCGTTCCAGGGCGGGAACATGCTGTTCAGCAGGCCCTTGAGCCGGTTGATGGTGCGGGTGCGCTCGGCGACCAGATCCACCCGGCGCTCGGTCAGCAGGCGCAGTTCGACGCCCGCGTCATCGCCCGGACAGATGGGCTGAGCTCGCCGCATGCGGGCCTGGTCAGCGATCACTCGCGTGTCCCGGGCGTCGGTCTTGCCTGCTCCGCGGTAGCTGTCGGAGGCACGGTTGACCGCTATGGCCGGGGATGTAGACGAGTACCTGACCGTGGTTGATGAGCAGGGCGATCAGCAGGCCGGGCCCCGCCGCCGGCCATGTCCAGCGCCCACGTGATCTGTCGGCCACCAGCGAGATCCAGGACGTCGCCGATCAGCTTCAGCAGCTCGGGTTCGTCGTTGGCCACCCGTCGTGACAGCAGGGTCTCGCCCTCACTGTCCAGGACCAGAGTGTGGTGGTGGGCCTTGCCGCAGTCGGTCCCTGCCCATATTCGGCTCATCGTGCTCCAGCTCGTCGTGTGTGCAGTACAGACCACAGACGACCTCGCCGGCATTGCTCTACACAGCGACTTGTTCGCATTTCCCAACCGGCGGCCGAGTCGTCGCGGGGAGCCGAGTGGCCAAGCATGTCAAGCCACGAGCGGCAGCCTGATGAAAGCCACACCCAGCTCCCCTGGGTGCCACAACCCTACGAATGGCTGGGGCAGGCCCAGCAAGACGGTAGAGCCTGATGAGACGCTGTTCGCGGCGATCATCTACGTGCTGGTCAGCGGTTGTGCCTGGCGGGCTCTGCCGCCACGCTTCGGGATATCGAAGTCGACTGCGCACCGCCGGTTCTTTAATCTGGTCGCGGGCCGGGGTGTGGGGCCGGCTGCATGAGGCGGTGCTGCGCCGGCTCGATGACGCCGGCCTGATCGATGTCTCGCGCGTGGTCCTCGACTCCGCTCACGTGCGGGCCCGAAAAGGGGGGCGAGCTCACAGGTCCGAGCCCCGTGGACGGGGGCAGGCCGGGTTCCAAGATGCACGTCCTGTCGGACGCAAACGGACTGCCCCTTTCTCGTCAGCGTCTCGGCCGCCAACACCCATGACAGCGAAGCACTGAAGCACGTGATCACGGGTCACCAAACGATTCCCATCGGGCTTGCCAGGCCCGGCTGGTGACTCGCTGTGAGTAGGTCACACCAGCACCAGGGGGCTCGGCGGTGCGGTGATCTCGAATGTGCGGCCGTCTCGTATGAGGACCCACAAGACGTTCAAGTGGTGCGCGTACGGGCCCGGGAGGCCCAGCGACTGCAGAACCTTCTGGAGGACTGCGGGATCAAGCTGACCTCGGTGGTCTCCGACTTCTTCGGCGTCTCCGGGCGGCGGATGCTCAAGGCGCTGATCAGCCGCGAGGGCGATCCGAGGGTGCTCGCCGAGCTGGCCGCGGCCAACCTGCGGACCCGGCGTGAGGTTCTGATCGAGGCGCTGACCGGCTACTTCACCGATCACCATGCGTTCCTGGCACAGACAATGCTGGACCGGATCGACGAGGCCACCGCCATGGAACACCGCCTCAATGCCCGCATCGAAGAGTACATCCGGCCCTTTCAGCGGCAGGTCGAGCTGCTGGCGACCATTCCCGGGGTGAGCGCGCATACCGCCGAGGTGAGCCTCGCCGAGATCGGGGCGGACATCAGCCGCTTCCCCTCGGCCGGCCACCTCGCCTCCTGGGCAGGGGTGTGTCCGGGCAACTACGAGTCCGCGGGCAAGAGCCCGTCGGGCCGCACCCGCCCCAGCGACCCGTGGCTCAAGGGCGTTCTCGGCCAAGCCGCGATCTCCGCCTGCCGCACCAAGGACACCTACCTCGCCTCCCGCTACCGACGCCTGGTCGGACGCCGCGGCCGCCGACGGGCACTGGTCGCCCTGCAGCACTCCATCCTTCATCTCGATCTGGCACATGTTCACCCGCGACATCGAGTACACCGGCCTCGGCGGCGACTACTTCCTCGAACGCACCGGCAAGACCCGCGCCACCCGCCGCCTCGTCAGCCAGCTCAACCGCCTCGGCTACCAGGTCAACCTTCAGCCGGTGGAGGCCACGTGAACGCTCCTAACCTGCACAGACGGGGGATTTTCGTATCAGTGGTCGAGTCGTCGCGGGATGCCAGGCGGCCAATCGTTTGAAGCCACCCATGAGGCTGGAGACACGCAGCCACACCCAGCATCCCTGGGCTTTCCGATCCTACGAGTGACCGGAAGCAAGCCACCACCAACGTAAGGAGACACGACCCCCACCGAGGCCGACACTTCAAACCCCAGCGGCTCCATGCGGACAAAGCCTACGGCCGGGTTGATCTGCGCAGATGGCCCCGGTGGAAGCGCATCGGAGTGCGCATCGCCCGCAAAGGCATCGAGTCCAGCGAGCGATTAGGACGACGCCGCTGGGTCATCGAGCGCACCATGTCCTGGCTCTCCGGCTACTGCCGCCTCAGCCCCCGCTACGAGCGCGACCCCCGCAGCTACCTGGCGTAATCCGGAGTTACTGGCTTCAGCTCGTCAGGGTGAGGGTGGGTCGTCGAAGGTCAGGCCGGTGCCCGCTATGAAGCCGTCGAGAGTGTGGGGCCGGTACTGCA
>NZ_JBVJVY010000147.1:0-2496 GCF_055603265.1 Streptomyces sp. NPDC037288
AACACAGTGGACGCGAGCAACTGAGGACAAGCCCTCGGCCTATTAGTACCGGTCACCTCCACACGTTACCGTGCTTCCAGATCCGGCCTATCAACCCAGTCGTCTACTGGGAGCCTTACCCCATCAAGTGGGTGGGAGTCCTCATCTCGAAGCAGGCTTCCCGCTTAGATGCTTTCAGCGGTTATCCCTCCCGAACGTAGCCAACCAGCCATGCCCTTGGCAGAACAACTGGCACACCAGAGGTTCGTCCGTCCCGGTCCTCTCGTACTAGGGACAGCCCTTCTCAAGACTCCTACGCGCACAGCGGATAGGGACCGAACTGTCTCACGACGTTCTAAACCCAGCTCGCGTACCGCTTTAATGGGCGAACAGCCCAACCCTTGGGACCGACTCCAGCCCCAGGATGCGACGAGCCGACATCGAGGTGCCAAACCATCCCGTCGATATGGACTCTTGGGGAAGATCAGCCTGTTATCCCCGGGGTACCTTTTATCCGTTGAGCGACGGCGCTTCCACAAGCCACCGCCGGATCACTAGTCCCGACTTTCGTCCCTGCTCGACCCGTCGGTCTCACAGTCAAGCTCCCTTGTGCACTTACACTCAACACCTGATTGCCAACCAGGCTGAGGGAACCTTTGGGCGCCTCCGTTACTCTTTAGGAGGCAACCGCCCCAGTTAAACTACCCATCAGACACTGTCCCTGATCCGGATCACGGACCCAGGTTAGACATCCAGCACGACCAGACTGGTATTTCAACGACGACTCCACACACACTGGCGTGCGCGCTTCAAAGTCTCCCAGCTATCCTACACAAGCCGAACCGAACACCAATATCAAACTGTAGTAAAGGTCCCGGGGTCTTTCCGTCCTGCTGCGCGAAACGAGCATCTTTACTCGTAGTGCAATTTCACCGGGCCTATGGTTGAGACAGTCGAGAAGTCGTTACGCCATTCGTGCAGGTCGGAACTTACCCGACAAGGAATTTCGCTACCTTAGGATGGTTATAGTTACCACCGCCGTTTACTGGCGCTTAAGTTCTCAGCTTCGCCCACCCGAAGGTGAGCTAACCGGTCCCCTTAACGTTCCAGCACCGGGCAGGCGTCAGTCCGTATACATCGCCTTACGGCTTCGCACGGACCTGTGTTTTTAGTAAACAGTCGCTTCTCGCTGGTCTCTGCGGCCACCCCCAGCTCGAGGAGCAAGTCCTCTCACCAGACGTGGCCCCCCTTCTCCCGAAGTTACGGGGGCATTTTGCCGAGTTCCTTAACCATAGTTCACCCGAACGCCTCGGTATTCTCTACCTGACCACCTGAGTCGGTTTAGGGTACGGGCCGCCATGAAACTCGCTAGAGGCTTTTCTCGACAGCATAGGATCATCCACTTCACCACAATCGGCTCGGCATCAGGTCTCAGCCTCGTGTGCGACGGATTTACCTATCGCACGGCCTACACCCTTACCCCGGGACAACCACCGCCCGGGATGGACTACCTTCCTGCGTCACCCCATCACTCACCTACTACAAGTCTGGTCCGTCGGCTCCACCACTCCCCTTTGCCCGAAGGCTCCGGGGCGGCTTCACGGACTTAGCATCGCTCGGTTCGATGTTTGACGCTTCACAGCGGGTACCGGAATATCAACCGGTTATCCATCGACTACGCCTGTCGGCCTCGCCTTAGGTCCCGACTTACCCTGGGCAGATCAGCTTGACCCAGGAACCCTTAGTCAATCGGCGCAAACGTTTCTCACGTTTGTATCGCTACTCATGCCTGCATTCTCACTCGTCAACCGTCCACAACTACCTTCCGGTGCTGCTTCACCCGGCAGACGACGCTCCCCTACCCATCACAACACCCGTTGGGGCTTATGCTGCAATGACACGACTTCGGCGGTACGCTTGAGCCCCGCTACATTGTCGGCGCGGAATCACTAGACCAGTGAGCTATTACGCACTCTTTCAAGGGTGGCTGCTTCTAAGCCAACCTCCTGGTTGTCTGTGCGACTCCACATCCTTTCCCACTTAGCGTACGCTTAGGGGCCTTAGTCGATGCTCTGGGCTGTTTCCCTCTCGACCATGGAGCTTATCCCCCACAGTCTCACTGCCGCGCTCTCACTTACCGGCATTCGGAGTTTGGCTAAGGTCAGTAACCCGGTAGGGCCCATCGCCTATCCAGTGCTCTACCTCCGGCAAGAAACACACGACGCTGCACCTAAATGCATTTCGGGGAGAACCAGCTATCACGGAGTTTGATTGGCCTTTCACCCCTAACCACAGGTCATCCCCCAGGTTTTCAACCCTGGTGGGTTCGGTCCTCCACGAAGTCTTACCTCCGCTTCAACCTGCCCATGGCTAGATCACTCCGCTTCGGGTCTTGAGCGTGCTACTGAAACGCCCTATTCGGACTCGCTTTCGCTACGGCTTCCCCACCCGGGTTAACCTCGCAACACACCGCAAACTCGCAGGCTCATTCTTCAAAAGGCACGCAGTCACGAGATA
>NZ_JBVJVY010000148.1:0-4167 GCF_055603265.1 Streptomyces sp. NPDC037288
CGACGACAAAGGGGGGGGGGTTGGGTGGTTTTGTGGGGGAGGAAGAGGGAAAAAAATCTTTTTATTGCGGGGGGGGGGGGGGGGGGGGGGGGAGCCCCCCCCCCCCCCCCCCCCCCCCCCCCTTCCGGAAAGCCGGACGGATCAGACCTGGCCGGCCTTCTCCAGCGCGCTGCAGCAGGTGTCCACCATCAGGCGGGTCACCACGTACGGGTCGACGTTGGCGTTCGGGCGGCGGTCCTCGATGTAGCCCTTGCCGTCCTTCTCCACCTGCCACGGGATACGGACCGAGGCACCGCGGTCGGAGACGCCGTAGGAGTACTCGTCCCAGGGCGCGGTCTCGTGCAGGCCCGTCAGGCGCTCGTCGATGCCGGCGCCGTAGTTCTTGACGTGGTCCAGCGGCTTGGAGCCCTCACCGAGCGCCTCGCACGCGGTGATGATCGCGTCGTAGCCCTCGCGCATGGCCTTGGTGGAGAAGTTGGTGTGCGCGCCGGCGCCGTTCCAGTCGCCCTTGACCGGCTTGGGGTCCAGGGTCGCGGAGACGCCGAAGTCCTCGGCGGTGCGGTACAGCAGCCAGCGGGCCACCCACAGCTGGTCGGAGACCTCCAGCGGGGACAGCGGACCGACCTGGAACTCCCACTGGCCGGGCATGACCTCGGCGTTGATGCCGGACAGGCCCAGGCCCGCCTTCAGGCAGTTGTCGAGGTGGGCCTCGACGATCTCACGGCCGAAGATCTCGTCGGCGCCGACACCGCAGTAGTAGCCGCCCTGCGGGGCCGGGAAGCCCTTCTCGGGGAAGCCCAGCGGACGGGAGCCGTCGAAGAAGGTGTACTCCTGCTCGATGCCGAAGATCGGCTCCTGCGCGGCGAACCGCTCGGCGACCTCGGCCAGCTCAGCGCGGGTGTTGGACGCGTGCGGCGTCATGTCGATGTCGAGGACCTCGCACAGGACGAGGATGTCGTCGCCGCCGCGGATCGGGTCCGGGCAGGTGAAGACCGGCTTGAGTACGCGGTCCGAGGAGTGGCCCTCGGCCTGGTTGGTCGAGGAGCCGTCGAAGCCCCAGATCGGCAGCGCGTCGAGACCGGCCGGGGCACCCGCGATGATCTTCGTCTTGGAACGGAGCTTGGCCGTCGGCGCGGTGCCGTCGATCCAGATGTACTCAGCCTTGAAGGTCACGGGGCCACATCCTTTGGGGTAAGTCGGGCGCACTCGTCGTCGCGGGTGCTGCGGCGCTGCGGCACTGGGGCGCCGCTCGATCTGCCCGGCAGCCTGTCAACAGGCCGTTTCCCGGCCATTGCCCGTATGTGAACCCCGTGTTACCTGGTGGTTTTGTGGCGCGGGTCACCTTGTGAGGTGCCGGCGGGTGAGGTATACGACGCTCGATCAGCGAACGAGTGCTGCCGGGCGGCGGAGCGGGTCGGCGCCCGGGCCTCAGGGGCCGGGCCGGCGACCGCCACCCCCGCAACGGTCGCCGACCTGACTGCGCCCGGCGCGCGCCCGCGCGGGTGCGCCGCCTGTTCCTCCTGTATCCGACCGGGTGCTACGCCGGGTACAAGGCGGCGTACCTGTTCCACGCCCTGCCGATGCTGCTGCGGCCCACGCCCGGCGCCGAGTGCGCTGCGGGCCCCGGAGGCGCCGGTCCTGCTGCTCGTGGCCGCGAACAGCAGGACCGTCCCCCACTCTGGGCCTCGCTCGAGCGGGGAGACCTCCGTCTCTCGTGAGGCGGCGGACCGGGCCCGCCGTCTCACCGCGTTTCTGTCCGGTTCCCGAGCCTCACCCCACCTTCTCGATGACCGCGTGGCGGATGAGGAACTTGCCGGGCTCCCGGACCTGCTCGAAGGCCGCGTTGTTCAGCAGGACGCAGCTGCCGGAGACCGAGGTGACCTTCACCGTCGTGGACTTGTTGTTGTCCAGGTTGGTGACCTTCAGGGTCGTCCCGGCCGGGAACTGGCCGCTGGACGCGGCCGGGGCGCCGCCCTCGCCGGACAGCGTGACCGTGGAGCCCTTGCAGACCTGCTGGCCCGAGCCCGCCGCGGCACCGCCGGCGTTGGCGTCGCCGGCGGCGGACTGCGAGGGCTGCGCACTCTGCTGGCCCGCCTGCTGTCCGGCGCCCGCCTGCTGACCGGCACCCGCCTGCTGACCGGAGCCGTTGCCGCCCTGCGCCGCCTGGGAGTCCTGAGCCGACTCCCCAACGGTGCATCCGGCGGCCTTCTGCTGGACCTCGATCTGCTTGATGACCGCCTCACGGTTGGCGATCCGGGCTGCCGACTGCGCGTCCGGATGAGCCTTCTGGTCCGCGATGAACCGGTCGTTGTTGCCGTGGGCCGTGGCCAGCCCCTGGCAGACGTTCGAGTCCCCGGCGGACAGCGTCTTGGCGTTGTGTGCGGGCTGCGCGGCGTTGGACGTGGTGGCCAGCGCGAAGGCCCCGCCGCCCGCCACCGCCGCGGCACTGACGAGCAGCGCGATCTTCTTCTTCGTACCGAGAGTTCTCCTGCGCGACATCCGCGCCTCCTGAAGAGGTAGGGGAGCGTACGCCGCTATGTACGAGATACCGAACGAAGTTACTCAGCGGTCGCAGGAGTCGGTGAAGTGGCTTGCGTCACAGGAGAGTTGAGCGGGTGCTCAGCTCTTGTTGTGTTCGAGCGCCTCCCGTACCGCCTCCTCGGAGCGGGCCACCAGGGCCGTTCCGTCGTCGGCGGTGATGATCGGGCGCTGGATGAGCTTGGGGTGCTCGGCGAGCGCGGTGATCCACCGCTCCCGCGCACTCGCGTCCCGCGCCCACTCCTTGAGCCCCAGTTCCCTGGCCTCGGCCTCCTGGGTGCGGGTGATGTCCCACGGCTCGAGGTTCAGCCGGTCGAGTACGGCCCTGATCTCGTCCTCGCTCGGCACGTCCTCCAGATAGCGGCGGACGGTGTACTCGGCCCCCTCGGCGTCGAGCAGGCTGATGGCGCTGCGGCACTTGGAGCAGGCCGGATTGATCCAGATTTCCATGCCGCACACGGTACGCGAAGCCCCGCTACCGCCCGGCGACGCCGGGCACCGCACCCAGCCGGAGCCGGAGCCGGAGCCGGAGCCGGAGTCGGAGCCGGAGCCGGAGTCGGAGCCGGATTCGGAGCCGGGGCCGGACCGTGCCCGCCACGACCGCGGCGCCGCCCACCCGCACCCGCCGTGCGGCCGTGTTCCGGGACGGCGGCCCCGCCGTAGCGGTGAGGGCGGACGGGGAGCCGAGGGCGTCCCCCCAGGTCGGCGGCGATGCCGGTCAGGCCCCGGCCGGCGGGACGGGCGGCGACGCAGCCGGTGCTGTCGGCGTTCGCGATGTCCTCGGGGACACCGGTCGACGGCGCGAACATCCGGGCCGGGAGGCGCCCGTCCGCCACCGGCTCCGTGTACACCTGGCAGCCGAGCAGCCCGCTGCGGTCGCAGGCCGGGCGCAGCCGGTCGAAGTCCGGTGCCAGTGAGGCGAGGAAACCGGTGGGCCCCCGTGGAGTTCCCACAGGACGCGCAGGCTCCGGCGCCGCCCGGACAGGTCGAGTGCCGCAGGGGGCGGCCGGACCGCGGTGTTCGAATTGACTCCGCCTCACCCATCCCTCGTGGAACTGGTGTGACACGGCGACAATTCCCTGCTGAGCTGGGTATTTGGCAGGTATCGCAGTCACCCCGTTGTCAGTGCCCGGCAGTAGACTGGTAGCAGTGTTCGAGGGCATCGCCGGACTGTCCGGCCGGTGCCCTGCCCGCGACAGGAGGATGCCTGTGCCCGCTGCCGCCCTGAAGCCGAAGCCGTTGCCCACCCAGTCCACCGTCCAGCGACCCGTGCTGTTCGACTCGCCCTACGAGCCCGTGGTCAAGCGGCCGCTGCCGGCCGGACGGCCGCGCGAGTGGTACGTCACCCACAACCGCCGTCTGAAGGCCATGCGCCTGGCCATAGCCCTGCTCGACTCCGGGATCCACCAGCCTGCCCAGGCCCGCAACGAGACGATCCGCAGCACGGCCGAGGAGATCGGCATGCGCCCGCCGTCCGACACGACGTGCCACATGGTGCGCGCCTTCATGCGCTACAGCCGCTGACGCCCGGCACCGGGGGGGGGGGGGGGGGGGGGGGGGGGGGGGGGGGGGGGGGGGGGGGGGGGGGGGGGGGGGGGGGGGGGGGGGGGGGGGGGGGGGGGGGGGGGG
>NZ_JBVJVY010000149.1:0-4120 GCF_055603265.1 Streptomyces sp. NPDC037288
GCCAAAGACCGTTCCATGCCCCTGCCCACACCACTACACTCCCCACCCTCAGAACCCTGACCAGCAGAAATGGCGAAGCACTGCTGGAGTACTAGAATGCCGAACCACCTGTCAGAGGGCTGCGTGTAGTGCTTCCAGAGCTTGGCGTGGACCGGGATCACGACGGATCCGGCGATAATGTTCGCTTTCCCATTGTATGAATAAGCTGTCATGCTCTCATTCTGTAAGCTTCTTAGCCCTTTTCTCTGGTTTTCCCGTTACGAATGGGCGAAAGCCCAGGCGAATGCGCCCACAGCGACGAACGATTCCGTACCCGCCTCGAGGGTCGTTCGCTTCCGCGGGGCATGGCCACAACCTCGACACCATGTCGGCCGGTATCGTCAGGAGTGCTGCCCGCGGCATCTCTGCTCTGGCGCTGCGGGCAGCTTGGGTCGCCCGGGTCAGCCCTCCTGAGCAGATGGGAGACCCGCGGGCTTCGGTTCCCCGGCGGGCACCGACGACAGGATCGCCGCGTTCCCCGTCTTCAACCGCAGTGGACACCGAAGCTTCGCCCCAATCGCCGTTTTGCGGCTTGGCGAGAGCAGAGACCGGACAAGTCAGCCCTGACTTGTCCCTCGTAGCGTAGAGGCCGTGGCTGCAGGGGGAGTTGAGAGTTCATGGCGGGGATGAGGCGGAAGTTCGATGCGGAGTTTCGTGAGGGGGCGGATCGTCACCGAGGGGGTTCTGGGCGTGTGGCAGGCGTGGGTTTGCAAGTGGCGCCGCCGACGGTGCGAGCCGACGAGGCAGGCGGGCTGGACTGGCTGAGCGGATCCGCTGCTTCTTCGACCGGTCGGGCCGGAGGTACGGCTCGCCGAGGATCACGCTGGATGTGTGGGAGGAGGGCGGGCAGGTGTCGCAGAACACCGTCGCTGAGATCATGGCCGAACTCGGTCCGCAGGGCCGCAAGCCGCCGCGCCGACGCCGCTCGCTCACCCGCCCCGGCCAGCGGAAAGCCGCTCCTGACCTGGTGCGACGCAAGTTCGACGCCACCGCACCCAACGTGCTGTGGTGGGGCGGCATGACGGCGATCGACACCGGCGAGGTCAAGCTCTGCCTCACCAGCGCCCACGACGCCTTCTCCCGCCGCGCCCTGGGCTACGCGATGGGCGAACGGCACGATACCGCGCTGGTCAGCGCCGCCCTGCAGATGGCGATCGCGGCCAGGGGCGGCCAGGTGGACGGCGTCATCTCCCACACGGACCGCAGCAGCGAACACACCCGTGAGGCAATCCAGCATCTGTGCGACCGCTGGAGTGCGGTGCAGTCCATGGGGCGCGCCGGATCGGCGCTGGACAACGCCGCCGCCGCGTCGTTCCACTCCGCCCTCGAAATCGAGTACGTGCACCGGCACACGTTCCGTACGCGGGCCGAGGCTGGGCTGAACACTGCCACATGAATCGCGGACTTCTGCAACGCCAAACGCCGCCACAGCGCGGCCGGCGGTGAGCCACCCGCCGAGTTCGAACAGATCATCCAGGAAGCGCGAGCCCAGACCGATCAGCAAGGCCGAGCCGCATAACCAACGTCTCTACACACACCGGGGATTGACAGACCCGTGGGTCGACAACCACCATCAACAGGAAGTCAGAGGAGAACTGACATTGCCCTGGTCGGGCTGCATGCGCAACACGCGGCCGATGAATGGGCCGGGCCAGGCGGGGGCCGCGTGCGGCAGCCTGGCCGCGCCTGTTCGGCGTCCAAGCCGAACGATCCTGGAGCCGACCGGTGAGACCCTCGTGTAGGAAGGTACCGGCCGGTATCCTCGTTGCGCTGAACGGCCGGGGGATAGCATCCCTCGGCCGTGGCATGCGTCAGCTCGTAGTGCTGGTCGCATCCTGCTGTGGGCGGTGATGGAGCGTGTTCCACATCGTAATCACGTCCGCGGGATCCAGCGCGATCCAGAACCCGTGTCCGATGACCTTCGAGACAAGTTCGGCTTGCCGCTTCCGCAAATGCGAGACACGCCTGGCGCTCTCCCTTTCTTCCCCCGTGTCTCCCCTGACGTCCCCCACCGCAAGGCCCGCCATGATGTCTTTCAACTGCTCCTGCACTCGGGTCAGATCATCACGGGCGGCGACCAGGTCTCGGGGAAGGCCGGAGCGGGCCGCCTCCGAGACGTACGTCAGGGGGGGCGCCGAGCCCGTGGGTTGCTCGATCACATCAAGCACCTCTGTTCGTTGCGACGACATTCCCTCGCGTCCCTCCTGCACTTCTCGTGCGTTGTCCCTTCCCGTTGGCCTACCACCGCCGCTGCATCGCTGCTCGTCACGAAGGTGAAGAGTGGGCCGATCATGGTCAGAGATCACGCAAATTTCGACACTTCGTCCCCGGATTACAAGGTGTTCACCGATTCGCCTGCCCGGTTTGGCGATTGTCAATCCTCCTCGGCAGGCCAACCCACCCGTGATGCCAAGGTGGCGAAATGAGGAAATGGTGGGTGCAGTGAGGGAAGTTGGAAGATTAAGGTTGCGTATCGGCGAAATGTGCAGGATGTGCGCTGGTTGCGTCGGTCGGGTGGGAGCTGCGTGTTCAGCCGAGGAGCCGTGTGCGGCCCAAGACTTCACGGGCGTCGGGGTGGCCATGGAGCCGCTGAAGCTTCACTCGCAAGGTCTGCAGGTGGCGCGTGGCGCGGGTGGATTGGAGGACGGCGGAGGCGGAGAGGAAGCGTTGCCAATGAACCAGGGCTTCTTCTAGGTGCCCGGCGTTCCAGTGGGCCTCGGCGAGGCAGGCACGGGTTAGGGTGGCAGCGCCGTATACGGCTTCGTTGCGTAGTCGTAAGGATGGTTCAGGGCGTTCACGGACCCGAGGCGCAGTGAATGGCGCCCGGAAGGCCCATCAGTGAACCCCTTTCATCCTGCGTCTGGAGGGTTGTATGGCCTGGTAGGCGGGTTGGTGACGTGGTGAAGCTCCTCGTCGTTGGTTGTGGTGATCTCACTCAACACGACCGTCGGCCGGGGGCTTCGTTGGTTCCGTGTCCTTCCATGCTCGACATCCCGGACGAGCTGGTTGAGTACGTCTCATGGCCCATCTACGCTCGAAGGCGTGAACTGAACTCTGCGTGGCGCAGGCTTGGTGGCTTCAAGCAGGCCCTGCTGGTCCTCGCGCATCTCCGGAAGAACGAGAGGTTCGCGCAGGTGGTAGCCGGGTTTGGCGTCTCGGGGGCGATCGCGTGGCGGTACGCGGACGAAACCCTCGAGGTCCCGGCCTCCTGGGCACCCGGCCTGCATCAAGCCCTCGCCGGCCCGGGCGAGGACGACTTCGTGATCGTCGACGCCCACCCTGATCCCCACCGACCGCGTCAAAGCCGACGAGCCGCACTCCCCGATGAAGCATTACAAGCACGGCATGAACGTCCAGTTCATCACACGTGGCGACGGCACACCCCTATGGATTTCCCGGGCAAGACCGGGCCGCACCCATGACCTGACCGCCACCCGCGCCCACGGCATCATCCAGGCCCACCTCACCCAGCAGATCCTCATCCTCGACGTTCTGCGTGGGCGAGGGGATCCAGGGCGGTGCGGCGGTCGTAGCGGGCCAGTGGCACACCGCGTAGTGGGCGTGCGTATAGGCGTTGACCGCGGGTGAAGCGCCGTCGGCGTGGGAGGCGGCCTGTTCGCTAGGGGCACGTACTGCTTGAGGATGGCCAGGGCAGCCCTCACCGGCTTCCCGCCGTACCTCTCCGCGGCCATGTGGAGCAGAAGCGCTATGGCCTGCATACGATCGGCGTCCGTCCGTCCCGCTCGGCATGAGGGGGCTCGATGTGGGCTCGCCGACTGCGGACGAGGGCGTCGGCCGGGCTGTAATCGCCTGTTCCCAGCAGTGACTGACATGCGAGGTCGAGCTCAGCGCGAGTCAGTTGGGACAGTTTGCGTAGCCTCCCAGGCCGCCACTTTCGTCCGGCCGGTCGTACAGCGAATGTGGCGTTCCTTATGGACGGACAAGGCCGCAGGACGCGGCATTATATGACCATGAGCCCTTTTCACTTGTGCAGCTGGCGGGTGAGGGTGAGTTGGGTGTTGACGGTGGCGTGACGAACGGGCACCCCGCTGGTTTGGAGAGTCGCCAAACATCAGCCTCA
>NZ_JBVJVY010000150.1:0-3920 GCF_055603265.1 Streptomyces sp. NPDC037288
CGCCTGCCGGGCAGGGAGCGGAATCCCTATCGACACACGCCCCGGGGCGCACGCCCCAACACTGATCGGCTACACCACGAAGCGGGACGCCATCGCCCAGCCCCGAAGGACCGGATTGACCGACCGCGGTACCTCCTCCAACGAGAGCGACGTCGTACTTCGCCCCGTCAGCTTCTTGATCTTGTGCATCACCGACGCCAAGGCGGGCTTGGACGGAATGGTGAGCACGACGCGACGGCCGTCGCCGAAGGGCCTTCGCTGGATGTGGAAGCCCAGGAAGACGAAGCCGTCATCGATATTGTTTCGGCCTCGGACTTGGTGCCGTGCACCAGCACGACGAAGTCGTCCGCGTATCGCACCAGACGGTAGTTCGGCAGCCCCTTCCGGCGCCGGGCTTGCCTTTGCCACCCGGGACTCATCTCGGTGTTCCAGATCCGCGAGAAATGCTGGTCCAGCACAGAGAGATAGATGTTGGCCAGCAACGGGGAGGCGACTCCTCCTTGCGGAGTGCCCGTGAGAGTCTCCGCGAATCCACCGTGCAGCTCGACAACCCCAGCCCGCAGAAACGCGCTGACCAGCCGCAGGACCTTGCGGTTCTTGATGCGCTCGGCCACCAGGTCCATCAGGACGTGATGGTCGACGTTGTCGAAGCAAGCCTTGAGGTCGCCCGCGATGACCCAGTTGTAGGTCGACGGCTTGCGGGTGAAGCGGTGGATCTCGGCGATGGCGTCCTGGGCCCGACGGCCGGGCCGATACCCGTAGCTGGACGGGTAGAAATCGGCCTCGAAAGTCGGCTCCAGGACCAACTTGAGCGCCATCTGCGCGACGCGGTCCCGCAAGGTCGGGATGCCCAGGTAACGGACCTTGCCGTTCTTCTTGGGAATCACCGCCTGCTTGACCGGCAGCGCGGTGAAGGACCCGTCCTTGAGCGAGGAGCGAAGCTCCTGCAGGAACGGGATCACTCCACGGCGTTCCTCGATGTGGTAGCGCCTCAGAGTACTACGGTGACTCCGCCACGATCTGGCGTCATCAGCGGGCATTGCGCCTGCCCGCCGTCCGGCCGGCTGCCGGACGGAAGGGCGAGTGGCCGGCAAAGCTCAACGCCTTCCAGGCCGCCACCCTGGCCGGGCCGGGCTGGCTGGTGCTCGCGTGCACAGAGCTGCCACTGACCTTCGGAAAAGAGGCCGACCCGCTGTCCCGCGCCCCAGTGCTGTTCCTGGCAGCCGGCCTAGTCGCCTGCGTGGGCATCGGGCTCATCGCCCGGCACGGGCCGAAGCTGATCAAGGCACCCGGCCCGCGGCCGGCAGTGCCCGGCATCGCGGCGGGGCTGGTCGCGCTCGTGGTGTGGCAGGGACAAGGGCCCGTCGCCAGCTACTTCTTCGCGCACCCTTGTGCATAGGCGGTCAGTGACCGGCTTGCCGAAGCGGCCGGGGATTGTGGCTTGACCTTCAAGTCGGGTCGAAGGTCTACCGTCGGGGGTAGGACGAGCTACCGCATCTGGCAGCTGGCCGAGCGCTCTGGCGTACCGGGCTCTTGGTCAGGGTGCGGCCGAGAAGGGGCAGCAGGCGGTCCCAGTGAAGCTGCAGCGCGGCGGGGTCGAAGGCATCGGTGTCGGACATGGTGAAGCCGTGGACGGTGCCGGGGTAGATCTCGGAGGTGTAGCCGACACCCGCCGCGTCCAGGGCCTTGTTGAGCTCGCCGAGGGCTTCGGGCCTCAAGTCGCTCTCGGCGTGTCCGAAGTGGACCTCGGCGGCGAGCTTGGAGAGGCTGTCGGGCCCGTCGGCGCCCACCGGGCCGTGGAATGCGGCGAGAGCGGCTACCTGGCCGGGGTGGGCCACGGCGGTGCGCGTCGCCAACAGACCTCCGATGCAGTAGCCGGTCACCGCGACCGGTCCGGCGCTGACCTCGGGCTGAGAGGTGAGGAACTTGAGATAAGCGTCGGCGTCGCTCAGGACCCGTTCTGTGGTGTGCGCCTCGATCAAGGGCATCAGCTGGGCGAAGACCGCGGGCCGGACCTCTTCTCCGATGTACTCGGGAAGCTCGATCACCGGTGCCGGGCCGTGCCGGTAGAAGAGGTTGGGGACGAGCACGTAGTACCCGTGCCCGGCCAACTCGCTGGCCATCTCCCGCAGCACGGGCCGGATCCCGAAGCCGTCCGCGTACATCAGCACCCCCGGGCGCCGCCCGCCACCGTCGGGAAAAGCGGCGAACGCGTCGGCCTGGCCGTCCGCGGTGGGAATCTGCAGCATCTTGGTGGGCATGAATTCTCCTGTCGTGGTTGACGTGTCGAGCCTGTGATCAACACGACGGAGGCGGAGCCCGCGCAGCAGCGCAAGATCCTCGATCCAACAGCGGGCCAGCACCGGCCCGTACGGCGCTCAGAAGAGCACCGGGTCACCAATCCGTGTGTGGCGCAATGCCGTCCCGGTAGTCATGGCTGCACAACGTAGCCCACCGGATGAAGCCGATGCCAGCCCAGCAAGTCACAGTGCTGCTCGCGAGAATGATCTCGGTCGACACCTCGGGATCCTGAACCCGGTCGACACGCTGCCCGTGACAGGGATAGCCATCCTGCGGCTGCACGGCCGTTCGAAACACTCCCTTGCCGAAACTCTCCGGACGTGGCCGAACCAGAGCCACTCTTCCGGTCCGGTTTGGTCATGTTCGTAGGCTTCCACCTACCTCGCCATGGTCGACGCCCACGAACACACCGAACTGACCGGCCCGGCCGCCGCCGAAGCAGCCCGCCGCCTCGAAGGGTTCGGCCACCGAGCCCGCTTCCAGGGGAAGCGTCGTCAGTGACGAACGGCGCCTGAAACGGATCATGGAATGGGAAGACCCTTCCGTCTATCCCGGCACCGAAGGAGGTGCGGCTCTTGTTGCAGTCCGGCTGCCCGAGCTCCTGCGGCTGCTGGTCGCCCCGTGGTGGCGCGCCTGCGAAGCGTTCACGGACGAGGAGAGTCGCGAGCTCGTGGCCGAGTACCTGGAGGGCATGCCGGATCTCGTGGCCCAGAGAGACTGTGCCGCCGCAGCCCTTGGCCTCGATCTTCCGGACCAGGCAGATGTCTTGGGCCGGTTGCGGGAGGTACCTGTTCGGATGGGAGAGAACTTCGTCCTCATTTTCACGCCGGAGGATTACCCCTACGAACCTCTCATCAAGAGCTGAGACGCATCACGGCAGCAAGCATGCGTCCCAAGCAACAGGGATCAGCCCACGGCGAGACCGCGCTGAGGCGGTAGGGCGTCGAGAGTTCGCTGATCGCGGATGAGGGCCCACAGGACGTCCAGGCGACGGCAAGCGAGGCCGAGGACCGCCTGTTTGTGGCTCTTGGCCTCGGCTCGCTTGCGGTCGTAGACCGTCTTCGACGTGGGGCAGAAGCGCGCGGCGATCTGGGCAGAGAGGTAGAAGACGCGCAAGAGTCGGCGGTGGTAGCTGTGTGGTCGGCGCATGTTGCCGCCGACCGATAGCGTGCGTCCCTTGATCGCCCTCGATGTGCTCGTCCGCCTCTGCCCGCCGCCCGCCGATCCGCCACCCGCGGTGGACTGGGCGCAAGCCGAGCGCGCCCTTGGTACGGCTCTGCCCGCCGACTACAAGCAACTCGTCGAGACATACGGCGACGGCATCTTCGAATCGGTTCGACGGGGTGCTGCCGGAGGTCGTCGCCAGCGCCCAACCGCGAGCGTCACACGGTCGAATACGGCATCAATCGGCTCAGGCATCACCGTGCGGTCACCACGAGATACGACAAGCTCGCCGTCCGCTACGAGGCGACCGTGCTGATCGCGGTCCTCAATTAGTGGCTGTGACCAGCACTTTCACAACAAGCCCTAGCTTGATCTTTAACCTGTGCGGCGGGGTCGTGGGGTCGTTGACTTCTTCGTTCGCTGCTTCGTCGTCGGTGTTTTGCGGGGCGTGTGCA
>NZ_JBVJVY010000151.1:0-3882 GCF_055603265.1 Streptomyces sp. NPDC037288
TTTTCCGGCCGCACTCGCCAGGGCGGCTTGACGAGCTGAGGGCCTGAGGTGTCTTTCTCGGACTCGCCGCAGCCATGTGCTGCTACAAACGGCTCCTCAAACTGACCATGTAGGACACGGTCCGAGATCACCATGCCGTGGGATTGCGGGCAGCACCCGTTGTCATGGGCGCGCCTGTTGTGGCGCCTGGCCAGACGGGCTGCTGGCTCCTGGATAGTCGTGGCGCATGTAGCGGCGGGCCTCGGTCCACTTGTCGTTCCACGTTGGTGCGGAGGCGGAGCTCCTTGTTCAGCCGCTCCGGCGAAGACCTCACCCCCAGCGTCCGAAAAGTGCTGGTGTCACAAGACCCCGACGAAGCCCTGAGGATCTCGTTCGCTCGCTTGGTCTCACGGTTCTCCCGCTTCGGCTTCTTCCCTGTTCGGGGAACGTACGGCACGCGGCACTCGTCGCTGTGGCCGCTCGGGCCGATCCTCCTGATCCTCTCGTGGGCAGCGATCCGAAAGTATAGAAAGGTGATATGGATGAATTATCCGGTCAGAACGGGCGCAAGGCATCCGATGTGTCCGCGACGACATCTGAGCACGGTCGGGATTCTCGTCAAGAACAACGGCACCACGGGCGAGAGCAGCCAAGTGCGCCTGGGCAGAGGGAAAAGTCCGGGCAGCTGCGGCAGCGGCTCTACTCGCTGCTGAGTGTGCGTAGCCTCGCCGGCCAAGTCCTCCTCCTGCAATTGGAGGTCGTACTGCTGCTCGTCGCAGCGACGCTGGTCGCTCTCGTCGCGCAGGATCGACGCGACAGTATGGCGAATGCCCGGAACCGGACGCTCATCACTGCGCAGACGTTCGCGAACTCCCCGGGGATCGTAGGGGCACTGAAGGGTCCGCACCCGTCCGAGGTGCTGCAGCCGCACGCCGAGGCGGCGCGGAAGACAGTGGGCGTCGACGCCGTCATCGTGTACCGGCTCGACGGAATCACCCTCACCCACAGCGACCCGCACCAGATCGGGAAACGTGTGATCGGTCCCTATGCGGAGGCCGCGACCGGCAAGCCGTTCACCAGGACCTTCCAGGGACCTTTGGGGCTCTCCGTGATCTCGGCAGTCCCCGTCCGAGCTCCGGACAACTCGGTCGTCGCCATCGTCTCCGTCCCCGTCACGGTCGAGAAGGTGCAGTACATGGTCAACCGGCAGCTGCCGGTGCTGTTCGGCGGCGCTGCCGCGGCTCTTCTCATCGCCGCAAGCGGCTCGGGGCTGGTGAGCCGCTGGTTACGACGGCAGACCCATGGCCTGGGGCCGGGCGAGATGACCCGGATGTACGAGCACCACGACGCGGTCCTGCACGCCGTACGGGAAGGGGTACTGATCATCGGCGGTGACGGCCAGCTGATGCTGGCCAATGACGAGGCGCGGCGGCTGCTGCACCTGCCGGCCGACGCGGAGCACCACTACATCACCGATCTCGGTCTGGAGGAAGGTCTCGCCGACCTGCTGGCCTCCGAACGCCTCGCCACCGACGAGGTGTGTCTTGCGGCCGACCGGCTGCTCGCGGTCAACAAGCGGCTCACCGCACCTCACGGACCGGCCGGCAGCGTGGTGACACTGCGGGACACCACCGAGCTAGAGGCTCTCTCCGGCCGGGCCGAGGCCGCCCGCGAGCGACTCAATTTGCTGTACGACGCAGGGCTGCGGATCGGCACCACTCTCGATGTGAAGCACACCGCCGAGGAGCTGGCGGAGGTGGCCGTCCCGCGTTTCGCCGACGTCGTCACCGTCGAGCTGTTGGACCCCGTCATCCAGGGCGAGGAGCCCTCCAGTGCACCCGCCGGGATCACCGAGATGCGTCGAACCGCAGTTGCCGGCCGGGACGCTGACCATCTCTTCCGCCCCGTCGGTGAGCTGATCCATGTCGTCCGCGACCATCCCATTTGCGTGGCGATGACGAGCGGCCGGTCGGTCCTGGTGAGGGAATTGAGCACTTCCGACGGCTGGTGGGCCCAGTGCGAGTATGTCCAGCAGAGCCTCGACCACGGAATCCGCTCCCTGCTCGTGGTCCCGCTGCGGGCTCGTGGCGGACTGCTGGGAATGGTGGAGTTCTGGCGCGCCGACAGCTCCCCCTTGTTCCATGACGAGGACGTGTCCTTCGCCGAGGAACTGGCCACCCGGGCAGCGGTATGCATCGACAACGCCCGCCGTTACACCCGCGAACACGCCATGGCCGTGGCCCTTCAGAAGAGTCTGCTGCCGCGCGAGCTGCCCGAGCAGTCGGCCCTTGATGTGGCCTACCGCTACCTGCCGGCCCAGGCCGGGGTGGGCGGGGACTGGTTCGACGTCATCCCGCTCTCCGGCACACGCGTGGCGCTGGTGGTCGGTGATGTCGTCGGCCATGGTCTGCACGCAGCGGCGACCATGGGCAGGCTGCGCACCGCCGTTCTCAACTTGGCGAGCCTGGACATGTCCCCGGAAGAGCTGTTGAGCCGACTGGACGAGCTGGTGGCCCAGATCGATGCCGAGGAGGCGAACGCAGGGGAGGACGGGCAGGCCATGGTCACCGGGGCTACCTGCCTCTACGCTGTATACGACCCCACATCGGGGCGATTGCTCCTCGCGACCGCGGGCCATCCAGGACCGGCGGTGGTCCAGCCCGACGGTACCGTGGACTTCCCCGAGATGCCTGTCTCCCCGCCACTGGGCCTGGGTGCCGGTCTGCCCGTCGAGTGCGCCGATCTGACGGTGCCGGAGGGATCCGCGCTGGCGCTCTTCAGCGACGGACTGGTCGAGGACCGCGACCGCGACCTGGACGTCGGGCTGGAGGCCCTGCGCAACGCTCTGGCAGGCCCCACTCGCACCCCGGAGGCCATCTGTGAAGCGGTGATGGCAGCCATGCTGCCGGACCGGCCCAGGGATGACGTTGCGCTGCTGGTGGCCCGCACACACCGGCTCGATTCCGCACACGTCGCCGAGTGGGAGGTGCCCCGTGACCCGGCGGCTGTGGCCCCGGTGCGCACCGCCTGTGCTCGCCGACTGACGGAGTGGGGCCTGGAGCAGGTCGTCTTCACCGCCGAACTCATCCTCAGCGAGCTGATCACCAACGCCGTCCGCTACGGCACCGATCCCATTGGCGTCCGGCTGCTGCGTACCGCGCCGATCAGCGACTCCCCCGCAGGTACCTTGATTTTGGAAGTCTCCGACGGCAGCAGTACCTCCCCCCGACTCCGCCGCGCGCGCGTCACCGATGAGGGCGGCCGCGGACTCTTCCTGGTCGCCCAGTTCGCCGAACACTGGGGCACTCGCTATACGTCCACCGGCAAAGCCATCTGGGCGCAACCGTTCCTCCACGGCGGCGCAACGCCGGCGGCGGAAGGGCTCGGCGAGTTCCTCTTGGACCAATGGGACGACGAGGCACTGTGAAGGGGGCCTTCGGCCACTGTGCGGTCGCGTATGCCGCGTTAGGGCCGCGACGGTGAGGGGCTCGGGTTGGGCGAAGGCCCGCTTGACCGGGCTGCGAAGCCGGGCGTGCGCCCGGTTGACGGACTGCCGGGATACGGTCAGCTCACAGCCGCGGCGCCGCTTGAATGGGGTGCAGAAAGGCCCGGCCAGCTCCGACGTAGGTTTTGTCCGCAAGGGACGGGAATCTTCAGGCGTTCACATGCGGTGATGGTGCGGCCGGAGGTAGTCCGGTTTGGCCCGTCGCGGGGCGCGGGTGAAGGACGGGGCCCGGTTTGCCGGCAGCGCGGTCACGCTGTGTGCGGAGGCGTGGGCGGTGGCTTCGCTGATCCGGAAGTTCGCAGCGAACGCCACCCGTTGGTCGACCAGGTCGATGGCCGGGGCCACGGGCATGTCCCAGTCCGCGATCTCGCGGATCTGGCGGGCGTTCGCGCTGGCAC
>NZ_JBVJVY010000152.1:0-3871 GCF_055603265.1 Streptomyces sp. NPDC037288
GTTCAAGACCGAGCTGATCAAGCCCGGCCATCCCTGGAGGACGCTCTCCCAGGTTGAGCTGGCCACCGCGGAGTGGGTCGACTGGTACTGCCACCGCCGGCTCCACGGTGAGATCGGGCACGTCCCGCCCGTCGAATACGAGACCACCTACTACCGAGAAGCCACGAAACCCCAGGTCACAGTCACGACCAAGAGTCTCGATCAAACCCGGAACGGTTCATCTCTGCGGACAGGACCGATAAGACGATCCGTATCTTCTGCTCCACCGGCAACTGTGGCGGACGGGACATCTGGCTCTCCTAGATGCTCATGGGGCTCAACAAACCCCCGTGCCAGAAAGTCTGACGCGCGACAAAACCAATCCCGTGAATAGCCCTCCTGGTGCTGGTGGCAGTGCACTGTTCGCGCGCTGTTCAACGCATTCACGCATTGCTGGTCGCTCGGGGGTGGCCTCACCAGCTGCTGTGGGGTGTGATGAACGCGCCAGCCATCCTCGCGCAGTGTGCCTGCGCGATACGGGCCTTGTAGTTGACAGGGCCAGGGGGTGTTATGTCTGTGCGTACGAGATCGCTGGATGGTGCTGCTCTTCCAGCTTCCCGGGCGCCTGCCAGACCTTCGTGACCCTCGGGAGACCCCCATGGGCTCTCTTCCCGTCTTTGCCCCCGACGTGCTTCCCCTGTGGGGGCACTTAGTGCCGCTTGTCTGTGACCCACTCGCCTTTCTGGAGACGCTCGCGGCTCATGGTGACATCGTGCGCGTCCGGTTCGGGCCACAGGAGATCCACGTCGTTTGCGACCCTGAACTCGTCCACCAGTTATTGCGCGACGATGAGACGTTCGACAAAGGCGGTCGTATCTTCGACCAGGTCCGCGACGCCATTGGCGACGGACTGATCGCCTGCCCACACCGCGACCATCGGCTGCAACGCCGCCTTGCCCAGCCCGCCTTCCACCACCCGCGCATACCTGGCTACGCGGCCGCGATGACACAGCAGGTCGACCGCATATCTGTTTCATGGCACAGCGGCCATGACATCGACGCGCTCGCTGAGACACGACGAATCGCCTTCGGAAGCCTGCTACGTACACTATTCACCACCGAACCGCCGGTCGAGGAAATCGATCGGCTGGCGCGCCTCCTCCACACCGTGGTCCACGGTCTCTACTGGCGCTCCATCGCCCCATTTCCTGCTTTGACGAGGATCCCCACGGCCACCAACCGCCGGTTCGAGCGGGCACGCGGTGAGTTACCCGAGATCGTCGACCGGCTCATCATCGAAGACCGCGCGAAGGCGCAACGTAGAAAGCCGCGGGACACCCTCCTATCCCGACTGGTCGACGCATGCGAGGGAGTCGACGCCGCGCTGAGTGATACGGGGCTGCGCGACCAAGTACTCAACATTCTTGCCGACGGCAGCGAATCCACGGCGAACACGCTGGCCTGGACACTCCACCTGATCAGCATGCGCGACGCTATCCAGCACGCCCTCGCCACCGAGACCGTTGCACTACTCGACGGTCGGGCGGCTACCTGGGCGGATATCCCCCAGTTGCCCGCAACTATCTGGGCGGTGAAGGAAACCCTGCGCCTGTATCCGCCCGGTTGGATGGCCACCCGCACCGTCGTCACTGACACCCGGCTCGGCACGACCCCATTCCCTAGGGGCAGCACCGTTCTGTACAGCCCGTACATCCTTGGGCGCCACCCCCGCCTGTACCCAAACCCCACCTGCTTCGACCCCAGCCGATGGGCTGACGAAACCCGGCTTGCGGCACGGGCCAAGCACTTTCCCTTCGCCGCCGGCCCCCGCAACTGCATCGGCACCCAGTTCGCCATGACCGAACTCGCCCTCACCATTGCCACCATCACGAGCCCTTGGCATGTATATCCCACCAGCGGCGCCGTCAAGGCCGCCCCGCATATTGTCCTGTGTTCTCAGAACCTCCCTCTCCGTCTTGAGGCCCGCACATGACCCAGCTGCCGCCGCTCTGGTGCCCGCTGCCCGCCGCTCGCCATCCCGAATGGGCTCGACTCGATCAAAGGGCAGTCGCCTTCGTCCGAGAAAATCAGCTTTACGATACGCAAGCCCAATACCGTCGCCTGTCCCGCATCCGGGTCGGCGACCTCGTCGCGCGGGTCAGCCCCCGCGGCCGCTTTCCCGCCCTCCAAATCGCCGCCGACTTCTACCTGTGGCTCTTCGCCTTCGATGACGCCTACTGTGACGAAGGAGCCCTCGCCCGCGACCCCGGCGGCCTGTGTCTAGAAACTTCCCGCATCCTGCGTGCAACCGAGAGCTACACCTGCCCTAACCGCTATGCCGGCGCGCTCGCCAACATCAGTCGCCGCCTTAGCACCGAGGCCACATCGGTCCAGAGCACTCGGTGGAGAGAGGCACTGCGCGGCTACTTCTACTTCCAGAGCTGGGAGGCAGAATACCGACGCCGTGGCCAGATACCTCCCCTGGAGGAATACATCGTCGCACGCCTACAGTCCGGTGCGGTTAAGGTCTGCTTCTCCCTCCTCGACGTCACCGACGGCTACGAACTACCCCCCGCCGAACTTGAGGCACCCGCGATGCGCGCCCTTATAGAAATGGCGTGCGCCGTCATCGATTGGGACAACGACATTGCCTCCTACGCCAAGGAGACCCGGCGCGGCCCCGACGGCATCAATCTCCGCGACATCCTTGCCCGCGAACATGACTTAAGCCCCAAAGAAGCACTTGACGCAGCAATTCTTCTGCGCGACCGCGCCTTGGCACGCTTCCTCTGCCTCAGCACCAAAACAGCTCAATCTGACTACGCCGCCAAGTACCTGCAGTCACTGGCACACTGGATCAGGGGGAATCTTGACTGGCAAACCACAACTCGACGCTATGGAACTAGTCACGCGATCAGCCAAAAACCCACCACCGCGCATGTCACCGAACCCCTGCATATCAAGACGATTTCATGGTGGTGGGATGATGCGTGCCTGCGCGGCAATACCACGTAGGAAGTGTGACACTTGCGAACGCATCCCGCAGGACGCCCTGATGCACCAGACTCACGACCACGGCCTTCACCCTGATCCACTGAACCTTTCTCACGGCACCGTCAACTTGAGCGCGGGCCCCTGTGTGACACGATCGTTTCGTTGCTCGTTCTGGGAGGGCCTGCTGGTTGAAGTTTCCCCGTGATCTTTGACACTCGATACTCTATGCAGCGAGGTCGTGCTGGTGGCGCTGCCTGGTCTCGGCCGGGGTGAGGTAGCCGAAGACCCTGTACTTGCGCAGTCGGCGCCGGTTGTAGAACGTCTCGATGAAAGCGAAGACGTCGGCGCGGCCAGTGGCCCGGTCGGGCCAGGGGCGGGTGCCGATCTCTTCCTTGAGCAGGGCCCAGAAGCTCTCCGCGGCGGCGTTGTCGAAGCATGATCCGGTGCGGCCACAGCTTTGTCACAAGGAGGGCTATTCACGGGGTTGGTTTGCTTGATCAGCAAGGCGGCCCTGCTCGATAGCCTGGCGTTTGCGACGACGTCAGATTGCTACCGGGGCAGGTCTGTTGGGCTGGAACATTACGACAGGGCTGGATGAGGAGCAACTGACCGGGCTGGTGGCCCGCGTGCACGCGGAGCTGCGGACGGAGACGCCGGGGCCGCGGCCGGAGCAGCTGCGGGGGCGTTGTCACGTTGAGCTGGGCTCGTGAGATGATCTTCGGGTTGGTTGTCTCGGGATGTTCTGCTGGTGGGTGCCGTGTCGCCGTCGTACAAGGGCCACCGCTACCCGGTGGAGGTCATCTCTGTCAATCCCCAGAAAGCGTGGAGGACTTCCCTATGCTGCTCGGTCCTCCTGATGGGCCTGCGTCCTGGCCTCGGTGACGGTTCGCTCGAAGTC
>NZ_JBVJVY010000153.1:0-3839 GCF_055603265.1 Streptomyces sp. NPDC037288
TACCCCACCGAGCCCGGCAAAAGCGCCCCCGCACTCCCCAACACCACCAACACGACCGACGATTGATCGCCTACACCACATCAAGGGACACGACCTGAGCTCTCGCGAAGTCTGTGAAGGGCCCGGTGCGGTGGCTGTATCCCATGGGGTTGTGAGGTACGCGGATGGGGGTGGGCTGACCGCTGCGGGTCGGCGGCGCCGGGAGTTGGTACGGATGCAGGCAGCCGAACTGTTCGAGCAGAAGATCAAGCCGCCGGAAGTCGCACGGCGCCTGCGGGTGAGCCTGAAGCCGGCCTACCCGTGGCACCAGCTGTGGCGGGACGGCGGTCGTGAGGCTCTGGCCTCCCGCGGTCCGAGCGGGTCGCGATGCTGTCGGTCCCCGCGTTGTCTGGAGAAGCTGGCCGGGCATCTGGAGCAGAGGCCGGCCGCATGGCCATGCGGGACAAGGGTGATGCATGGTGCGGTGATGGAGACCTGGCATGCTTCTGCAAGCCGGACCCGAGGCCCAGAAGAGCAACTGGCTGCAGGCCGCCTGCCTTCTGCGAAGGAGGCACCGCTGATCGGCAGCAACGGTCATTCCTCAACGGAGCGGCCCCTACGGGCCTCTGGCGCGTGGTGATGGCGTGAGCGCGGGCCGCCGTCGGATCACGGGTGCGAGTCGCTCCAGATCTGTCGAACGGCCTCGGCTTGCGTCCGAAACTTCGCCGGTCGGCCAGTCCCATGGTCCTGCAAGGTCAGCCACCCATCTTTAGCTGGGCTAATCGGCTGAAATAGGATATCGATGTGTTCCGTGTAACCGCGAGCCGATCCAATAATCCAGTATGAATGATCCGTTAGATGCCTTAATCGCAACTTACTCCTGGGCCGCCGTGACTGGCCAGGACACGCCTTCCCAGATGGCCGGAGACGTTACGCTTCGCCGTGCACGCGAGGAGGCCAAGGCCGTCGGCCAGTCCCGCTCCGCAGCGGAGCCGCTGGGCGAGACGCCTGAGTAGAAAGGCAGGACGCTCTGCATTCTGGGCGGGTGAGCGTCCGCTCGAGGGGATTCGTTGATCGTGCGGCGGTGCTGAGGCCCTGCAGAGGGCCCTCGACGCGGACCTATCGGCTGGGCCCGACTCGGCACCTGGTCACTGGCCGACACGGGACCGCAGCGCCTCTTCCAGCTCCGTAAGCCTCTCGTACACGGCGGCGGCTCGCTGTACCTTGAGGAACGTGGCGAACCGCGAACGAATCCTCCCTATTGCCAAGGTCGCCCCACGGGAATGGAGGTACGGGTAGTCATCGGCAAAGGCCGAAGCATGTACACACGCCTCTTCGACACGGCCCAAATCCAGCAGCACGTTGGCCAGGCGTGCCTGGGTGAGAGCCCGTAACCGGCGTTCATGGGGCGCGCGCCACTGCACCGCCCTGCTGAAAGCAGCGACCGCACCAGCTCTGTCGCCGAGCGCGTGAAGCGTCATGCCCTGCTGGTACGCGAGTCCGGCTCTCGGATATGACGTGAACGGGCCTGCTCCGCCTGTAGTTCCGTCGAGGGCACGCTCGGCTGCGGCCAGGTCCTCGATGGCACCGTGGGCGTCACGGACGAGCGTACGAGCGTATGCCCGTTGCGCCAGCAGAAAGGCCCGCAGGTCACCGTCGTCCAATGTGCCGGCAACGTCGACAGCGGCATCCGCCAGGTCTGCCGCATACCGCGGTACCTCGAGCGAAGCAGCCTGGACGCTCATCGCCCGCAGCGCGATGGCGCGTCCCCGTCGATCCCCCTCTTTGACCGCGATTCCCGAAGCCAGCAGGTAGTAGCGCTGCGCGAGCCCATGATGCCCTGCGTCCGCAGTCATGTCCCCCATGATGTGGGCCAGTTGCCCCACCGCAATCATCACATCCGTGCGCACTGGCGGCCGTACCAGGGATGTGAGCAAACGGCCCACGTCGTCCGCTGTGTAAGCCGCCGGTACAGCTCGAGCATGGCCGCCACCGAACTGTTCTTTATACGAGGTGAAGGAATCGATCATGGCATACAGCAACTGCGCCTCGACGGTGACGGACCGCTGTCGTCCGAACTCCTCCGCGGTTGCTGTCGCGTATGCACCTGCTGTTGAAGCCACGAGAGCAGCATCTTCCTTGGTGTCAACCGGGATCTGGCGGTAGATGAGGTCGAGCAGGGGGGGCCGACGAGCAGGGTCGGCGTCAAGTCCGGCCAAGACAAGCAGTTGCTGAACCGGGTCTTCACGATCCGCCGCTGCAATGTCGAGGATGTCCATCTCCTGTGAGTCCGGTCCCGGAAGAAGTCCGGTATCCGCCACCCGCACAGGACGGCCAATACGGCGAGTCAATGTTTCGGCAACCAGGGCGGGGACGGGTGCCCTGGGGCAGGATCCGGCGAGCCAATGAGCCACCGTGGTCCGGTCGTATTGGAGGTTCAATCCTTCAAAACGGCCAATGTAATTGACAGCTTTGGCGAGGTCCGCGGCGCTCCAGCCCGCCTCCGACACAAGGCCTGCGAGCCGTGTGTTGCGCTGACGTTGGCGAGGCACCAGGCGCCTCCTCTTCCCCGGTAACTTGCTCACGCCCTCGACTGGAAGGCAAGCGTCATCAAGTCTGCGGAGCCGCTCGACCACCTCGGCAGGCGCATTTGCGCCAGCCTTGGGTGTTTTCAAGTCATTCTTTGGCCAGTAAAGATCGTTGTCCGCCGTCGGGCGAAGCTGCTGTTGAGCCTGGTAAATCAGACGAACACTGCGTGTCGGCGGGCGGCATCAACCGAACACGATGGTGCTCGGGCCCTTGGCTGATCAAGCGGCTGGCCCCCTCAGTCATCTTGCCTGCGAAGACGGGCGACGCTCCGATGAAGCTGCTGCGGCCATTCACAAGAGCCAAGAAATCCGCGATCAAGTCCCACCTCAGGCCATCAACTGGCTCGAACCGCCGGGCCCTGGTTTACCCAGTCCTGCACGGGCTGGGCTTGATGTGCTTTGACGGACATCCGCGATCACAGGTTCGGCCCCGGGAGGATGTCCGTCATGGAGAGCATGGGGAAGAAGGAGCCCCGCCCTCGCTGGTCGTTCGTGCCGGAGTTCAGGGCCGAGACCGTCGAGCTGTGCCAGCCTGATGACTGCTCGGTCGGCCAGGTCGCCGAGGACTTGGTCCGGCCGAGGCCGCGGTACTCCACTGGTCAAGCAGCCTGAGGCCGACGCGGGAGAGCGCGATGGCCTGACCAGCGGTGAACGTGAGGAGCTGGCCGCGCTGCGGCGGGAGAACCGCCGGCTGCGGGAGGACGTGGAGGTCCTCAGGCGGGCCACGGCTTTCTTCGCGGGCCCCCTGGGCACCCGGCCTGCATCAAGCCCTCGGTCCGGGCGAGGAAGACCTCATGATCGTCGGCGGCACCCTGATCCCCACCGACCGCGTCAAAGCCGACGAGCCGCACTCACCGATGAAGCATTACAAGCACGGCATGAACGTCCAGGTCATCACACGTGGCGACGGCACACCCCTATGGTTACCCCGGGCAACACCGGGCCGCACCCATGACCTGACCGCCACCCGCGCCCACGGCATCATCCAGGCCCGCGTCACCCAGCAGATCCTCATCCTCGCCGACCACGCCTACCAGGGCGCCGACTCAACCGTCCGCACCCCCTACTACCACAGCGAACAACCCGAGCACCACCAGCAGTTCAACCCTGACCACACCGACCACGAACCCCGGGTGAACATGCCTTCGCCCAGCTTTAAGACCGTGTCCTACATGGCCAGTTTGAGGAACCGCTTGTAGCAGCAGAGGGCGGATGCCAGCCCGAGAAAGGCCAGGTAGTTGCCTGGTTTCCGCTCGTAACGGTGGTTGAGAC
>NZ_JBVJVY010000154.1:0-2243 GCF_055603265.1 Streptomyces sp. NPDC037288
ACGCGGATAGCGGGGGAGGGTATGCGGGGCGTGGCAATGCTATTTGACAGCCCATGCGTCCCCGCGAGTGCCGTGGATTTTCTGGTTGATGATCGGGCGTGCACCGGGCCGTTGACGGATCATGATCCGGTCGACACTGTTGTATTGGTGGGTGTCGATGCGCTGTGCGGTGGCGCTGATGGCCTGCCGGTGCGCATGGGCAACATTGCCGCTGAACAGGGTCACCTCCGCCTGCGGCAGGGCCACGCCGAGTTGTTGCTTGCCAAATCCCCAGGGGCAGGTGTCGACGCCGCCATACATGACCGCGGTGATCAGGCCCTTTTCGTTGATGGCCCAGCCCGGGTTGGTGACACCACAGTCGTCGTAGCCGGCCAGCGGGTCAGGGGCCACCAACTGGCCGTGTTCGGCAAAGTGGAGGCCGTCCCGGCTAGTGGCGTACCGCAGGCGCCACCATGAGTCCATGTCGCGGCCGATCCTGCGATAAGCGGCGATGTACTGCCCGTTGACCAGCTTGATGTCGGCGTCGCCCATGAGGCCGATCAGCCGTACGTAGGTGAAGTTCTTTGGGTGATGGTCGTAGGAGACAGCCAGGTGCTGCGACCAAGGGCTGTTGTTGACCGAGCCGTCGAAGTACATCTCCCACCGCCCCTGGTGGTGCCTGTCCTTGTAGTGTGAGTTAAAGATCAGCGACGGGCGGCCGCAGAGGCTGACGTGCCCTCCACGAATCCTGACCTCGTGGCTGCCGTTGGGCTGTGGCCAGTGGACCCCGTCACCGGAGATCAGTATTGAGCACTTATCGAGCTTTCCTGCCGGTTTGGTGGTCATCGCCATGACCCAGTGACCGTCCTTGAGCCTGACCACTGAGGGGTCATTGACGTGGTCGTAATCGCGGTGATCGATGATCTTCCTGGTGCTTGAGAAGCCATGGGTGAGTGTGTCGTCTCTGGTGGTGGCCAGGTAGATATCGTCGTGCGGCTGTCCGGCGGAGAACTGGCCTCCGGAGTAGACGTACCAAACCTTGCCCACCTTGACGGGGTTGGCCGCATACAGATTCGGCCCCTTGACGACCGGGTTGCCGCGGTAAGGCACAAAGAATGCCTGACGTGGGTCTTTGACCGATCGACCCACGTGGAGGACGGTGAACGGATCACCACCCTTCCCGAGATAGATCAGCCTCGATGAGGCCATGGCGGGCGCTACAAGTAAGCAGACCACCATCACCCACAGGGAGCTAACCGAGAGCCATTTCCGTTTTAACTTCATGTGACCTCCTAGGACCCGTGTGGCCACGGCCCAGTCACGGTCGACGGTCGGCGCACTTTTGATGTCATGGGCTGAGCCATTGCCCATCATGTGTCAACAATCGTCTACCACCATCGATCAGCACATCATCATAACTGGAGATAAATGCCTTGGCACTTTCAGTGGCAGGACCGTCACCAACACCGACCCGCTGCCCAGGCTGGAGTTTCAATCTCGATTCTTCAGCGGCGTGACGGCGTCGCCGCTGACGACTGGCTGCCCGTTATGTCCCTTGGCGTGCGGAGACGGGTCGCCGCGTGACGCTGCGGACGGGCCCGAGGGTGCTGCGGTCCTCTCCTCTGTGGTGCCGTCGGGGTGGTGGGCGGCCGTCAGGTGCAGGCCGGCAGCTCGGTGGCGTGCCTCCAGGCGGTGGCGAACGCGTCGGCCCAGGGCCATGTGCGGTCGAGGTGCAGAGTGCGGCGGCGGCGTGGGCGGTGAGGCGGGCGGGCAGGTTGTGAACGTTCGCGATATCCCCCGGCCCCGTGTTCACGTAATGGGCCAGGTCCTGGCGTGGGTGGTTCTAGGTGATCTTGGCTTTCTCGGTCTTGGCGGTGGGATTGTTGGGGCGGTAGCTGGGTCCGTTCATGATGACTTGGTGGCTGGTGTTGATCAGCCGGTCGAGGAGGGACTCGGCGACGACGGGTTTGGGGAAGAGCGGATACCAATCGCTGGGTGCCCGGTCGCTGGTGACGATCAGGGACCGTCCCTGCCGCTCGGAGACGAGTTCGTAGAGGTCGTCGGCCTGGGCCGCGGATAGCTGGCGCATGGCGCGGCCTGCGAGGGCGGGCGGCAGGACCTTCGACTTGCAGGGCGCCCGGCCCGAGAAGGACTCCAGCACCTTGCGTTGCAGCGCGATGACGTGGCGGGGGGGGGGGGGGGGGGGGGGGTGGCCCCCCCCCCCCCCTCCCCCGCCGCTGGTGCCTCCTCCCCCCCACGCGGCC
>NZ_JBVJVY010000154.1:2253-3674 GCF_055603265.1 Streptomyces sp. NPDC037288
ATATCGCTATCGTCCCAAAGACGAGGTATGGCGGCACCGCGACCCCCCCCCCCCCCCCCCCCCCCCCCCCCCCCCCGGTGCCGGGTGATCACCACCCGGCCGGGTGGTGGCGATGCTCAGGAAGTCCTCGCCCAAGCGGAGGGTGATGAGCACCTTCCCGCCAGGCAAGTCCGGCGGGACCGAGTAGAAGTTGCCCTCGAACGGCACCTGGCTCTGCGGGGTGACCGTCCGCGCGACGATCACCTCGGCCGGGAACGGCAGCGACGGAATTCCCAACGGCGGCTCGCGGCCAGCAAGTTCAGCGACAGTGACCTTCCTGCCGTCGACGGTGCGGCGTCGTCCGTCCATCCTCGCGGCGAGTTTGTCGACACCGGATTGGGCCTGCTCGACCGTCAAGCCGTCGGGGACCGTGCGCCACCGCCGCTGAGCGGCAGAGTGGTTCATCTTCTCCACGACACCCTTGTGGTTGCCGCGACGCGGCGGGCAGATGTCGCCACCGACCCCGTAGCACTTCGCGACTGCGGCGAACGCCGGGGTGATCTGCCCGCTAGAGGGATAGCAGACGGTTGCCATTCGGCCGAACCGCCACCGCCGAGCGGTCCCGCCCAGCTTGCGCACCACCGCATCCAGAGACTGGACCAAGTGCGGGAGGTCCTCGCTCTCCGCCAGCACCGCCCGCCACTTCCCCGAGTGCGCCAAGGCCCCGACCAGCAGTTGCGCCTGCTCACCAATACCCCAACCTGCCGGAGGAGTTGACAGTTGCTGCCAGTCGAACTGGTTCTCCTGGCCCGGCGGATGAGCGATCACCGACGGTGTCACGGCCCTTGGCCGATCCCCTTCGAACCGCAGCCGCACCGGAACTGTTGCGTATCCTCCAGACAAGACAACGGGGCAACGGCCGCGCTGGAAAGATGACGAGCGCGCCCCTGTTTCTCTTACTCACAGCCCTACCGCTGCCAAGTACCCGTTCAGACAAGGATGGTGAGCACACGTGAGCAAACTCGGGTGGTGCATGACGGGACATCACCACTCATGTCCCACTGAAACCATCAGCGGCATCGGCTGCGACTGCACGTGCCATGCAACCGCACCTGAGGAGACCAACGCCCGTGCAGCCGGCGGCAATGACGCCGACAAGCTGGCATTCGGAGCCGACGGCGTCTGGTACGAGATAGACCTCAGCACAGGGCAGGCGTCCGAGCTTGGGCTGCTCTCATCACCTTCGTAGGTGCCGCCCGCGCCCAGGCGCAGGTGCCGTACCGCATCCGCCCGGCACCTGCCACTGCACGGGACCGCGCGAGTGCACCAGGAGGGGAGGATCCCGGGTGACCTTCCCCTCGTAGCGTGGAGGTGTGACTGAAGGGGAAGTTGAGGGTCATGGGTGGGAAGCGACGGTCGTACGACGCGCCGTTCCGTGAGGG
>NZ_JBVJVY010000155.1:0-3665 GCF_055603265.1 Streptomyces sp. NPDC037288
GTGCCAGCGCGAACGCCCGCCAGATCCGCGAGATCGCGGACTGGGACATGCCCGTGGCCCCGGCCATCGACCTGGTCGACCAACGGGTGGCGTTCTTGGGCTTCTCCTTGAGTGTCTTGACGATGACCCGCTAGACCCGCGTCGGTGATCTTCCTTGGGACGCCGGGCCGCAACACGTCGGACAGGCCGTCCAGGCCCCGTTCGAGGAAGCGCCGCCGCCAGGTGCGAACCATGTCCGGAGTGACCCGCAGCCGACGGGACACCTCTATGACCGAGTGCCCGTCGGCACACTCCAGCACGATCCGCGACCGCTGGCCCAGCGCCTGAGCCGTCGTGCGGCGACGCACCCAGCCCTCCAGCACGGCCCGCTGGGCATCGGTCACCGACAACGGAAGTGACACGCCCATGGAGGTGAGAGTAAGTTCGGGGGCTTGTCGGTGAGCGCGTTTACGAGATACCGGTAGGCAGTCGCCATGGTTGTGCGCTCGTCTGCTGGGGGGGTGCCACCTCGCTGTTGGTCGCCGGTATGGGGGAAGGAGCAGTGAGGGTCTCCGGAGCAAGCCGCACGGGGAGCACGTCCGGCCAGGTGAGGGCCACCGCTCCCCAGGTAAGGCCACCACCGAACGCTGTGAACACACTGCGCGTCCCCGGAGGTACAAGGCGACGTGCCGCTGTGTCGGCGAGGGCCAGAGGGATGGATGCGGCGGCCGTGTTGCCAACCTCCGCGATGTTTCCGAATCGGTATGAGGCAGGGACACCAAGACGGTCTGCGACCGCATCGAGGATGCGCTGGTTGGCCTGGTGCCCGATGAAGGCTTCTACCGAATCAGGCGGCCAGCCGGCCTGGTCGAGCACGACCCGCGACGAGGTGGTCATCCACCGCACGGCCTGCTGGTACACCTCGCGGCCTCGCATGCGGAAGTATCGGTCCTCCCGGGGTGCGTCACCGGCTGCGGCTGCGCGCGGGCGACGTGAGCCGCCTGCGGCCACGGTGATCAGGTCGACACCAGCACCATCGCTGCCCAAGGTGGCCGCGTGGATGGCTCCCGCCTCGCGACGGTCCCCGCCGCGTAGCAGTACCGCCCCTGCTCCGTCGCCGAAGATCACTGCGGTGTCCCGGTCCTGGGGGTCGATGATCGACGAATACACCTCGGCACCGATAATCAGCGGTCGTCGGCATGCCCCACTCGTCACCAGGGCCTTCGCCAGTGCCAACCCGTAAAGGAATCCGGAGCACACAGCCGAGATGTCCAGCGCGGGTACGTTGCCGAGCCCGAGTCGATGGGCTACTTCCGGGGCGGTCGCGGGACATGGCCGATCTGGTGTAGTGGTCGCCAGCAGTACGAAGTCGGCGTCCGCACCCGCCGACTTCATTGCGGCTCGCCCGGCACCTACCGCCAGATCGCCCGTGCCGGTGTCCGGCATGACCATCCTGCGCCGCTGGATACCGGTACGGGAACGGATCCAGGCATCGGATGTCTCCAGACGCGCCGCAAACTCGTCGTTGCCGACCACCCGCTCCGGAACACAAGCGCCGACACCACACATAACAGCTGTCTGAGTCACCATCATCGTTGCCCTTCCCGGGTTGTTGATTGCTTCGAAGCCACAACCGTCGGCGAATGGCAAGGCTATGGCCGTGTACCAGTGCTCCACTCCGTCGTAGACGGTTTTTCCAGAGGCGAGGATGGTCCGACAATCCGCCTGTGCCGCGGCAGTCGACATACAGGGATAAGACGAAACGGGTTGCATGCCCGCTGAAGCGCGGTCTGTGGACAGGGAAAGTACAGCGGCCAGCTAGCCACGCTGTACAGAGGCCCGAGGTCGTACCCACGGCGCATGCAATGCAACATTGCGCATTTGTGAAATGCAGGTGGGGCGTCCGGTTCCGCCGTGACTCCAGGAGGGACACTTCGCCGATGCGGAGCGGGCACGGCTGCGGCTGTTTCCGCTGGTCAGCAACGGCTCCGTTGGTCGGTGGCAGAATTATTAACAGGTGATCGACGGGATTCTGTACCGCGTGCGGGGCGGCGTGATCTGCCACAAGTGGTTTGGCTGTGGAGATGATTTGCGAACGCCGCGGCCCCGCGGCCGCACAAAGCTGCCAGATCGGCGTCTCCGCCCGAGGCCGGGCCTCCATGTCGCGGAACCCAGCGCCGAAACGGACGTGCAGTCGCACCGCGGGCATGATCACCCCGGCGGGAAGCGGGCCTGTAAGAGGGCCGCTGGCCTTCGGGCCCGGCATACTGTTTCCCTGGGAATGTGGCCGGTCCGGGAGGACCGGGTGTGGCTGATGGCTGTTTTCCGTTGATGGCTCGGGAGGAATGGCCGCCCGGTCCTCCGGGACGCTCCGACTACTGATTGAGAGCTGCGGGCATCGCTGGTTAGGGGCCTGTTGGCGGAGTGTTCCCCGGGCTGTGCAGCGGCTGGTCCTGGAGGAACGGAGCGGCGGGTTTGAGCAGATCTCATGAGCGGATATGGGTCGCCATCGACGTCGGCAAGGGTCATCACTGGGCGGTGGCAGTCGACGCCTAAGGGCAGACGCTGTTCTCGACGAAGGTGATCAACGACGAGTCGCAGATCCTGACGCTCATCGACACGGCCAGAGAGAAGGCCGACGAGGTGCGGTGGGCGGTGGACATCTCCGGCCGTGCTTCCACGTTGCTTCTGACCTTGCTGATCGCCCACGGCCAGCAGCTGGTCTACGTTCCCGGACGGACGGTCAACCGCATGTCCGGCGCCTACCGGGGCGAGGGCAAGACCGATGCGAAAGACGCCCGCGTCATCGCCGATCAGGCCCGCATGCGCCGGGACTTCACCCCGCTGAGCACACCGCCGGAGCTGGTCTCCACCCTTCAGCTGCTGACCATTACCGGGCCGACCTGATCGCTGACCGGGTGCGGCCGATCAACCGGCTCCGCGATCTGCTGGTGGACATCTGCCCCACCCTTAAGCGGGCCTTCGACTACTCCCCGGCCAAGGGCCCCATCGTCATGCTGACCGAGTACCAGACCCCAGCCGCCCAGCGCCGCACCGGCGTCAAACGGCTGACCACCTGGCTGGAGCGTCGCAAGGTTCGCAGCGCCGGGGACGTCGCGGCCAGGGCGGTCGGGGCTGCCCAGTCCCAGATGACCGCGCTGCCCGGCGACAAGCGGGCCGCCAGGCTCGTCGGCGACCTCGCCCACCAGCGTCCTCGGCGCCGAAGCGCGTCGGATGGCCCGGTTCACCCAGTTCACGGTGGCGGCCGCGCGCAGGCCGTCCATGATACTGGCCTGGGCCCTGGCAGCTGGGATGCGGCCCGAGTTGGTGGTGGTGGGCACCGCGCCCCCTGGCCGTCCTCGTCACGCCGGGCAACGTCAACGACTCCACCGCCTTCGACGCGGTCCTGGACGCGGTGAGAGTGCCCCGAGCCGGCGTCGGTCGGCCGCGCCGCAGGCCCGACGCGGTCATCGCCGACAAAGCGTATGCGTCGCGGGCGATCCGCCAGACGCTGTGGCGACGGGGCATCCGAGCCGTCATCCCCGAACGGGCGGACCAGAAGGCCAACCGGACGCGGCGCGGCCGAGCCGACGGCAGACCACCGACCTTCGACCGCGACCTCTACAAGGCCCGCAACGTCGTCGAACGCTGCTTCAACCGCCTCAAGCAGTTCCGCGCGATCGCCA
>NZ_JBVJVY010000156.1:0-3593 GCF_055603265.1 Streptomyces sp. NPDC037288
CAAGCGAGTTGACATCCATCACAAGATCATGATTGCTGATGGCTACCCACCGTCACCACCGACTACGGGCCAGACCCGTTGATTGGACAGACCCTTTCGTTACGGCAGATCCACTTGTTCCCCAGCGGAAAGAGGACGCACGATCGCGTCAGGACCGGGCGTCATGATGGATTCCCGCCCATCATCGAAACGCACCCGATACGGCGGCGCACCGCCCTGGCCCAACACCTCGATGATCTCGCCTCTGCGATCGCGGCGGCCCACGATCCGGCCGAAGACAAGAAGCCCGTCACCCACACTGGCCCGCATCCCCGCCACCCCTCACTCCCAGGCATCCCGAACCTGGACATACTCCTACCCGCAGCCCCGCCCCGATAAGCGACCGACCGCCAGGTTGCGACACCGCGGCCACGATCCGGCCTCCCCGCCAGCACCATGCCCGCGCTCCTGCCCGCGCACGTCCCGCCGGCAGTCTCGGCTCCGCAGCAACACCTCAGGCGGCCCGCCCACAGCCCTGAAAGCAGCCGTCACCCGAGCGGACCACATGGGGCCGACGCGGGGTGTGCGACGCCACTCATCCACAGCACTCTGAACATGACCCAGCCCTCCACGGACAACAAGCCCGTCAACACCGCTCAGCGAGGGGCACCATGCCCCTCATAGCCTCACTCATCCTGCTGCGCATACTGCTCGCACTGGACGCCCTCGAACAGCACATGTTCCCCCTACACCACAACCGGCCAAACCCTCTGAAACCAGAGAATCACCAGCAAACACGGCTACACGCTGTGTACCGCTTCGTGCACTTGCCTCCCACCAGGTGCTACTCCTCTGGAACCTCATGTCCCAGTCTCCAGGTGTCCACGATCAAGCAATGCCGCGAACATCGTCGCCGTCCCGGCCCGACGACGGCCGGGCAAAGACCTCGATGTCAAGGAGAAGCGTGTCAACCGGGCGCATGCCCGGCTCCGCTACCCGGTGGAGCGCACCATCGCCCGGATCAAGACCTGGCGGATCCTCCGCAAGGCCAGACTCAGCCCGAACGCACTCACGTCAACCACAAAGGCCATCCTCACCCTGGAGGCTCACCGTTGAAAAGGCTCGGGATATTCCTTCTTGATCATCTGACGGGCAGCGCCCTGGCCCTCGCCGCGTTCGCGTTCCTGGCGGTCACCGCTACTCGCACCGCCCGTCTGCCCGGCACCGACCCGACCGGGCACCCCGTCCTGCCCGAAACACCACCCACCTGCAGTTATTTACGCGTCAGAGTCGCCCTGCCCCATCAGCGTCGGCGTAGCGGCCCGGGCGTAGGGCCGGTTCCTCCGGGGATGTGCGGGTGCGAGTGTGGCGCCCTGCACCCGGTGCCCGGGGGTCTGGGGCCGCTCGTGGGGGAGGACGCTTCAAGATCACCAACACCTGAGTCAGCCTTGGGCTGCTGCAGCATCTTTGATAAATCTCGGGCGGCTCGTAGCAAGGGAACGCGAGCTTTAGGGGGGTCAAAACGGCGGCCGTGCCCGGAAATAGCAATCGCCGCTACTGGACGGCCATCCAGACCGAAAACAGGAGCGCCAATACATCGCACGGTGGGAGAGTACTCGCCCATGTTATACGCCACCCCTTGAACGCGCACTCTCAAAAGCTTGGCCGCCGCGTCATCGACATCTGTGCAAGATTTTAGCGCGTGAGGCCAAGTTTCGGGCCGGAAAGCCAATATCGCCTTTCCGGCCGCTGTGCAGTGACAAGGGGCATAATCAAGGAGATCTGAGGGTGAACGCACACGGTTGCGATCATAGACGCGTTCAACGTAATTAACTGCGCCATTCACCAAAACGGCTAGATTTATAGTCTGATGGGTCTCCTCATGTAATGCGGCCATCCGAAGGAATATGCTCCGTCGGTCCGCTTTGACTGCAAAACCAGAGGGCTCGGGCCGTACGGCCGCGTAGCAGCCATCTGCATTACTAACTAATCCACACGAGGAAAGAATCGCCAGCAATCGGTGCGCAGTGCTCTTGGGTAAACCGCTGCAACGAGCCAAATCGGACAGCGGTAGCGCTGTTTCAGATGATTGAAGGAGTTGAAGTAGGATAACAGCACGCCGAACGCTCCTGCCGCCTACAGGTGACTCATTGTCGACAGCCGTCACAACTGCCTCCTTACCGTCGGTTCCACTCTTCAAGTAGCAGGGGATGAAACATTTAACGTCGGGGCGAGAACTGGCAACCCTTCATGAAACGAGCGTGGCGGTGACACCGGCACCATTAACCGTCGTTGTCACAAACTTCGCGCTGGCGTCCGCCGACCAGACTCTATCCGCGATAGCCAGGAAGTCCGCGATCAGCGCCAGCAGTACGTTCGTTAGCGGTTTTTCTCTCGCCAGTTCCACACCAGCCTAGGTATGTGGCACGGCGGCCACCTCCCCGTCGTCCATGGATACCGCAGACGGCCAACAAAGGTGCAAGGCTGCGCATTGTGTAAACATCGCAGCTTTCAGGCTCCTGTTCAGTGCTGCCGCAAGGCGTTACGCCCAATCAGCCACGCGCGTCCCGTAGGGGCGGCAGCGGAATTCAGCCGCGGTATTGTGGATGATGGCGCTGCTGTCCCTCGGGGGGCCGGCACATCTAACTCGGCTGCCCTGGCTTCATTCCGCAGAAATGCTTCACAAGGTACGGCATGAAGGCCAGAATTTCATGAACATCATTGCATCTTCCGACCTGCGCACTACGTGCTGCCCGAATCAGAATCAGGCCCTGGCATCTCGGAGCGCCCTCAAAATAACTCGGCTACTCAAGATGGCAGCGCACTGCCATATCCACAGTTGTGCTCTCAAAAGCCAGGAATGAATAGTCAACCTGACTGTCCATTGACTCTCCAAAACTGGATCGGCTTCCGGTATCCGCCAGCACAGCACCAAAACCACGGACTGTACAGGGGTGAGGCGATAGATGCGCCACAATTGCGCGTTTATGAATTCGGTTGGGTGATCCGGCCAGCACCGGCGCACGGATCTCGTGCAGCTCCCCTACGCCCGATAAGGGCTTGGCGTGAGGGCACGACAGATCGCGTTCCTTGTCCATACGTTTCCCTGGTTAAAAAGCGCCGAGTGTCTCGGCGGTGTCTGGCCGTTCCACCCCACGCGCACCCGGCCGGGCCCGCACCAGTGCCCAAGGCAGCCAGGGGAGGGGAGGGGGAAACGCGACCACTGTCGGCGAGCACCGCAAACGGCATCACGACACCGCCGCACCCGCTACCAGGCACCGTGCCAACCACTACACCGCCCCGGGCCAACATCGTACAGGGCATCAGCACCCCCAATACCGGGCACACCAGGAGACCTTGCGCACTTGTGAAAGCAACCGATCTGCCCACGCGGCGTTGTCAGTTGAGGGCGTGCTGTCAACTAGTGGTGAAGCTGGTGTCGCGCGTCAGACTTTCTGGCACAGGGGTTTGTTTGAGCCCCGTGAGCATGTAGGAGAGCCTGATGTCCCGTCCGCCGCGGTTCCCGGTGGAGCAGAAGATACGGATCGTGTTATCGGTCCTGTCCGGAGAGATGACGGCCGCTGACGCGGCCCGGAAGTACAAGACGTCGCAGA
>NZ_JBVJVY010000157.1:0-3551 GCF_055603265.1 Streptomyces sp. NPDC037288
GAGCATGAGGCGGAGGTCAAGAAGCAGCAGCGGGAGCACCAGGATGCGCTCGAGAAGGCTAAGGACCAGCGTGCGAAGGACGAGCTGAAGAAGAAACAGGAGGAGGCCACCCAGCGGCTTGAGAAGCAGCATGAGGAGGCGACCAAGCAGCTTCAGGAGCAGCATAACAAGGAGCGTGCGGATCAGGAGCGTGAGCGGAGGCAGCTCGAGAAGGACCGGGCGGAGCGTGAGCGGACCGATCGTGACCGCAACCGCGACCGTGTGCGTGACCGCGCGCATGAGGCATGAAGCGGTAGGCGTCTGGCGGTGAGGCGCTGAAGCGTTTGGGAGGCCGGTGAACAGCTTGTGGGCTGGTTGCCGGCCTCCCGGTTGGCTGTTGCCGTGGCGAGGGCGGCGTGGGTGGTGCTTGCGTTGCCAGTCGGTGGGCCAGGGCGGGTTCCGCCAGTCGCGCGTCAGACTATGTGGCAGGGCTCGTTTTTTTTGCGGGTCCTGCTGCGTGAAGGAGTCTGATCGTTCATGGTGAGGCCGCCGGCGTTGCCGACGCAGGAGAAGGTCCGGATCGTGCTGTGGATCCTGACCGGTGAGGGGGTTCATCGCGGCCAGCTTCTCGTTCGCCGCGGGGAGGCTCACCTCCAGGCCCGCGATCTCGCCGAGCCAGCCCTACTGCTTGGCCTCATCGACGCAGGCGTGGAGGTTGGCGATGATCTCGCGCAGGCGGGGCGCCTGCGCGAGATCCGGCTGTAGGGCCGGCCCCGGATGCAAGCGTGCTTATGGACGCAGGGAGATCCGAAGTCACGTGCCACCAGGCCGGGATCCTCCGATCCATGGGAGCGGTCGGCGCCTTCGCGAACAGCGCCGCTGCGCAGTCGTTCTTCGCCCACTCAAGCGGGATCCTTCCCAACCGGCCTGGCTGGCCGACCGCACGAGCCGACCGGCTCGCAGTCTTTCGTTGGCTCGGCTTCTACAGCCACCGGCGCAGGCACTCCACGATCGGCTACCTCGCGCCAGTCGCCTTCGAACAGAGATCAACTACGCTGGCCATCACTGCATGACAACCGGTGTCCACGATCAAGATAGAAGCCCCGGGAACCTGACGCGGTACAAGTGCACAATTTTGTATGGCAGGGGCATTTTTGGGGGCGGTGTGCGTCTGTACAGGGCTTCGTGGGAGCGGTGTACTGGTGGTCCGGGCCGATGCTCTGGCGGCAGTACCTGCACCCTGCCGGATGAGTCGGAGCACTTCATGGGCGCCGGGTTGCAGGGGACCCCGGTGCACGGCGGTGCCGTTCGGTCCCCTGGCAGTGCCGGGTCCGCGCATAGGTGGCAGCCGTATCCCTCCCTTGCGCCGGCGGGGTTGTCACAGCGCGGGCCTGGCTGATACCGAGGGTGTGGAATATCGCAGATGCCCTTCCATAGCTCGAACTGACCCAGGATTTCCTGCCACTCCTCCGGGGTGAGGTCGCGGGATTCAGCGCCTGGCCGAAGGGCCTGCGGCCGACCGCGGTGGGGGTGACGGCTGTGGCGCTACCGATGGCCGGATCGATCGGAGAACCCACGTAGTAGAGCAAGCGGCACACCGTAGCGGATGAACATGGCCTTTTTGGTAAAAGGCGCTATGAATCACCCTTGCGTTGTAGGGCGGATTCTGACAAGTCGTGACCAGGGATAAGGGCTCATTACATACTGGCAGAAACTGGATCTGCCGGGTCTGAGGCAACGGAGGTCAGCCATGTCCGTCCCTCCTGTTCCAGGGGTTCCGCCCGTCTCTGTGGAGCGGCCTGCCCGTGTCCGCCTGATCACGGATACGGACCGGGAGTCCGCTGCCCGTGTCGTGCTGCGCTACTACCTGGACGACCCGCTGGTGGTTTGCGTCGACTTTCCACCTGACGTGACGTGCAACGGCTCACAGGTGAGGTGGGTGTTCGCGCGTGAGCTGCTCGGAGAGGGGCTACTCGCCCCGACCCAGTGGGGGGAGGTGTGCGTGTGGCCGGACGATGACACAGGCCACACCGTTGTCGAGGTGCAGTGCCCCAGTGGACTGGTCATGGTCGTATTCGATACGGACGTGCTGCGCCGGTTCCTGAGCCGTACCTACGCGGTCGTGCCCGCCGGCACCGAGGACGTTGCGACGGTCATCGAGCGTGGTCTGTCCCAGCTCTTCGACAGCGCGTGACAAGCGGCGATCATCAACCACCAACGGTCCTGGCCAGAGTGATGTCGTCTCAGCTTGATCTTTATCCTCGCTGCGGCCTTGATGCCCCTATGGATGTCAAGTGGCTTGTGCGGGGTCTGGATGGTCGGTCGCCTGTTTGGTGGGGACGATGATCCTGTAGATCTCTCGTGTGATGTATCGCTTCAGGCAGCGGATGGTCTCGCGGCGTGTCTTGCCCTCGGTGAGGCGTCGTTGCAGATAGTCCCGGGTGCGGTAGTCCCAGCGCAGGCGGCTGAGGACGATCCGGTAGAGGGCGGCGTTGGCCTGGCGGTCGCCCCCGCGGTTCGGTCTGCGGCGCTGGGTCTTGCGGGAGGACGCTTCCACGGGGCTGGTGCCGCATAAGGCGGCGAAGGACGCCTCACTTGCGAGGCGTTCAGGGTTATCCCCAGCCGCGATCAGCAGGGCGGCCGCGCTGTCCGGGCCGACACCGTACACGTCGAGCAGACCGGGGACAGTGGCTTTGACGACGGCGGCTATCTGCTTGTTGAGGTCGTCGATCTCCTCGGTCAGGTACTGGATGCGGCCAGCGAGCAGCCGCAGAGTGTGGCGGGCGGCCGCGGCCTGACCGTCCAGCTCGGCGCACCGCTTGACCAGGCGCGAGTTGCTCAGGCCGGCCAGGAGCTCGCGCAGGGCGGGGTCGACCGAGACTAGGACGCTCTTGAGCTGGTTGATGGCCTGGGTCCTGGACTTGACCGCGGAGTTCTTGGCCAGTTTGAACAGCCTCAGCATCTCCACCGGGCCGTCGCTCGTCTTCGCCGCGGCGGTGGCGCGGCCGGACAACACGGCGCGGGCGGCGGCTTCGGCGCCGACGGCGTCGGTCTTGCCGTGGCGACGTCGGGCGGCCTTGTCCGGCTGGTTGACCTCGGTCACCTCGATGCCCTCCGCACGCAGGTGACGCGTCAGGGCCGCCCCGTAGGATCCGGTGCACTCAACGCCTGCCCGCCGCAGCGTGCCGAACGAGCGTGCCCAGCATAGGAGCTGTCGGTAGTCGGCCGTAGCGGGGAAACTGCGGCCGTCCAGGACGGCGCCGAGCACGGTGACCCGACCGTACAGACCCGCGGATCGCTCAGGATCGGCGAGGGGTCAAAGACACCGGTGGAAACGTGGACTGGTGCCTTCGAGCGCAGGATCGTCAGCCGGGCATCCGTACCGGCTGACAGGCGAAAAAGAACCCGGGCCTCCCAGGAGCATCCAGCGGTCACCAGCTAGGTACCGCCCTGAAGGAGAGCACGGTTTCCGAGGATGGGGCCTCCCCCTGAGTGGTGGACACGCTGATACTGGATCTGCTTGATCCGGAGGAAGCGAGAAGACCGCCGATGGCGATGAAGGACTATTCGGA
>NZ_JBVJVY010000158.1:0-3549 GCF_055603265.1 Streptomyces sp. NPDC037288
CCGGTACGACGGTGCAGCGGTATCCACGAACGGCCCCTCCCACAACGATCCCCACCAAGATCATCACACCCCCGCTCCTCAACTTGATAACACCCCCGCAGGCTCACCGCGCCGGACTCATACAAAACCGCGAAACCGCCGAAGCTCCAGCCAGCACAAGGGCGCGATCTTTCAACGTGTTCACGGATTCCGGGGTGTTGGGTTCTTCCGGTGAGTGCTGTGGTGCCGGTCTTCTGTCGTTCTACCTGCCGCGTGGTTGCGGTTCTTCGTGGGAGAGGCCTGGGTATGGATACGGCTTCGATGGACAGATCTGTGTCGTTGCTGGAGCGGGTGGCTGATCCTGATGCGCTGCGGGCTCTGCCGGTGGACCTTCTGCCGGTGCTGGCGGGTGAGATCCGGCGGTTCGTGGTTGACCGGGTGTGTGCCGCGGGCGGGTATCTGGGGCCGAATCTGGGGGTGGTGGAGCTCACGGTGGCCCTGCATCGGGTCTTTGCTTCGCCTCGGGATGCGCTGATTTTTGATACCGGTCATCAGGCGTATATGCACAAGCTTCTCACGGGCCGCCGGAAGGGTTTCGATGGTCTACGGCAGCTGGGCGGGCTGTCGGGATATCCGTCGCGGTCGGAGTCGGTGCACGACCTGGTGGAGAACTCGCATGCCTCGACCGCGCTGTCATATGCGGACGGGCTGGCCAGGGCGCGGCAGCTGGCGGCCGAGCAGGATCGGGCGGTGGTCGCGGTCGTCGGGGATGGTGCGCTGAGTGGGGGGATGGCGTGGGAGGCGCTGAACAACCTGGGGACGGCGAGGGAGCGTCCGGTGATCGTGGTGGTCAACGACAATGGCCGTTCCTATGCGCCCACTGTCGGTGCGCTTGCTGAGCATCTGGGGATGTTGAGGTTCGGTCGTGGGGCGGAGGCGTGCCGGAACCTCTTCACCGACCTCGGCTTCGTCTACTTCGGTCCCGTTGACGGTCACAGCGTCCTGGAGATGGAGGACGCGTTGCAGCGGGCGCGTGCGGTGCGCAGGCCGGTGGTGGTGCATGTGATGACGGTCGAGGGTAAAGGGCACGGGCCGTCGGAGAGGGACGAGGCGGACTGCCTGCACGCGGCGGGTGTGGTCGGTCCGGCTACGGGGCGTCCTGCCGACGAGGCGGCGGGGCGGTCGTGGACGAGTGTGTTCGGCCAGGCGCTCACCGAGGTGGCTGCCGCGCATCCGGAGGTGGTCGCGGTGAGCGCGGCGATGGTGGAACCGGCGGGCTTGGGGCCGATGCGGGAACTGTTTCCTGAACGCGTTGTTGATGTCGGGATTGCTGAGCAGCATGCGGTGACGTCGGCTGCGGGGATGGCGATGGGCGGGCTGCACCCCATCGTCGCCATCTACTCCACATTTTTGAACAGAGCTTTCGACCAAGTACTGCTGGATGTTGCCCTGCATCGGCTGCCGGTGACGTTCGTGCTGGACCGGGCCGGTATCACCGGGTCGGACGGACCCAGTCATCACGGCATGTGGGATCTGGGCCTGTTGTCCATGGTTCCTGGCCTGCGACTGGCCGCACCCAGGGACACCACCCAGCTGCGCACGCTCCTCGGCGAGGCGGTCTGCTGGAGCGAGGGGCCCACCGTGCTGCGTATCCCGAAGGCCACCACGGGCGCGGATGTCGAGGCGGTGGCCAGCTTGGATGGCATCGACATCCTGCACCGCGGCCAGAGACGGCCGCTGGATGTACTGCTGGTACCCATCGGACCTCTTGCCAAAGCGGCGGTGGAGGCTGCACACATCCTAGAGGGCGAACACGGCATCGGGTGCACGGTCGCCGACCCGCGCTGGGTGCTGCCCGTCAACGAAAGCCTGGCAGCGTTGGCCGCCCGGCACCGGCTGGTGGTGAGCATCGAAGACGGTATCCGCACCAGCGGCGTGGGCGCGGCCCTGGCCAGGTTGTGTCAGGACCATAGGGTGGCCACACCTGTCCGGGTACTCGGTCTGCCCCGGGCGTTCATCCCGCACGGTCCCCGCTCTCGGCTTCTGGCCGAGGCCGGGCTGGATGCTGCCGGTCTCGTACAGGCTGTCCTGGACGCCGACGTCGACGGCCCTCCTGCCCGGACGCCGTCCCTGCAGGCCCGGGGAGGCGTCCGGTGACCGCTGTCGATCTCAACATGCCCATCCCGCCCGCCGGCGGGGTGAGGGTTCCGGTGCGGCGGCCCCTCCAACTCGCACGGCCCTCGCCGGCACAGACCCAAAACCTACTGACCGCCCTGTCCGCCTATGCCATTCCGTCGGGGAGGCGTTCCAGCTCCGGGATGACCTGCTCGCAGTGTTCGGCGATCCGGCAGCCACCGGCAAACTCGCCCTTGACGATCTACGAAGGGAGTTGACCTTGTGAACGTCTTCACTTTGCCTGAGATTGAGATGCCGTTTCCTCCACATAGCCCGTCGCCTGCAATGGATGAGGTCGAGGCCGACATGTGGGCGTGGCTAGACCGTTTCCACTTAGTCGCTAATGACTCGGCGCGTCGTCATCTCGTACGTACTCGCCCTCACTACACAACTGCGATCTACTGCCCAAATGCGGAGGCAAGGCATCTGAAGTTGTTGAACCGTTGCATGGCGCGGGATTTCATTATCGACGACATCTTCGACGACGCCATCAGCGCGAATGAGGAAGGTGTGGTGCGAGATCTCAGCGGTGCTCTGATCGAAGTAACCTCCGGCAACCGGGAACCATTCAGCCGGGCTGAGCACGCTCTGGTCGACACGATTCGCGATCTGTGCACTGGACGCACCAAGAGCTGGGACCGTGCCATCCGGGAGTCCATCGTCCGTTGGCTGCGGACCTATCCTCACGAGGCGCAAGCCATGAGGGAGGGCCGGGCCATGGAGTTCAATGAGTACCTCGGGCATCGCCGGGACAGCGTAGGCGAAGGTCTTTGGGCTCTCATGGAAGAGTTCACAAATGATATCGAACTGCCCTCGACGGTCCGCGATCTGCCAGCCCTCACTCATGCCCGGGAACGAGCCTTCGAATGGATCGGTCTGTATAACGACCTACACTCGGCAGAGAAGGAACTGAAAGTCGGGTACCCGTACAACGGTGTGCTCGTGATCCATACCCAACGCTCCTGCTCTCTTCAAGAGGCCGCCGACTCGGTAGGGTACGTGATCAACGGTCTGCTTGAGCAATTTCAGGTTTCGTGCTCTGTGGCGATCAGTCAACTTCATGCAGTCGCGGGGAACGATACGAAGCTGGAGCAGGATCTTGCGACAGTGGTGCAGGGATACCGGCATCTCGTGCGCGGAAATTACGATTACCACATCGATGCCGCTCGTTATTCGCAGGCTTTCGAGTACGTTCCTTCGGATGCAAGTAGCCGCCTAAATCGGCTGGAGTGGAGCCGACTCGAGCCGCTGCAGCAGGCTCTTTGAGTTAGCAGCAGATATTGAGCCGGAACTGTTGAGTCGGCCTTGTCAAGTTGCTGATGGGGCAGGCGAGTTGAGGTGTGCTCGGGTGGTGAGGGTGGCCGCGGTCAGGCGGTCGTGGCCAGGAGGGTGGTG
>NZ_JBVJVY010000159.1:0-3526 GCF_055603265.1 Streptomyces sp. NPDC037288
CGCTGTAGGAGACGCGGAACTTCCTGCCGATCAACGTGGCCACCCTCGCCGCGGTCCACACCTGGTCCTCCACCCAGCCGTGCGCGGCCGGACCCTGCTCCAGATACGCGGCCAGCTTCTGAAGACAGCACGGTGACAGCCGGCACCGCGAACCGCTCGGGCCACGGGAGACCGGAGCCTGCACACCACCGTCCCGCCACAACTGGTGCCATGGGTCCTCGAATCCGCTCTCGGAGGCGACATCACCGATCCCTTGTGCACGAGAGACGTGCATTGTCGACCGCCGTGTCCGCTCAGCTCCGCCGGGCCTTGGAGGAGCCGAGGTGCCTGTTACTTCTGTGGTGAGACTTCTGCCAGTTGGAAGTAGCGGTTGCCATAGGGGTCCGTGCCAAGTTTGGTGGCCAGGACGCGGATGAAGCGGGCCTTGGCGGGGGCTGTAAAGGCGAGCGATACCCGGGTGTTGCCGGGGTTGATGAAGCCGGGGTGCTGCTGGAAGCGGACGTTGGTGAACTTCGTTCCCTCTTGGCTGGTCTGGATGGTGAAGTCGGCCGGGAATCCCCAACCGTTCTTGCGGGGGGTGAGGACGACCCGGCGGATGGGTTGCGCGGTGCCGAGGTCGACCCTGATCCATTCGATGCGGTTCGCCGGACCACCAGTGGAGGACCAGGCGGTTGCTGAGCTGCCGTCGATGGTGTTGGAGGCAACAAATGCGAGCGACGCGAAGGATGAGGCGGTAGCGCCCTTACGGGGTAAAGGAGTGTAGGTGCGAGCGCCAGCCGACCATGCGTCCCCGCGGGTTCCGGCGATGGCCTGATCGATGCGGGGTGCTGCGTGGGGCCGGTCGATGACCTGAAGTCGACTGACTCTCTTGTACCGATGGGTATCGATGCGCTGCACGGTGGCGTTGGTGGCCTGTCGGTGCACGTGCACGATGCCGCCGGTGAAAAGGATGGCCGCGGCTTGTGGGAGGGCGACGCCGAGCTTGTGATCGGTGAAGTGGCAGTTGGCGGTGCCGGCGTACATCAGGGCGGTGATGCGGCCCTTTTCGTTGATCGCCCAGCCGGGCGTGTTGACGCCGCAGCGGTCGTAGCCGCCGGCGGCCAGTGGGTCGGGCGCCAGCAGCTCACCGGCGTCGGTGAAATGGACCCCGTCCCGGCTGGTGGCGTAGTGGAGGTGCCAAGGCTTCGGTGCGTCGGTTCTCCGGTAGGCAGCGATGTACCTGCCGTTCAGCCGGCGGATGTCGCCTTCGACGAAACTGCCGACCCGCTGCACGTGGGTGAAGTGTCTGGGGATGGCTTCGTTGGAGACGGCCAGGTGCTGCTGGTAGGGTGGCCCGCCATTGACCGTGCCGTCGAAGTACAGCTCCCACCGGCCTGCGCCCTTGCCGTATTCCGCGTTCCAGATCAGTGACGGGCGGGCGCATTTGGTCACGCGCGCGCCTCGGAAGATGACCTCGTGGCTGTAGTCGGTCAGCCGCGGCCAGCGTACGCCGTCACGGGAGCTTAGAACCGAGCACCGATCGTCGCCCTTGCCCGACCTAGCACTGGTCATGGCCATGACCCATCCGAAGTGTCGCTTTATCGCTGACGGGTCATTGACGTGCACGTAGACGCCATGCCCGATGACCGTCTTGACGCCGGTGAAGCCGCTGGACAGCGCGTCATCGCGGGTGGTGGCCAGGTAGATCTCGTCGTTGCCCTGGCCCTTGGTACGCCAGCCGCCGAAGTAGATGTTCCAGACGCCGTCCGCCTTCACAGGGTTGGGCGAGTACAGATTGGGCGCGCTGACCACCGGGTTGCCGTGGTAAGGCACGAAGAAGGCATTGCGTGGATCGTTCACTAATCGGCCCACGTCATGGACGGTGAACACGTCACTGGTCTTGCCGAGGTAGGTCAGGCCTCCCGTCGCCATGGCGGGCATCGCCAGCATACAGGCCACCACCGCCGAGAGGGCGGCAACGCAGAACCGGCTGATTTTCAGCTTCATCAGGACTCCCCAGCATTGCTCGGCCCGGCACGGACCGATGTGTTCACGATCTCGAAGCGCCGCGACCCCTCGCGCGACCGTGGACGACGGCCGCCGGATCCGGCAGCGTGGTGTACTCGCTGCCTGCACCTCGCCCGTCTTGACGTTGTCGTTGCTCGCCGGGGCCGGGCGTCCCCGGCCCTTCCGTCGCACCAGCCGGAGTGACGGCAGCCTTGATTGCAATGATGGCAACGGCAGCGCACGGTCGCACGTGATCGCCTGCCTGCGCGGTCGAGGTCCACTGACTGTTCTCTACCAGAGTCACCCAACACGCGAGCGGCAGCCGCCGCACCGAGTGGTGGTCATGGGGCCGACTCCCGCAGGGTCTGCACACACCCTGCCCGGTCACTGGGCGGGCGGCGGAGTAATGCATGCTCGCCGCATCCCGGTCCGATCGAGGATCTCAGCCGCAGCCGCTTTCAGCTGCAGCTGTACCTGGTCGGACAGGTTGGGAGCGATCAGGCCCTCGCCCTCGGCGTTCCGTATCGCCGGGGCACACCGGATCAGCCGCAGCAGCAGGTACGGCTGGTTCGCTGCCAGAGCTGCGTGCGCCGCCCGCTGTTCGGCGAGCACGTGCAGGGCTGCTTCCCCGGGCCATGGCCGGGATTGATTCACCGGACGTGCGCACGCTCAAGGCGCTGCCATACAGGAAACAGCGTCTGTTGCCGCGCATAGCCACTGGACAGCCACGAGACAGCGGACAGCTGCCGCATTTCGCGCTGGCCGGGCTGATGCTCGACTTCGTGCATGACGCCGACGCATACGGCACCCCCTACGGTGCGGGTTCGTTCCCGCGCAGTCTGGACACCGCCGCCCGTGTGAGCAGCTGGCTCTACGCGTACGAGATCCTGCGCAACAGCACCTCTCTCACCCCCCGCCCGCACCTGGAGCTGCTCCGCGTCCTGGACAAGTCGGGCCAGTATCTGGCCCGCGCCGTCGTCTCCACCCCGAACTGGATGCTGGGCCAGAAACAGGCCCTGGCCGAGATCGCCCTGTACTTCCCGGAGCTGGCGGACAGCAGCGCCTGGCTGGCCAACGCCCGTAACTATCTCGGCCACCAACTACTGACCCCGGCTCGTCAGGGTGAACTTCGGTGAAGTCCCTGATGGGTCTGGAGTGGTGGCTGTATCCCGGGTTGTGTGAGATATGCGGATGGGGGTGGGCTGACTGCTGTGGGACGCCAGCGCCGGGAGACCGTGCGGATACAGGCGGCCGAGCTGTTCGAGCAGGAGGTCAAGCCATCGGAGGTCGCGCGGCAACTGCGGGTGAGTCTGAAGTCGGCATACCAGTGGCACCAGTTGTGGCGGGACGGTGGTGTGCAGGCACTGGCCTCCCGTGGCCCGAGCGGTTCGCGGTGCCGTCTGTCCCCGCGTTGTCTTCAGAAGCTGGCCGCGTATCTGGAGCAGGGAGCCTTTTCAACGGTGAGCCTCCAGGGTGAGGATGGCCTTTGTGGTTGACGTGAGTGCGTTCGGGCTGAGTCTGGCCTTGCGGAGGATCCGCC
>NZ_JBVJVY010000160.1:0-3522 GCF_055603265.1 Streptomyces sp. NPDC037288
AGCGGAGCTGGCTGCTGACCAGGCTCTCGGGATCCTTCTCGTCGCCGAGCAACTCCTGCTGCCACAGCGTGTAGTCCACGTACTGCACCGGAAGCTCGGTCCAGCCGGGCGTCCGGCCTTCCACCCGTGCCGCGTACGCCTCGCCCACGTCCCGCGACAGGGGCGCGAAGGACCATCCGTCAGCGGCGATGTGGTTGAGCACCAGCAGCAGTACGTGCTCGGTCGGCGACAGCACGAACAACGTCACCCGCAGCGGGAGGTCGCTCGCCAGGTCGAAGCCTTCGGCGGCCACGTCGGACAGCTTCACCTGCAGCTCGTCCTCCGTCGTCGGCACCACCGACAACCCGACGCCGGCCTCCGCGACGCTCAGCACCTTCTGCTGCGGCACCCCGTCGACTTCCGGGAAGACCGTCCGCAGACTCTCGTGGCGCTCGACCACGTCCGTGAGTGCCAGCCGCAGTGCTGCCCGGTCCAGGGTTCCCGAAAGGCGCATGGCCAAAGGAATGTTGTAGGTCGCGCTGACCCCTTCGAGGCGGTGCAGGAACCACATCCGGCGTTGCGCGAACGAGAGCGGAATCATCGAGTCTCCCCCGGCCTCTGCATGCGACGCAGCTTCGGCCTCTGTGTCTTTCCAACGTTTTTCAGCGAACTGGCCAGCCCGGCGACGGTCGGGGCGTCAAAGATGCTGCCGATCGAGATCTCCACGCCGAGTGCGGCCCGCACCCGACTGATCAGGCGCGTCGCGAGCAGCGAATGACCGCCCAGCTCGAAGAAGCTGTCATCGATACCGACCCGAGGCAGTCCGAGCACTTCGGCGAACAGGTCGCACAGCGTCTCTTCCTGTGGTGTGCGCGGACCGCGCCCGGTGACCTGCCCGGCGAAGTCCGGAGCGGGCAGGGCCCGGCGGTCGAGCTTCCCGTTCGGCGTCAACGGCAGCGAGTCCAGGCTCACCACCGCGGACGGCACCATGTATTCCGGCAACACCTTGGGAAGCTCCCGGCGCAGCGAGGTGATGAGCGCCGCCGTCTGACGTTGCGCCGCGGGATCGTTGGTCAGGTGGGTGCCGTCCGCCACCTGCCGCCCCGCACCGGGCAGATAGACGTCGGTGAGCGCGGTCCCGTCGTCCCGGACGTGGTGCAGGAGCACGTCGAACGACCCGTCGGAGCCGGTGTCCGACCACGTCGTCACGACCTCGTAACCCCATTCGGTGCCGAGGGCATGGAACGTTTCGGGGTCCCAGCCGGTGCTGCCGGGATCGGCGGCACGCCGACGCACCTCCGCGATCGGTTCCTCCGCATCGATCGCGTGCAGCACGGCGACCTCGTGCGCCAGCCGCCGGCTGGCGACGCCGGTGACGCGCAGGGCGGCGGGGCACTGCTGCCGCACATACCGTGCCAGCTCGTCCGTGCCGGAGACGTCGCGGCCCCAGCGCAGAGACTCGGTCCGCGCGAAGGAAACGGTTGCCGGCGCCTGCTTGTGCACGATGACGTCATAGCGATGCCGGGTCAGCTCATTGTGGTGCTCGCCCCGTTTGATGCGGATGTCCACCGCGTTCACGTCGTCGAACCGGTCCCGCACATGCGTGAAGAAGGCCGGGGACGCCAGGAGTTCCTTTTCGTCCGACACCGAGCGGCTGACGGCAAGGCGCAGAGCCGAAGCGTCCTCCGCGGTCTCCGAACGCGCGATGTGCACGGCGGCGTGGAAGCTGCGGACCAGATTCAGGTTCCGCACGTCGCCGATGAACAGCCGGCCGCCCGGCTTGAGCAGTCGAAGGGCGTTCTCCACCACTGTGAGCAGATAGGAGCTGCCTGGGAAGTACTGCATCACCGAGTTGATGACGACCGTGTCGAAATACTCCACCGGCAGGCCGTCCGTCGCGTCGGCGGGCTGGCACAGCAGATGCACGCGGTCGGCGATGTCCGGTTGCTGCGCGACGTCGGACCGCAGCTTCTCGATGACGGTGGACGAGAAGTCGCTTCCCCAGTACTCCGCGCAGTGTCCGGCGAGCTTCGCCAGCAACAGGCCGCTGCCCACACCCAGTTCCAGAACGCGTCGCGGCTTCAGTGACAGGATGCGGTCGACGGTCGCATCGCGCCAGGCACGCATCTGCTCGAGCGGAATGGGCCGTCCGTCGTAACTGCTCACCCATCCGGTGAAGTCGTCACCAAAACCGACAGGGTCCTGGGACTCCGCGTAAATGGAGTCGTAGACCTGCTGCCATTCGTCGACCTGTTCCCCTTCCACCCGGTCGTCCGACTGCGCCGCATCCGTCTTCGGTACGACGTAGGCGACGATGCGTTGGTCGCCGGGGCGGTCCTCGCGGACGATCACGGCGGCCTGGGTGATGTCGTCGTGGGTGGTCAGTGCGGTTTCGATCTCGCCGAGTTCGATGCGGAAGCCGCGGACCTTGACCTGGGAGTCGGCTCGGCCGAGGTATTCCAGTTCGCCGGCCGGGTTCCAGCGGACGAGGTCGCCGGTGCGGTACATCCGTTCGCCGGGGGTGCCGAAGGGGTTGGCGACGAAGCGTTCGGCGGTCAGTCCGGGGCGGTTGAGGTAGCCGCGGGCCAGGCCGTCGCCGGCGAGGTACAGCTCACCGGGCACACCGACCGGTACGGGAGCCAGACCGGCGTCCAGGACGTATGCCTGGCTGTTGGTGATGGGGCGGCCGATGGGGGGTGTGGTGGTGTTGTTGTCGGCGAACCAGGCTGTGGCGTAGACGGTGGCTTCGGTGGGGCCGTAGATGTTGGCGATCTGGCAGCCGGGGAGTGCGGTCCGGATGTCTGTTACTGCTTGTGCGGAGAGTGCTTCGCCGGCCAGTACCACGGTTTCGGCTTGTACGTTGAGGCTGGACTGTCCGACGACCTGGGCCAGGGCTGAGGGGACGGCGCTGATGAGGCTTCCTGTCCAGTTGCGGCTCAGTAGTGCCAGTACGTCCTGGACGACTTCGAGTGTGCCGCCGCAGACGAGGGGGGTGAAGATCTCGAAGACGGAGACGTCGAAGCTCAGTGAGGTGGCTGCCAGGACTTTGGACAGTCGGCCGTGGTCGAAGGATGTCACTGCCCATGACAGCAGGTCGGCGACGCTTTCCTGGGCGACGACGACGCCCTTGGGGGTGCCGGTGGAGCCCGAGGTGTAGATGACGTAGGCCGGGGACTGCGGCAGGACGACGCCGCGACGCTCAGCCGGGTCCACGTCCGCTGCGGACAGGGCCGTGAGCTCGCCGGTCACCGCCGGGTCGTCGAGCAGCACCCGTGTCACGCCGTCCGGGAGTCCGGAAGCGACCTCCTCGGTGCTCACCATCAGCACCGGGCCGGCGTCCCGCACCATGAACGCCAGACGCTCCGCCGGATACTCCACATCCAGGGGCAGATACGCGGCACCCGACTTCAGCACCGCCAGCACGGCGACGATCAGTTCGGCCGAGCGGGGCACGGCCAGCGCCACCAGCTGCTCGGGCCCCGCACCCCGGGCGATCAGCAGGCGTGCCAGACGGTTGGCCCGCTCGTTCAGCTCGGCGTACGA
>NZ_JBVJVY010000161.1:0-3513 GCF_055603265.1 Streptomyces sp. NPDC037288
CCGCCTGCCGGGCAGGGAGCGGAATCCCTATCGACACACGCCCCGGGGCGCACGCCCCAACACTGATCGGCTACACCACGAAGCGGGACGCCATCAGAGCTCACCCTGCCGAGCTGAAATCAGTAACGCCTATGCTCCCCAATTGGCTCGCAGGCCATATCACTGACGCACTGAGGGCCGCTCTTCCCCACTCCCAGCGGTAAGGGTGGCCCTTCACCGTGGCGGTACCTTGGTCAAACAGTTGGCCGGATTATGGCGCCGTAACGTTTTTGCCACAGTGGTCGTTCTCCTCGCGAGATCCGGCGCGGGCCAGCTTGTGCGCCTGAGTAAGGATCTCGGCTGCTTGACTGCACAGTCGGAAGCCTCTCTGGAGTCACGTCCGCTGTCACAGACGGCCCGCACCTGTGTTCCCGGCAGGTGCGGGTCAGCGTGTCCGCACCTGCCGGCAGTAGTCAATTACCGCGAGCAAGGCCCTGAGTGATGGCTCTGCTGGCGAGCAACGAGGCTGCTGCCTCGCCCGAGGCCGCCGCACCTCTAACTGAATGAGTGAGCTTCTTCAGTAGTCACTCCGCGAGATGAACGGTCGCTGGAGGTTGACTTGCGTTCCGACCTGCAGTGGGCGCCAACTTCTATAGAGTCAACCTTCACCCGATCGGTGCCCGTTCTGAAGAGGCTCAGTGTCTTCTACCGGCTTCTGAATTTACTGAAGTTTCCCTGTGAACGCCGGGAGAGCAAAAGAATGATCATCTCAACGAAGGAGAACGCGATGCGTGGACGCCCCGCTTTTGCCACCGCTACCCTGGCTGCTGCTGCAGTCCTGGGATGCGCAAGCGCCGCAGTCGCCGACGGTAGCGCCGGCGGCACGGCCAATAATTCGCCCGGAATTGCGAGCGGCAACCTGGTTCAGGCGCCCGTACACGTGCCCGTGAACGCCTGCGGCACGACCGTTACGGTCGTTGGGGTCTTCAACCCCTCGGCCGGCAACGTTTGCGGTTAGGCACTGGGGCCTGTCTGACCTGGAGTCTTCGAACGGGAAATGTGCCGCCGGCTCGGTGATCCGTGCGGCCGTCGGGGATAGCTTGACCGCATTCGGTGGCACGATGCGATGGTGTGTTGGGCGGTATGGCGTTGCTTGTAACCGGTCCAGCGCGGAACCTACTGAACCTCTTTCGTGTTGCCTCTGGAGGGTTGTATGGCCTGGTAAGCGGGGTGGTGACGTGGTGAAGCCCCTCGTTGTTGGTTGTGGTGATCTCACTCAGCACGGCCATCGGCCGGGGGGCTTCGTTGGTTCCGTATCCTTCCATGCGCGACATCCCGGACGAGCTGGTTGAGTACGTCTCATGGCCCATCTACGCTCGAAGGCGTGAACTGAACTCTCCGTGGCGCAGGCTCGGTTGCTTCAAGCAGGCTCTGCTGGTCCTCGCGCATCTCCGGAAGAACGAGACGTTCGCGCAGGTGGGAGCCGGGCAGAGGCTGCCAGAATGTCCCGGGGCGGTCCTGGATTCAACACGCTCACGTCTGCGGCAGCTGAGATGGCTTCCGTTGCGGGCCAACTGGCCGTTCTACTGATGGTGCCCCGTCTGTATCACAGGGGTGCGCGGTCGGGGCATCAGCGGGGTGGACGGTCAGCGCGAGGGTCCACCCCGACTCCCTGCCTTTGGCGCTGCGGTAGTCGCCATACCACGTCGAAGGATGGCGGCGGGGCGTCGGGGTCGGCCACGTTGCCACAAAGCCGACCAGAATCAGGACGAACAAATGTTAACCAACATCCCCTCCACGCCACCCCTCACCGCTAGCGCCTCTGTGTGTCAAGCGGCCTGAGCGAGGTGGTTCGGGTTGATCGCGTTTCATGATCCGGTAGACCACGTTGGACAGCCGTCATTTCAGGGCTCGGCGGGCCTCCGCGGGCGTCTTTCCTTCTGCGATCTTGCGCAGGCACGCGGTTGCCGCCGGTGTTGAGCCGGTGGTGGGGCATTTGCCGCTGGAGGCGTCCATGGGCGCGCTGCCGGTGTAGCTGGCGAAGTGGTGCTCGGTGGGGAAGCGGCTGACGTCGCCAACGTGACCGATGACCTTGGCAGCCAGGACGGTGCCCAGACCCGGCAGGTAGTGAGTGTGGTGTGGGTCGCGGCGAGGGCGTCGCGCATTTCGACTTCGTTGTCCTTGACCTGCCGGTCCAGGCGACGCAGGTCGGCGAGCAGGTCGCGGGTTATGTCCCGGCGGCAGGCATCGGTGGCGGTCAGGGGGCGGATGCCCTTCGTGGCGGCAGCGGCCTTGTCGGCGGACAGCCTCGTGGGGGGACCTCCGGGCAGGAGGTCGCGCAGGACGGCGTGGAGTCGGTTCAGGACGCGGGTGCGTTCGTGGACCAGGTCGTCGTGCCGTTCGGTCAGGAGCCGCAGGATCGTGGTCTGGTCCTCGGGCTCCACAGGCCGCAAGTCCTCACTGAACAAGGCGGCTTGGGCGACGTAGCGGGCGTCGTTGGCGTCGGTCTTGCGGTCGCCACCGGTGGCCAGCAGCAGGGCCCGGGCAGAGAGGGTGAAGGGTACGTCGACCACGTTCTCGCCCGCGGCGGCCAGCTGCTGGACAAGGGTTCGGCCCAGGCCGCGGGCGCCTTCGACGGCGAAGCGGCGCTCGGGCCACTGCTCGCACCAGCGCATCAGCTGGCGGAAGGTGCCGGCGTTGACGACGAACCCGCGCTGGGCCACGTGGTGGCCTGCGGCATCGACAGTGACGGCGGTGTGGGACGACTTGTGAGGATCGACACCGATAAGGATCACAGGCTGGCCTCGCACTCGCTGAGACAAGGATGGGAGTCCGGTGGGCATCCTGACTTGAAGTCACCGTGTCACCGTCATGCCTCTGTCGAGCCACACTGAGCTTGTTCCGCTTTGACGGACACTGTCGGTGTGGTCGTCACGCTGCGAGTGCGGTCTCGTATTCGGCGGGACTGCGGTAGCCGAGGCTGCTGTGCAGTCGGTGCAAGTTGTACCAGGAGCCCTTTTCATTTGTGCAGCTGGCGGGTGAGGGTGAGTTGGGTGTTGACGGTGGCGTGACGAACGGGCACCCCGCTGGTTTGGAGAGTCGCCAAACATCAGCCTCACCTGCGGAGATGCCCCGTGTTCTCCTATCCTGCCGGATGCGATCTCGACGAGGAGCTCCTGGAACTGGTCACGGTGGTGATCGCGTCCTGCGAAGCCGGCCGGCAGTGCCGGCTGCGTCCGTACGACCGGGCCCGGTGCACCCTGGTCTACCTGCGCAAGCACGACACTCTCGAACAGATCGGCGCCGGCTTCGGCATCAGCACAACGACCGCCTGGCGCTACGTGAACCACACGATCGGGCAACCCGCGGTGTTCGCCCCGACGTTGACGCAGGCCCTGACCAGCCACCCCGCGGACGGGTACCTGTTGCTGGACGGTACTGTCAATCCCCAGAAAGCGTGGAGGACTTCCCTATGCTGCTCGGTCCTCCTGATGGGCCTGCGTCCTGGCCTCGGTGACGGTTCGCTCGAAGTCC
>NZ_JBVJVY010000162.1:0-3457 GCF_055603265.1 Streptomyces sp. NPDC037288
CACCTGGCGGCAGGGCAGCAAGGGCACGATGGCCTCGCGCTTCGCCGTGCTCCAGGTGCGGCCGTCGGGAAAAGAGGCCTGCCGAACCGCCCAGGAACAGGCCGGTGGACGTAGCCGCTGGAACGGTGTGCTGCCGCTGCGGACGCCACTGGTCGAACGACCCGGACAAGCCGACGAGCCGACCGGTTACTGGATGACCAACCTGCCCGCCGACCTGGTGGTGGGCGAAAATGCGCTGGCGGATCGAGCACGACTACCGCGAGATGAAGCAGGCCCTTGGACTGGCCCACTTCGAAGGCCGCACCTGGAACAGCTGGCACCAGCACGCCACCCTCGTCACCGCCGCTCAGGCTTTCCTCACCCTGCGGCGGCTCGACGCCAAAGCCCGCATGCCAGCCTGAGCCTCTACCAAATCCTCGGCATCCTCCTGGACCTGCCGAGGTGCTGGACCGGCACCTGCACCACCTGCAGCCGCCCCCTCACCGCAAGCAGAACCAGAGCCAGAACCTAACGAAGCACTACTAGGCGCTATCGGCTCCTCATCCGCGCCGACACGTAATCGTTCCCGAAGCAAGTCCGCCCGTCGGGTGAGGAAGTCCGCCGCCCCCTCGGTCACCGAATGGTGCAGCGCGCTGATCGTGGTGGTCGCCGAGCGCAGTACTGCCACCTCCCCGGCCACGAACAGGCCTTCCTCGAGCTGACGTTCATCGCCGACTTGTGACAGCGCGCCGGTATTGTCTCTCCCTTCTCCCTTGCTGGCGATCCGCAGCCGTTCGACATGGAGGCGCTCCAGTTCCGTCCGGATCCGACGTTCGGGCATGGCCTCGACCTTCAGCTCGGCTTCCTGTTCCACGTAGTCCCGGCTGAACGGGCTGGGGATGCAGCGGGCGACGTGGCCCGCTGCGGTCCGAATCAGCACGGTCCGGCGGGCAGCCCGCACCTGCCGCTGAAAGAGAGGCTGGATCGCTCCGGTTTCCACCGCCTCTTCGGTGAACAGATAGGCCGTTCCCATGAGGACACCGACGGCGACCCCGCGCGCGGTGAGCGGCGCGGCGATCGTGGCGACCATCGCGGCCGAGCGCTCGTTGTGCACCCCACCGGCGAATAACACTTCCAGCCGCTGCGCCGAGTCCTTCCCCGCGTGGAACAGGAAGTCCTCCAGCACCGCAAGTCCGGCTTCCCACAACGGGAAGCCGGACCACGACCCGACGGGTCCGCCGCACTCCGATCCCTTGAAGACGAATCTGCGGGCCCCGGCCTCCAGGAACTCCCTTAGCAGCACTGGCGAGGACGCGTGCAGAAAGGTGCGGATTCCAGCCTGCTCCAGCGCCTGGGCCTGGGACGGCCGGCCGCTGGCGACGATTGCGTGCGTGGGTTTCAGCTCTCGTACGACATCAAGCTGTGCGCTCTGTATGTCCTCCGGCGCGGAGCCGAGCATGCCGACCCCCCAGGGCCTACCGGACATGGTGGCATGGGTCTCTACCAGCATTGCCCGCGTCTGCGCGCCATTCGCGAGCGCCAGAGCGACGAACGGCAGGGCACCGTCCGCGGCCACAGCGCCAGCAAACCCTGCCTGATCGCTGACCTGGGTCATCGGTCCTTGAGCAACCGGCAGCCGGATACCGAGCGCCCGGCTCATCGCGGAGCCGTCACGCAGCGCCTGGGCCGGTACGTCATCGCGTACAGCGTCCCGCACAGCGTCGGTCAGGGCGCGGACCGTATGCCCGACATCACCCCAACGCTCGGCGAAGCGGGCAGCGAGGAAGCCGTCCTGGCCCACTGGAAGCAGCTGGGTGCTCAGGTCCCGGGCCCCCAGCATCGCCGCCACCGTTTCGGGATCGTCGGCCGATACGAGCGGGGCGCTGGGACCACGACGGTGCAGCACCCGGTGACCGGCCATGAGAACGGTATCCGAGCCATCCATGGACCGCAGTTCTGCGGCCACCGCTTCGTCCAGCTCCGACTCGGCCAGCAGCGCCAGCTGGCTGTCCACTACGACCCCGCACGCTCCGCCGACCATACTGGCCGCCGCCGTACGCGGGCCGATGCCGCCGCAGACCCAGACCGGGATGTCCAAGCGGAGGTGCTGTAACAGGGCGAAGCTGCTGAGCTCCCCGACTCTGCCGCCGCTCTCACTACCGCGGGCGACCAGCCCATAGGCTCCGGCACGGACCGCTTCGAGGGCTTGCTCCAAGTCCGCGACCTCGACGAGTACTTTGAAGTGCGCGGCGACGTCACCGACGTGCCACGGCGAGCCGATGCCAAGAATCACCGCGTGCGGTTCGGCTCCCCCTTCCATCCCTGTCTTCCCTGCCACAATCTCTTCGGGGTTCAACCGGCAGCGGGCGCCGACCCGTACTCCGAACGGACGGGGTGCCAGATGCCGCATGTGCGCCAGCGCCTCTCTGGCATTTTGGTCTCCGGTCCCGAGGTCGAGTACACCGAGCCCGCCGGCGCGGCTGACCGCCGAGGCAAGTCTTGCGTCGGGCTCACCGAACGGGGTTATCCCAATGATCATTTCCGTGTTGCTGGCAGCAGATGTCATGGCTCTCCGGAGAATCACGTGGTTGCATGCGTGAAGACTGTGCTATGGAATGGTTATTACCATGACACAGTGGACGGTGGGCGCCTACTGGGTGTGAGATATCGGATGCCGATAAGCCGGTTCGGCCTCTCCCCGGAGATGTAATTCTGAATCGATGTGCGGACGTCTGTTGTTGTCGGACGAGAACGGCACGCCACATACCGCGCGGGCGGAGCCGAACCAACCCTGGCGCAGCCACTCGGCGTACTGAGACCTCAACGCCTCACAGTCGGGTACGGACGGTGCCACCAGATGGCAACGCCGCGTTTCGAAGAGTGATCCCCCGGCTTGCGGCTGAGCGGCAGACCAAGGCCGCCAGCCGGCACTACTGCACCCAACACGGCGGTGAAAACAACACATTCGAACGTCGGTCGACCAGATAGGGGAGTGTCGGCCGCTGGGAGACAGCGAGGGCCTTGAGTGTCTTCTGGTACGAGGACCACGTCGGCCAGGTCGGATGAATGGGTCATTACGGGGCAGGAGGGCGACGCGAAGCCTGAACCACGCGCTTTCCCAACAGGCCGGCGATCGACAGCCTGGGCGTGTGCTGTCCCGCTGGAGGGCGCATCCGCGGCCAAGACCTCGCCACGAAGCGGCGCGCCGAAGCATGCTTGTGAGCCAGGCGAAGCCACCGACTCCGACGACGAGGAGACCGGTAACAGCGGTCAGGCCGTCATGGTGGCCGAGAAGGGACAGGGCTTCGACGGCGGCACGGGCCACGCCCATGCTATCGGCAAGGCGTCGAGGCGGTCCTGCCGAGCGGTAAGGACGAAGGCGCGGGTCGTGTCCCTTGATGTGGTGTAGGCGATCAATCGTCGGTCGTGTTGGTGGTGTTGGGGAGTGCGGGGGCGCTTTTGCCGGGCTCGGTGGGGT
>NZ_JBVJVY010000163.1:0-3440 GCF_055603265.1 Streptomyces sp. NPDC037288
GAACACCACCGCAACGACCAGGAGCCTCGTCTCGTCACCCCACACCGCTGACCTGCACCTTCACCCCAGCAGGACAGGATGAAAACGGTTCACTGCGTGGTGATCAACGCGGACGGCGAACGGCGGCTGCACCTGCCGGGTCCTGAACGACGAGACAGCCCTGCTGGAACTGATCGCTGACATCCTGGCCCCCGACACCGATGCGCTGTGGGCCGTTGATCTCAACCACGGTTCAGCCGCCTTGCTGATCGGGCTGCTGCTCAGCCACGACCAGCCGGTGGTCTATATCACCGGAATGACCGTGCACCGGGCTTCGGCTTCTTACCGGGGCGAGGGCAAAACCGGCGCCAAGGATGCCTTCGTCATCGCCGACCAAGCCCGCATGGCCGCGACCTGGGCCCGCTGCGGCCCGGCGACGAGGCCGCCGCGGACCTGCGCACCCTAACCGCCCGCCGCACCGATCTCGTGGCCGACCGCACCCGTCAGATCAACTGACTCCTGGCCCAACTCCTGGAAATCTTGCCGGCCTTGGCACGTTCACTGGGTCTGGCCAACAAAGGTTCTGTGATGCTGCCGACGGGCTACCAAACCCCGGCTGGGATCCGCCGCAGCGGCGCCAAGCGCATCGAAATGTGGCTGCGCGACCGCAGGGTGCGCAGCGCCGCCGCACTCGCCAAGATGGCCACAGAGGCGGCCGAAGCTCAGCACACGGCACTGCCCGGTGAGAAGCTGTCCGCCGCGATGGTGGTCCGCCTCGCGAAGGGGGTGATGACCCTCGACGAGGAGATCGCCGCAATCCGCGCTGATCGAGGCCCGGTTTCGCGAGCACCCGCACGCCGAGGCGATCCTCAGCCTGCCCGGCATGGGCCAGCAGATGGGAGCCGTGTTCCTCGCCACGACGGGACACGGACGCCTTCGGGAGCGCCGACCGGCTCGCCGGATACGCCGGCCTGGCACCCACTCCACGTGACTCCGGCCGCGTCAGCGGCAACCTCCCCAGGCCACGCCGCTTTCACCGCGGCCTACTCAACGCGATGTACCTCTCCGCCCTGTCCAACCTGAGGAACTACCCGGCCTGGAAGACGTACTACGCGCGCAAGCGCGCCGAGGGCAAGGGACACAAGCAGGCACTGCTGGCACTCACCCGCCGCCGTCTCAATATTCTATGGCCGTGATCCGCGACGGAGCGTGCTACCAAGCCGCACCACCTGCCACAGCAGCGGCTTGACATCAGCATTGCCCGGCACTTCCTGACCGGGCGTGGCGGTGGGGCCATGCCGAAGCGAGGACAGCCGCTCGCTGGGGGCCGGACGACGCAGGACGTGAGGAACCATCCAGGTAACCCGCGGGGGCAACCGGGAACAACACCTGACCGGTGACGCCGCGTGCCACGCTGTGTCCGTCCCCAGCTCCGAGACGCAAGTCGTGGCCGGACAAAACATCCCTTACCAGGACCAACCGCCTCGCCCGGCTGCTGTCAAGCTGAGGTGCCAGCCGGGAAGCAACCGAGAACCAGGTCCCGACACTGCTGAAAGGTGCAGACAGAAGCAGCTCTGCGTTTCGCCGGTGGCCTATCCGAACATGGACGGCGGGACAACTCCCCTTGCTACCGCCTGCCTGGCCTTTCGGAATGCAACGCCATCAAATGCCGCAAGCGCGTGGTGACAGCCACGAACCAGCTCCCTCGGCCGCATCTGTCGGCGACGCTTGAAAAGTGAGCCGAGTCCGGCGCTTGGGTTCCAACGCTTGTCGCAACATTCCTTGATCATTGTGGAGTGTTGATGGCGAGGCGGGGACGTAAGCGCAGGCTGGAGCTCGAGGCCGAGTACTGGCGCCTTCTGGCGGCCGGGGTGGGCAGCGTCGAGGCGTGCAGGCGCCTTGGGATCGGGCGCAAGACAGGCTACCGGTGGCGGGCGGAGAACGGTGGCCTGCAACCGGACTATCTCCCGGAAGCCTCGCGTTCGGGGCGGTACTTGTCGCTGTTGGAGCGTCGGAGGATCGCCTCGCTGCGTGGTCGCGGCCTGGCGGTCGGGGAAATAGCCGGCCTGATCGGACGGGCACCGTCGACGGTCAGCCGGGAGCGGCGCAACAGCCGTCCACACGACTACGGCAGATACGACGCCGACCTGGCCCACCACCGCGGCCGCGAACGGGCCAGACGTCCCCGACGTTCCAAGCTGTCCACGGATCCGAGCTCAAAGCAGAGGTTCAGTCCAAGCTGGACATGGAGTGGAGCCCGGAGCAGATCGCCGCCCATCTCAGGACCCGCTGGCCCGACCGTCCCGACCGGCACCTCTGTCACGAGACCATCTACCGAGCCCTCTACCAAGGTGCCAAGGGTGGCTTGAGCAGGACCCTCACCAGGAAACTTCGCACCGGCCGGCCGCTGAGAAAGCAGCGCCGCCGCCCCGACCAGCGCATGCCACGATTCGTTGCACCCGCCGTCCTCATCGACCGTCGGCCGCCGGTCATCGAGTTGCGCGAGCGTCTCGGTGACTGGGAGGGCGACCTCGTCGTGGGCGCCCGCAGCCAGTCCGCCGTCGCCACACTCGTCGACCGGCGAACCCGCTATCTCTGCCTGGTCCCGCTGCCGGAGGGGCACTCAGCCAGCCAGTTGCGTGACGCCCTCATCGCCGCCCTCAGCACGTTGCCGGAACAGGCACGTCGGAGCCTCACCTGGGATCAGGGCTCCGAGATGGCCCGTCATCATGAACTCGCGCCCTACTTCACGGACGGGATCTTCTTCGCACGCCCTGGCAGTCCCTGGGAGCGAGGGACGAATGAGAACACGAACGGCTTGATCCGGCAGTACCTGCCCAAACGCACGAACCTGTCCCTGCACACCGCTGACGACCTCCGTGTCATTGAGCACCGGCTCAACAATCGACACCGCAAGACCCTGAGTTGGCAGACCCCAGCTCAGGCATTCGCCGCGGCTCTGGCACTCTGAGCCTGCAACGTTGCGACGATGATGCGAATCCGCCTTAGAACCCAAGCGTCGGCACTGGTCCACTTTTCAGCCGTCGCCGACAGCCGGCAGCCCCCGGCGATGCGAACCACCGGGGGCTCAACCCTTCGCGGGCGGCAACACCCTAACCCGAAGCGGCCCAAAGGATCGATGGACGCGCCGTCGAGCCCCAGCGATGCCCGTCACTGTGCGAGGCGGTAGAAACCCACAAGCAGGGATGGCCTTGTGCCTAGGCGTTGGCGGCGTTACAGACGGCACTGTCGCGTTGTTGGGTATGGCTGATGCTGAGGACGTATCGGCGTGCGGTTGTTCACCTTTCGACTGTCAGCAGTGCGGCAGCCGGTTATCTGGTTCCGGACGGTGAGGCGTTCGGTCATTTTGAGGGGCCCTGCGGTTTCCGTACAGCAGCTTATTGGCTAATTCATGCGGCGAGCTGCTGATTCAGGTAGTCGTCGTGGACCTCTCGTGGGGT
>NZ_JBVJVY010000164.1:0-3428 GCF_055603265.1 Streptomyces sp. NPDC037288
GTCGAACGCCTCATGCGTGAACTCGGCATCACCGGCGCGGTCCGCGGCAAGAAGGTGATCACCACGATCTCCGACGCGAGCGCCCAGCGGGCTCCTGACCTCGTGGACCGCGACTTCGTCGCCCGGGCTCCGAACCGGTGCTGGGTGGCCGACTTCACCCACGTCGCCACCTTCGCCGGCGTCGTCTATGTCGCCTTCGTCGTGGACACCTTCTCCCGCCGCATCGTCGGCTGGTCCGCGGCCACCTCGAAGGAGACACGCCTCGTCCTGGACGCCCTGCCCTGGAGATGGCCCTGTGGCAGCGCGACCGAGAACAACATCCGCACAACCAAGGCGAGTTGATACACCACAGCGATGCCGGGTCGCAGTACACGTCGTTCGCGCTCGCAGGGCACCTCCACCGGGCGGGTATCGCCGCGTCGACCGGATCGGTCGGCGACGCCTACGACAACTCCCTGACGGAGTCCACGATCGGCCTGTTCAAAACCGAGCTGATCAAGCCCCGCCGCCCCTGGAAGACACTCTCCGAGGTCGAGCTGGCCACCGCCGAGTGGGTCGACTGGTACTGCCACCACCGACTCCACGGTGAGATCGGGCACACCCCACCCGCCGAATACGAAACCAACTACTACAGCAAGACCGCAAAACACCAGGTCACAGTCAAGATCTAGAGTCTCGATCAAACCCGGAACGGTTCAGTGTTCTCGTTCGTGCCACGTTGCCAGGGGCTGTGCGGATCGGCGAAGTAGACGTGCAGTCCAGTGTCGATACGGAGCTGGGCATGCTGTGCCAGTTCCTTGCCGCGATCCCAGGTCAACGACCTGCGCAGCTGTGCGGGCAGCGTGGTGATCGTGGCGTCGATGGTGTCCTTGACGGCCTCAGCGCCCAGACCGGCCAGCGCAGGCCCGTTCTTCACCGCGGCTCGACGCCGAAGCCTTCCATCCGGGGCAGGCGTAGCAGCATGGTGAACCGGGTCGTGCGCTCGACCAGCGTGCCGATCGCGGACTTGTCGGTGCCGATGATGAGGTCACCCTCCCAATGTCCCGGCACTGCTCGGTCCTCGGCCTCGGCCGGCCGCTGGCTGATCATCACCTCCGGGGTAACGTGCCCATTCACCCGCCGTCGAGTACGGGCGCGAGGAACCCGCAACGCACGCCCGGTGCGCAAGCAGGCGACCAGCTCGCGCTTGAGCGCCCCGCGCCCCTGGACATAAAGTGCCTGATAGATCGCTTCGTGCGAGATGCGCATGGACCCATCATCAGGGAAGTCGACCTGCAGTCGGTGCGAGATCTGCTCTGGGCTCCGGGCGGTCGCCCATCGCCGGTCCTGGCGACGTGGTTTGTTGCGTCCCTTCCACGGTGTCGCCGCGGACCCCTCCACCGTTGTCCCGTCCACGCGCCGGATCTGGCCCGAGAGTCCTTCCTGCACGTAACCGCGCAACTGGTCGTTCTCAACCAGCTTGGCCGTCTTGGGACGTCGCGCCATCAGCTCGGCCTTCCACTGCGCGACGGACGCTCGATAGTCGAGCTTGCCTCCACGGGTGGCAGCGTTGCGGCGCAGCTCCCGGGAGATGGTCGAAGGATGGCGGCCGAGCCGACGGGCGATCTCTCTCACCCCGGCGCCCTGAGCCTTCAGCAGGGCGATCTCTTCGCGCTCTTCAAATGACAGGTAGCGGCCCGAGACCGGGATGCGCAGGAACGTCGGCATGCCGCCACGCTCCCGGAACCAACGACTGCCGGCCGCCTGCGACGCGCCGACCGCGATCGCGGCATCCTCGCTGGTAAGCCCTTTGCCGATCTCACGCCAGAACAACCGCTCCGCGTCGCGCCGCAGCGACGGCTTGCCCGGCGACTTCATCGGTGACCTACCGGTCAACTCCGTCATCCAACCCGCTGGCCTGCCCACCAACACCTCCATGAACGAGGTGTTGCCACGATCAGTTGAATCCGCCCAGTACACAAGTCAGCAGTTCGCCACACTGGCAACGGAGTTCGGCGTCCGTCTGTCGGCCGGCCGCACCGGGCAGTGCTGGGACAACGCGCTCGCCGAGTCGTTCTTCGCCACCATCAAACGGGAGTTGCTCGATAGGACCTCCTGGCCCAGCCGGGCCGCCGCCCGAACCGCGATCTTCGACTTCATCGAAGGCTGGTACAACTTGCACCGACTGCACAGCAGCCTCGGCTACCGCAGTCCCGCCGAATACGAGACCGCACTCGCAGCGTGACGACCACACCGACAGTGTCCGTCAAAGCGGAACAAGCTCACCTAGCCTCTGCCGCTGTGAAAGATCACGCCCTTTAACGGCGCCGCCGCGAGTGGTGGCGGCCATCTGCAGGGAGGCGACGACGAGCTCGGCATCATGACGCTGCCCCATCGCGTAGCCGGGCAGGCGGCGCGGGAACAGGCCGATCCCGGTGGCCAGGTAGAGCTTGCCGTCGCTGGTGAAGATCTCGGTCATGTCGCCGGCCCACACCTGGTCGGGGGCATCCGGGGTGAAGTCGCGACGCACGAAGTCCGGGGCTGCCGCCCGCCTGCCCGGGCCGGGTGAGCCCGCCTCGTCGGCGGATCTTCCGTCCGGCCAGGCCGAGGCCGGCCGTGGTCTTCGCGACGGTGTTCACCAAGATGCGCCATCCTTCCCGCACGAGCGTGATCCAGATCTACGGGGAGCCGTAGGTGCCGCCCGAGGCACCGAAGACGCACCTGATCACGTCGGCGAACTGGCCGCGCCGCACCTCGCGGGCAGTGACCAGCCTGTCCCGCCATTTGCAGAACCACGACTCGCTCACGCCGAGCACGCGGCATGCTGTGGTGTACGGAATGTTCTGCCCGGCCCTTGCAGCCGCTGATCACTCGGGCCAGCCGGGCCGGGTCCACCGCAGCTGCTTCACCCACAAGGCCATGCAGCGTTCGAAGACATCATGTTCCGTCTCCACCTCACGGATGCGCTTGTCCTTCTCGCTCATCTCCCGACGTAGCCGCTCTAGCTCAGCGCGTTCACCATCGCGCAGCCGACCGCCCCAGGCAACGGCCGCAGGCCGGCCGAACCGTTTTCCTCCAGCGTGAGACTCAGCTGTGCAACGTCCCGGGATGGCCCCCGAGATCCACGGCGACCCCAGGGACCGGCTTCCCGGTCTCGGCCACGAGACCTACAGCACCTTCACGGAACCGTGCACCGCACCTCTCTTGCTTGAACCCCATGAACCTCACCTCCCCCTGATATCACGGACTCCACACTCCGAGGGAACCTTCAGGCGTCCATCGACACCCACGACTGGATCACCTGTTAGTTCCTGCCGCATACACACCAGACCTCAACCCCGACAACACGTCCTTGAGATCGTCTTCAAAGGTGGCCAGGTGATGAGGGATCATGCTTGCCGTGGTGCGTCGTCATGAGCTTTCGGATGCCGAGTGGGCTGTGCTGTCCC
>NZ_JBVJVY010000165.1:0-3416 GCF_055603265.1 Streptomyces sp. NPDC037288
GGCGTGGAAGTCGCGGCCGATCAGGTCCGGGGCCGGTCTCGCCTTCTTGTCCGGCCGGGTCAGCGAGCGCCGTCGGCGGCGGTGGGCGCCCTGGAAACTTCAATGCGGAGTTGGGCGTGCTGAGCCAGTTCCGTGCCCCGATCCCACGTCAGGGACCTGCGCAGTTGCTCGGGCAGGGTGGTGATGGTGGCGGTGATCGCGTCTTTGACGGCCTCGGCTCCCCGGCCGGCCAGCGCGGGCCCGTTCTTGGTGCGCGGTTCGGTGCCGAAGCCTTCCATCCGGGGCAGGTGCAACAGCATCGTGAACCGCGTGGTGCGCTCGACCAGCGTGCCGATCGCGGACCGACCGGTCCCGATGATGAGATCGCCTTCCCAGTGATCCGGGACAGCGCGGTCAGCTGCCTCAGCGGGCCGCTCGCTGATCAGCACATCGGCGGTGACGTGGCCACGGATGCTCTGCCTGGTGCGCTCCCGCGGGACGCGCAGTGACCGTCCGGTACGCAGGCAGGCGACCAGCTCGCGCTTGAGCGCCCCGCGTCCTTGGACATAGAGAGCCTGGTAAATCGCTTCCGCAGAGATGCGCATGGACTCATCCTCGGGGAAGTCCACCTTGAGCCGCTGCGATATCTGCTCCGGGCTCCACGCCGTCGCCCAGCGGCGGTCCTGCCGTCTCGGCTTGTTCCTGCCCTGCCACGGCGGCACCTGAGGTCCCTCGATGACCTGGCCGTCCAGGGCGTGGACGACGGTCCCGGCCAGCCGGTCCTGCACGTACTCGCGCAGGCGCTCGTTGGCCACCAGCTTCGCCGTCTTCGGCCTCTGCGCGCGCCGCTCGGCATGCCACTGTGCCAGCGAGGCCCGGTACTCCAGGTGGTAGGTCCGGGTGGAGGCGCCTCGCCGCAGCTCCCGCGAGATCGTGGAAGGCGAACGCCCCAGACGCCACGCGATCGCACGGACGCCGAGGCCCCGGGCACGCAGCAGAGCGATCTCCTCCCGTTCGGCGAACGACAGGTAGCGGCCGGACACGGTCGGGACGAGGCACGGATTCACCCCGCCAGCATGACGAAACCACCGCGACCCCACGGCCGGGGAGACCTCGATCTCGGCCGCGGCGTCCACCGAGCTCAACCCTCGCGCGATCGCCTGCCAGAACCGGACCCGGTCCTCACGCCAGGCGACGCTCGGCCGGCCCGGCGACGGCAACTGCCCGCGATACTCCCGTGCCGCCCGCTGCCGATTCCCCACACCCACCCGCAAACCTCCAGCTCACAGGGGCGTTGCGACGACCGATTGAATCCGCCCAATACACGAGCGTGACGTTCGGCCGCCACTGCGAGCAGGCGGGCATCCGCCCCTCCACCGGCCGGGCCGGCTCCTGCTTCGATAACGCGGTGACCGAGAGCTTCTTCGCTTCCCTGGAAACCGAGCTCATCGACCGAACCGCCTTCCGCACACGCCGCCACGCCGAACAAGAGCTTTCCAGCTACATCGAAGGCTTCTACAACCCCTGGCGCCGCCACTCGGCCAACGGCCAGCTCAGCCCTGCCAGCCCTACCCCCACCGGGCTCGATGCCCGCTGATGCGGCGACATCACCTACGTCCCGACCGAGGAGGGCCGGCTCGACCTGACCACCGTCGACAACGCCGGAAGCACCGTTTCGACAGAGGAGTTGACGTTTCGCACGTGATGCCGATTACGGGACAGAGCCGTTCGTTTGACGGACCCGCTGACGAACCCTCATGCAAGATCGTGGTCGAAGTCCCTTGCCTGCGCGAGGAGTTGGCGAGCGGCATGGTGCCGTTGGTACGGCTGGAGTCGTTGTCTCAGGGTATGCAGGTGGGCTCTGGCACGGGCGGAGCTGAGACTGGGGTAGGCAGTGAGGAAGGCTTGCCACTGAGGCAGCGCTTGTTCGAGGTGGCCCATTTGGAAGTGGGTTTCAGCGAGGCGGGCACGGGTGAGGGAAGCAGCGCGGTATTCGGCCGCAGTGCGCAGGCGAAGGGACGTCTTCAGGGCGCTCACGGATCCAGGGCGGTCGCCGAGGATGTTGAGTGTCTGAGCGCGTTGGTAATACAGCCCACCGACCGGGTAAGCGGTGAAGGGCCCGGGAGGTGCATCAGCATGGGCATGCGCATGGAGATGTTCAGCGCGTGAGAGGGCGTCCAAAGCGGCGTGCCGGTCGTAATAGGCCAACAGCACCGCATAGTTCGCTTGCGTATATGCCTGGACGGCGAGCGGGGCGGCGCTGGCGTGGTAGACAGACTGTTTGCTCAGGCGCAGGACGGCAGGTGTGTGATGACCCAGCTCGTAGGCGTGAGCGCTCATGGTACGCAAAGTGATGGCGAGGGTGGCATGGTCACCGGCGTCGGCGGCGAGCCGGGCGGCTATGCGATGGTACTGTTGAGCGGTCCTGTCATAACCGCTGTCCATGCTCACATTGCCCAGCAACAGGATCAGTTGAGAAGCTGCGGACAACTCGCTGTGGCGGTCCTGCGCGCGCGCCGACGAGTGCAGGACGGGGATGACGCGATGGGCGACGAACGCGGCCAGAGCAGGCCTCACCGGTTCTCCGCCGTATTTCTCGGCCGCCATATGAAACAGATGTGACATTCCGTGCCAGCGATCGACCGTAACCGGCAGAGGATGCACAGCCTCCGGTCCGTGCGATGATGACTGGCTCCCTGCGGGAGTGGACATGACATCATCTGGCACGAACAGGGCGGACAGGCTGAAACTGTCGGCTCCCAACAGCGACTGACGGGCGGGGTCGAGCTCAGCGCCGGTAATCTGGGCCAGCTTGCGCAATGGATCTGCCTCCCACGCCGGATCCACGACCAATGCTGGGGTGTGCGTGAGGCCCGCCTCCTGTGCGGTGACCGGTCGGCCCAGGCGACGGGACAAGCATTCCAAGAGCAGTGCTGGGGCGGGCGGCCTAGGCTGAGTACCGCCTAGCCAACGCCGCACTGCACTGTCGTCGAAGGACACAGACATACCCTGCTCAGCAGCCAGCGCGCGCAACGCGCGTGCCAACTGCGCGGGGGTGAACCCCGCTGCCTGAACCAATGTACTCAAGCAGGTGTTCGGTTCGCGGGACATACTCCCCCTTTGACCATTCCATGGAAGGCGGCGATCTCCTCGCTCGGCTCGTTAGGTCGTCAGAAGAGGCCGCTACCCTCGTCCTCACGCAAAGAGCCACGCAGCCACGGCCCTCGGTGTCGCGGACGCACAGACCCATCTTGTATTGAGACGCTTGTTCGGTCTAGCCTTGCCGCAGACATCATCATGGGCGAGAACCACAAACGAATCAGTCCAAGCCACCGGCGGCACTGAACCGTTCCGGGTTTGATCGAGACTCTAGGTCGTGACTGTGACCTGGGGTTTCGTGGCTTCTCGGTAGTAGGTGGTCTCGTATTCGACGGGCG
>NZ_JBVJVY010000166.1:0-3352 GCF_055603265.1 Streptomyces sp. NPDC037288
TGCGGGAAGAACTCAGGGAGCTGGAGGCCGGGGCAAGACACTGTCGCGCTGTCGGGTACGTCGGTGGGGCAGGCCGGTGACCTGTTTCCAGAAGGCGGAGCGTTCGGTCGGTTGCTGTCAAGCCGCTGTTGCAGCAAGTGAGTGAGGCGTGCGTGGGGGTGAGGTGTGCCGGTGTCAGACATCCACTGGGCGCGCGGCGGTGACTTCGGTGATCGTTTTCCAGGTGGTGAAGCGGTGGGTCAGGTCGGCTCGGTAGGCGGGGGCGGTCATCAGGTGGCTCTACCGTCTTGATCGGGTTGATCGAGCCATTCGTAGGTGAGCTGTACTGAGATTTGCGGAGTCCCTGATGCCAGGGTTACGGTCCTGGCGAAGGAGAACCACCAGCACCATGGCAGCACCCCGTAAATATCCCGATGAGCTCCGCGAGCGTGCCGTCCGCGAAGTCCGGGCCACCGGCCGTCCGATTGCGCACGTGGCCAAGGACCTCGGCATCCACCCCGAGGCCCTGCGCGGCTGGGCCGCCAGGCCGAGGCCGACCGGGGCGAACGCGACGACCGGCTCACCACCGCCGAGCGCGATGAACTCAAGCAACTCCGCAAGGGGAATGCTGAGTTGAAGCGGGCGAACGAGATCCTCAAGGCCGCTTCGGTGTTTTTTGCCCAGGAGATCGACCGTCCCCGGACGAGGCCGAGCAGGTGATCGACCACCTGCGGGAACGTGGCCTCGGGGTCGGGTCCTGTCGCTGTCGCCGTCGACGTACTTCGCCCGCAAGAAGCGGCCGAAGTCGGCCCGCCGGCTCCGCGACGAGCAGGTGATGCCGCTGATCGAGGAAGTCCATGCGGAATCTGGCGGCACGTATGGTGCCCGCCGGATCACCCGCGCCCTGCGGCGCGGCGTCGACGTGGCCCGCTGCACTGTCGAGCGGCTGATGACCGGGCTTGGCACGAGGGCGTCATCCGTGGGCAGCGACGGCGGACAGCCGTTCCTGAGCCGTCTACACCGCGCCCGCCGGACCTGGTGGACCGTGACTTCACCGCCTCGCGCCCGGACCAGTTGTGGGTAGCGGACATGACCTATGTCCGCACCTGGTCCGGCTGGCTGTGGCGTAGCTGTTGCGCCTGCTTATTGATCTTGTTTGTGGCCTGCTGTTGTTCAGTTGTACTGAGCGGTGTGTCTGTTCCGTGGGGGAGGCTTACGCGGGGCTGAGGCGGCCGGGGGCGGGTTGTACGTGGGGTGAGCTGGACGTTTATGGCTGCGCAGTGAGCTGAGTGTGGTGGCGGTTTTTGCGCAGTGTGGTTGGCGCGTCTATAGGTAGGGGGAGGTGCTGGGTGTTTTTGGCAGGGTAGGGGGCGTGGGGTGGTTCAGCGGGTGATGAGGCGTTGCCAGAGCAGGTCGTGGTCGGCGGGTGCGAGGCGGGGCAGTTGGAGGCGGCCCGCGAGGTGGTGGAGGAAGGCGGTCTGCTGCGCGCGTGTCAGGGAGTGCGGGGGCAGGCGGTCAAGGGCCGCGGCGAGGGTGAGGGTCTCGGGATAGGTGATCAGGTCCCGGCAGGTCAGGGCGGGGGAGGCTGGGCCTGGGGGGATGTGGGGGTTGGCGGTGGTGAGCCGGTTAACCCCGCTGTTTCGCTTGGGTTTGGCTGCTGGAGAGGCGGAAACGCGAAAGTGCCTTCCTGACCTGGGACGATGAACCTTGCTGAGGGGTTCTGTCGGTCCAGGCGGAGGGCACTTTCTACGTGCAGGGTATCGGGTTGCGTCCCAAGGTCTATGTCAGTGCCGATGGTTCGGGGGTCGTCGGTCATGCCGGTGCACGGTTGCTGGCGGATCTTGCCGATGCCACGGGGCTGACCGCCGCGTACTCCACCGCTCTCAGGCCGCTGCGGCCTCGCGGGACCGGACATGATCCGGGACGGATCGCCACCGACCTGGCGGTGATGCTCGCCGACGGCGGCGATGCCATCGCGGACCTGGCCGTGCTGCGGGACCAGGCCGACGTGTTCGGTTCGGTCGCCTCGACACCGACGGCCTGGCGACTGCTCGCCGACGTTGACGAGCGGGCACTGGCTTCCGTGCGCTCGGCCAGGGCTTCGGCTCGGGAGATCGCGTGGCTGCAGGCAGCCGAGACCGGTGAGGGCATACCCGCTGCCCGGGCCGCGGGGCGCGTACTGCCCGGCCTGGTCCTGGACCTCGACGCCACGCTGATCACCTGCCACTCCGAGAAGGACGCGGCCGCGCCCACTTACAAGGGCGGTTTCGGGTTCCACCCGCTGCTGTGCTTCCTTGCCAACACCGGCGAGGCGCTGTCCGGGCGGCTGCGGCCCGGCAACGCCGGCGCCAACACCGCCACCGACCACATCGCAGTGTTCGACCAGGCACTCGCGCAGATCCCCGACGCTCACCGGCACGGCACCGACATCCTGGTCCGCACCGACAGCGCCGGATCCGCGAAAGCCTTCCTCACTCACGTCCGTGACATGCGGAAACGAGGGATCCGTACCTTCTTCTCGGTCGGATACGCCATCACCGAGCCGGTCCGCCGCGCTATCCGGGCCATGCCCGAGGACCTCTGGCATCCTGCCCTGGACCAGGACGGGACGCTGCGTGATGGCGCGGAGGTCGCCGAGCTGACCGGCATGGTCGACCTGGACGGCTACCCGGCCGGCACCCGCATCATCGTGCGCCGCGAGCGGCCGCACCCCGGAGCCCAGCTGTCCCTGTTCGACCAGGACGAGGGCCTGCGCCATCAGGTGTTCCTCACCGACACCTCCTATCCCAGTGGTGGTTCGACTCAGTTCCTCGAAGTCCGCCACCGCGGGCACGCATGTGTCGAGGACCGTATCCGTTGCGGCAAGAGCACCGGCTTCGGCCGCTTCCCCTCCCGCGACTTCGGCGTCAATACCGTCTGGCTCGAACTCAGCCTCACGGCGATCGACCTGCTGGCCTGGACCCGTTTCCTGCTGTTGGACGGGGAACTGGCCACCGCCGAGCCGAAGAAGCTCCGCTACCGGCTGCTGCACGTCGCCGCCCGCCTCACCCGCGGCGGTCGGCGTCTGCGCATGCGGATATCGGCGACCTGGCCCTGGAGACACGAACTGGCCACGGCCTTCCATCGCCTCGCGGCACTGCCCCGCCCCGCCGGCTGACCGGCAAACCCCTGACCGCCCCCGACCCGAAAGACCTTGGAGAACCCGACCATGCGCCGGGACTCCGCCATGCCCAGGCAACGAAATCACCCGGCCCACGTGACAGCAGACGAACAGCGACGTGAGGGGCCCTGCGGTTTCCGTACAGCAGCTTATTGGCTAATTCATGCGGCGAGCTGCTGATTCAGGTAGTCGTCGTGGACCTCTCGTGGGGTC
>NZ_JBVJVY010000167.1:0-3351 GCF_055603265.1 Streptomyces sp. NPDC037288
AACTCCTCGGCCCAACCCTCGACTTCAGTAATCCCCTCCACGCCGGGACAACGAGAAGAACCAGCTCAGGACACGATTTCTGACTGGAGTACTAGAGGCGGGGGTCGGCCGGCCCGGGCATGCGCGCGCTGACTCAATCGCGCTGGCACCGCGGCCAGTTCGGAAGGCTGTGAGATGCGAGGAAGGTCCGCATCCCGCGACCCCGGCTCCTGAGATGATCCCGGCCAGTGTTCAACGTGTTCGCGCATCGCGTGGTACCTGAGGTCTGGTCTGGTGATGGTCACTCGGGTCTACTGGTGCAAGACGTTGGTCGACTTCGACATCGGGTTGGTGAAAATATCCAGCAGTGGCAGGGTTGTTCGGCCCTGGGGAGCTAGCGCCCGGCCGCGGCTGGTTGCAGGGACTAAGAGCACGCCACAACGGGCCGAGGTCCATGGCAGTCCCGGCAGGCTCGGAGAGAGGGCAGTCCCGAGGGGGCATTGCACAACCGCTCAAAGTTGAGCGCTATGCCCCTGCGTCAGGGCCCATGCCCCCTTACGCAATCGTCACCTGTGGGCTGCACTGGTCATGGTTATAGCGCTATGCCGTGCCCGTGGGCTTCGCCTACGCATAAAAGGAGGCCTTTTGAAGAGTGCCATTGTTATGGGCTCCGGAGTGGCCGGTATTCTTGCTGCTGAGGTGCTCTCACGTCATTGTGAGGCAGTAACGGTGATAGAACGTGACCGGCTGGACGGCAGTGACAGCGGCCGTGCCGGTGTACCGCAGAACCGTCACGTTCATATCCTATGGCCCGCCGGGCAGCAGATCCTGGAGTCGTTCTTCCCAGGTGTCCTGGGCACTCTCTGCGAATCGGGAGCGCCCCGCCTTTCCTTTCCTGCCGATGCAAGGTGGCTAAGCACGGTGGGATGGCTCCGCGCCTCCCTCTGGCGAAGGTGTTCACCTGTAGCCGCTCCATGTTGGAAGCAGCCTTGCGGCAGCGGCTCAACAAGGTGACGGTCATGGACCGCACCACCGCCACCGGTTTACTCACCGATGCTGCCGGCCGCGTCGTTGGCATCCGGGCCCGTACGCCTGATGGACAGCAGACGCTACATGCGGACCTGGTGGTAGACGCCACCGGACGCTCATCCAAACTCCCCGAATGGCTGGCCCAGCAGGGACACGCCCTTCCCGAAGCGACCGTAGTGGACGCCCAGATGGGGCACGCCACCCAGGACTTCGAAATCCGCCCAGAGCACACGCCGGACTTCAAGGCCATCGCGCTGCAGCACCGACCTCCTGCTACACGTCGCTGTGCCTATATGTTTCTCCAGGAGAACGGGCGATGGAGGTGCACACTTGCTGGCTATGGGGGTGACTACCCGCCGAATACCAACGAAGGCTTCCTGGAATACGCGCGTACGCTACGTGATCCTGCACTGTATTCCCTGCTGATAAAGGCCAAGCCTGTTAGCAGGATATCGGCCTTCAGGCAGGCCGCCAACCGCCACCATCATTGGGAGAAGATGTCCACATGGCCAGCCGGACTCCTAGCATTGGGCGATTCGGCCTGCGCCTTCAATCCGGTCTACGGCCATGGCATGAGCGTCTCTGCGCTCTGCGCACGGGCTCTGGAAAGCTGGCTGGCAAACGGGGCTTCATCCACTATCGAGTTCCAGAGAGCTGTCGCCCGTGCGGCGTCTGGCGCGTGGACCATAGCCACCTGGGAAGACTGGCGCTACCCGGAGACTACCGGTGCTCGGCCCAACGCTGTCGATCGGATACTAATCAGGTACTACGTCCATGCCCTGACCGCTGCCACGAAAGACCACATCGTCTGCGCCGAGCTCGTGAACGTCTTGAGTCTGCTCAAGAAACCCCGCGTGCTGCTGCGGCCCGATATGATGGCGCGCGTCATGACGAGATCCCTGTTTCGAAGCGGTGCTCCACGTGGGGGACTCTCGAAAACCTCCGCCTGCTCCTTGGAGGCCGGCAGTACAGCAGAGAAATACAGCAACTGTGGCAACCACAGGTGACCTTCCCCAACGGCTAACATCCTCGTGACCAGGATGGATGACCTCAGCGAACTATGCGCCCGTAGTTTGCATCGAGGAGGCGTGGCACGGTCCCTGGGCCGTCACTCTCGTGCCAGAACGGGCGGGGATTCACGGGGACTTGGGGTTCGCCGGGGTGAGTTCCGCCGGCATCCGCCCAAGGTGGGTAATCCGCTGGTCACTCCCATGATCGCCCGACCTCGCTCCTAAGAACTCCAACACATCGACCCAGCTGCATGCGGCGGTTTGCGGGACGAAAGGAGCGTGAGGAGTTTGCTGGATGAACCCAATACCGTCTGCAGATATTGCTCCAGGCGCCGGAGCTGACCCTGCTCAGCTGGCGCGCACGCTAGCTGCCGAGCAAGGTCTGTCTCTGTCCTGTGACCACACCATTGTGCGGCGCTGGCTGAGCGGTACTCAGCCCAGGCCACCAGGCCCCGCGCTGCTGGTGGAGCGCCTGGCCCGCCGCCTCCGCCGGCCGGTCACCGCGCAAGAAGCCGGCCTCACGCGTAGCGGAGGTTGTTGACCCGTCGTGGGAGGCAGAGCCTCTACGTAAACTGGCCCGGCTCACTGGCGCCGAGCTTGATCTCGCCCGCCAGTCCTTGTAGGGAGCCCCTGGTTTCAGCCCGGCTGCCCTGGCCCTGGGTTTGATGTGCTTTGACGGACGTCCGCGATCAGGGGTTCAGCCCCGGGAGGATGTCCGTCATGGAGGGCAGGGGAAGAAGGAGCCCCGCCCTCGCTGGTCGTTCATGCCGGAGGCCGAGACCGTCGAGCTGTGCCGGTGTGGTGACCGCTCGGTCGGCCAGGTCGTGCACGATTATCCGTATCCGCAAGGGCTTCTCGTCTTCCTCACCCGGCGTCAACTGTGGGCAGAGCAGCCATAACGCGCAGCCATAACGCCACTACCGCGTCACCGTTCGGAAGCCCGATGAATCCCCCCACCTGCCATGCTGGTGTGATCTCTCTTTAAGGTGGCGTGTCAGCGGCAGAATTTGTCAAAGCGTTCGAACCTGTTTGACACCACCCTGATAGAGCTGGGCTGCGCGTCCCCGAGGGTCAGAGTCTGCGTCTGCCGGCATCCGGCACATTGCGAGACCGACGAGGCGCAGCCATCCGCTGAAGCCCGGCGCGGAGCTGTCCTGCCCCGCTCGAGCAGACGACCAGCACCTCATCACCTCTCACGCACACATTCACAAGATTGTCGCCGGCAAGTGGCCGCGCCTTGATGGCGTCCCGCTTCGTGGTGTAGCCGATCAGTGTTGGGGCGTGCGCCCCGGGGCGTGTGTCGATAGGGATTCCGCTCCCTGCCCGGCAGGCG
>NZ_JBVJVY010000168.1:0-3277 GCF_055603265.1 Streptomyces sp. NPDC037288
TTGAGACTTCAGACATCTCGCTCAACAGTCCGAGGGCCTCGCCCGTTACTCGACCGGCCTCGTCACCCGATCGGTGGCCAAATTGAAAAGCCTCCTGGTGTCCGCCGGCATCGGCGACGGCTCGGGCGTGGGCGACCGACGTGTGCGGCGCGTCCGCGACGATCACCACACCCGCCAGGCTGCCCAGCCGGGCCGCGACCTGCTCCAGCAGTGGGGCGAACGCCGGGATCTCGTTCGACTTCGCCGCGACCTGGACCTGCGCCAGGACCACACCGGTCAACGTGTCGTGGAGTCCATCGCCGCCGAACACGCCAGGGCCCTGTGCACTGCCCCGCACGCCTGGTGAAGTGAGAGACGTCGATCAGGGCTTGGACCCCACAACAACAAAGTTGACCATCGGAGCATCCACTGGAGACACTGTCACATCGACGAATCCCGCACGTTGAAGAGCATCGGTATGTTCGGCGGCCGAATAGGACCGGCCACCCGGCGTTTCGACCATCATGGTCAGCCCGACCAGCGCGGCCATCGGCGGCCCGGTCTTGTCCGAATTGAACATGGTTTCCACCACAATGATCTGGCCACCGGCATCAAGTGCGGCAAAGACCTTGCCCAGAAGTGCCCCATTCTGCACAGATGACCAGCCGTGCAGGATGTTTCCCAACAGCGCTACGTCGTGGCCGATAGGCAGTGTATCGGTGAGAAAGTTGCCGCTAGTAACCGCAATCCGGTCGGCCATTCCCGCGGCCTCGATCTGCTCGCGCGCGAGATCGCAGACCCAGCCGTTCTCGAACACCTCACCTGCCAGCTGCGGATGATCCTTCAGCAGTGCGATTGTGTAGGCGCCCGTGCCGCCACCCACGTCCAGGACCGAGTGTCGGTCGGTGAATGACACGACGGCGCCCAGAGCATGCCCCGCGTCGACGGAAAGCGAGTGCAGCCCCGTGAAGAACTCCCGCATCAGCGGATCGCCGTACACCGAGACGCCGCCATCGCTGGGATCCCAGGTCACCGGGGCGTCGGTGCGGAGTACTTTGGTAAGCGAACCCCACCCTGCGTACAGCCGGTTGTGTATAAATTGGATGAATCCTCCGAGATAAACCTCAGCGCCGGGTACGAGGAACTGTGCGGCCATCGCGCTGTTGCGGACGTTGTTGTGTTCGTCGCGTTCGGTCAGGCCTATCGCGCAGGTGGCGGCCAGTAACTGTTCGGCCGGTCGGGCCGCGAGCCCGAGTTCAGCGCGGATCTTCTGATCCGGACTCGGGCCGTGGATGGCGAGAGTGGCGAACAGATTGAGATCTATCGCGGCGGACAAGACCCGGCTGACGGCGAAGCCGTATGCCATCTGCATGATTTGACCGACCGAATTCGTGGTATCCGTGGGCATGACCTACTCCAGGCTCGCTCGGACTGTGGGTGGGTTTCGCGATCGCCACGGTTGGCGGGCACCGCAGATCATCGCGGTCGTGGCTGCAATCGGGGGAGCTGGTCGAACCTGGACTCGTTTCCGAAGGTGACGGTGCTCGGGGCATCGGTCATGTAGTAGAGGTCACGAACCGTTGTCACTGGCTGAAGGGCGAGTTTTCCCCGGCCTTCAGCGCGGCGACGGCGGCCGGCACGTTGAACCAAACGGGCGTCTTCCTCCTTGCCCCGCCCTTGAGTACCTCTTGGGATCAAGGCTTACGGGCCGACACAATATGAGAACAGCTAGGCTGGTTGGGAAATAGGACAACCTCGACGCCGACAAATCCGATCGATCGCAATACCTGTGCGTACTCCGACGTTGTACGAGTTTCGCCCTGCCCTTCGGAGGCCAGCAAGTAGACGAGACTCGATGACGCGGCCAACAACGGATTACTGGACTCGTCATCATCGTCGCGCATGTATTCCGTGATATAGAGGGTGCCTCCGGAATCCAATGATCGGAAGATCTTTTCTAGACCGACAGCACAGTGTTCGGCATCCCAGCCATGGAAGACTTGGTTACAAAAGACCGTATCGTAACCGGTGGGCAGATCGTCGACAAACAGATCACCCGGCGTGACTACCACCCGATCAGAGACGCTGGAATCGGCCAAGTATGTGCGTAGCGTGGGCACGAGGATTGGAAGGTCCGTGACCGTTGCGGTGGCCTCCGGCACCTTCTCCAAAGTAGCGATCGTGAACGCCGCCGTACCCGCGCCGATATCCAGCAGTCGTCGGCAACCAGACAAGTCCACCCGTTCGACGAACGCTCGGGCAAGCATCGTCGCGACGGGGTCCCATACTTTCAAGAGGGAAACGATCGGAGTGGGGTCCGACTCAAGGTACAACGGCGCGTTGAAAGAAACCTCTCCAAGCAAGTAGTCCCCAAGCTGGCTCATCTTTCTCGAGACCGCCGCGTCTACCCAGGCCATAAGCGCTCCGCAGTAAGCCGGTTGGCCTTCAAGGAGGTGGCGTGCCCCCAAGTCTCTGACCATATACCGATCTCCAGTCGCCGTCAGCACGCCAAGGTGACGCAGTATCGGCAGAATCGCCGCGGTGACTCGCGGATTGAGGTGTAGCTCATTAGCTATCTCGGAAGCTGTAAGACCATCCTCATGCTTCGCCAACAGAGGGATGACCTTAGCACGATCAGCAGCGACAATAGCGGCCCCACCGTAGGCATTAAACACGAGCTCCAGAAGATACGCAGGCCCAGGATTACCCTCGGCGACCCGGGTCTCCTTCGTCGGAAAATCACTCATCGATTACCCTCCTCACCTAGTTGGACACGGCTTCGACGTTTCTCTTCGTGGATCAGTTGGGCAGCCCGCAGCCACGCAGCGCGAATCGACTTTCGCCACTGGCGGACAGATATCCCGGAGCGGACCGCGCGCGTACCGCAGCACGGGTACCAAGACCCTGCGAGTCGCAGAAGATAGACACAGTCTGGACACCAGGAACCCACAGGGCAACGAGTTGTTCCGCCCTTCGGAACGGAAGCTTCCATCCGTGATCACCGTGGCGTAGCACATCAATGCAAAACCATCCAAAGCGTCGATAACTAGTGCGTGGTTCCTCAATCGGATGTATCACAGGCGGTAGGCGAATCGATGGCTCTTGATGCGTCTGGGTGGCCGTCCCCAGATCCAGGGTTTGGCTTGGCGTTGAGCTGCTCGGGGGCTACTTCGGTGGCCACCGCGACGTCGTGGTGCTGACGAGGGCATTGTCACGTTGTTGGGGGTGGCTGGTGTTGAGGGTGTGTCGGGGCGTGCTTCTTCCGTGTGTCGGCCGGTGTCAGACGGTCGCGGGGCAG
>NZ_JBVJVY010000169.1:0-3253 GCF_055603265.1 Streptomyces sp. NPDC037288
GCGCGACCTCCGCCGCGGACTTCCCGGTCTCCAACACGATCCGTACCGCACCCTCACGGAACGGCGCGTCATACGACCGTCGCTTCCCACCCATGCCCCCCAACCTCCCCTTCAGTCACACCTCCACGCTACGAGGGGAAGGTCACTGCGGCGCTGTCACGTCTTCCGTGTTGTTGACGAACGGGTCAACTGGTGTGAGTCGGCCCACGGCTGCTTCGATGACAGCGGCAGTGGAAAGCGCGAGGTCTTCGCGAAACGGCGCTGCGATGCACTGAACGCCGACGGGCATACCTGCCATGAGACCTGCTGGGGTTGTCACTGCCGGCAGGCCGAGAAGGTTGGCCGGCATGACCGGGCGAAGCAGTTCCATGGCAGCTTGGGCCTGGGTGGGTGTCTCGGCGTCCCAGCCGTGCGGGAAAGCTGGCTGCGACCAGACAGGCGTTACGATGATGGGGTAGGTCTGCAGGAACTCGAGCCACGCCCGTGCCACACGGCGCCTGTGAACGAACAGCTCGACGTATGCCTCCAGATCGAGAACCGGCTCGTGGGCGAGCGCGCAGTCGAGGAAGCGTCGCCCGTCGTCGCCCATGACCTGTTCGAGAAGGGGCTGCATTGCGCGGATCTCGGTGAACAGGAACCGGCGCCAGAGTTCGATCGCGGCCGTGTAGTCGGGCGGCGAGAGTTCGTCGACGACGTACCCCGCCGACTCGAGGTGCTCCCCTGCCTGACGAACAATGGTCGCGATCCCCGTGTCGGTCGTGCCTCCCGGCGGTTCGGCAAGTAGCGCTACACGCCTGGCTGTTGGAGGTTGCCCGGGGGCTTTCAGGGGGACGGGAACAGAACCCGGGTCACGGTGGTGAGCACCTGCGATCACGCCGAGACCGAGACTTAGGTCGGCGACCCGGCGCGCCATGACACCGTTGGTCTGCATCATCTGGAGCGACAGGGGGCCATCTTCAGGTTCGATGACCGTAGCGTGCGGGACACGCCCCTGAGTCGGCTTGACGGCGGAGATGCCGCAGCAATGGGCCGGATTACGGAGGGATCCGCCGATGTCATTCCCAATCCCCAATGGCGTCATTCCCGAGGCCAGCGCGGCCGCTTCTCCTCCGGATGAGCCGCCCGCGGTGCGGCCGGGATGCCACGGGTTGCGTGTCAGGCCTCGCAGGCTGCTGTCGGTGTGGATACGCAAGGCCATGTCGGGAAGATTCGTGCGCCCCAGGACGATGGCGCCGGCCGCTCGCAACCGCTCAACGGCGGGTGCGTCGTGCGATGCGATGGCGTGAGCCAGGGCAGGGATACCATGGGTGGTTGCAGTGCCGGCGACGTCGACGTTTTCCTTGATGGTCACTGGCACGCCATGAAGTGCACCCAGGTGGGATTCCCCAGCCGCGGTCCGCTCGTCGGCGGCTCTCGCCTCGTCCAGGGCTCGGTCCCGCAAGGTGTCGACTACCGCATTAAGGGCCGGATTGACCTCTTCGATGCGATGCAAGTGGGCTTCGATCACCTCAACCGCGGAAATCTCACGTGAACGGATCAATCGCGCCAATTCGTGGGCATCCTTGCGCCAGAGCTCTTCAGCCATTTCGACCCCATAGCTACTTAACCGAAATGAGGTGTTCGCAGGCGTTGCGGCACCCCAATCGGAATATCGGGAGACATGTCGGTCTGTTAATTTCGCCATTCACTGCGGGAGGCAGGCCGACCAGAAGCCAGGTCAAGTGCCGGCGCCGACCCTCGTTAGCCGGGGCTTTCTTCGCGGATTGCATGGTGCCGAAGGGCGCCTGCACCGGTAGATACCCAGAATGTTCACGCCGAGTGCATTGATAAGTGCTTGGACCCCACGCCGTGGGGCGCGCGTGTACTTTTCGATCCCCCGGAGGGTGACTGGTATCATCACATTGCCTCACGTGTGGCCTGTTACTGCGGACGAGGGCGACCTGATACGAGGGACCAATATCCAGGCTATGGCCCACCGTGTTGAGAATGCGCTTGTCAGCCCAGTGACCCACAAAGGCCCGCACAGACGGGCTGACCAGCCAGTCCTATCCAGCACCGACTGTACGGAATTCGTCATGCGGCACACTGCATGTCCATACACCTAACGGCCATAAATACGGAGGTAGCGTCGTTCACGCGGATCCCCCGCTGTTGGCACGGGAATAGCACGAATCCACGGCTACTGGCATCAAGCCGGCACTGTCGCTGCCAAGGTAGAATTCCCGAGTCGCCCCGGGCTCAGCGCCGTGTCCGCACGTAGCAGGACTACCTCGGCTCCGTCGCCCAAGATGGCCGCAGTGTGCCGTTCCGCGGATCGATGGTCGATGTGTACTCCTGGCGCCGATCACAAGCGGGCGGCAGCAGGCTCGGGAGTTTATGAGGGCATGGGACACGGCCAAAACGTAGACAAATCCCGAGCACACTGCCGACAGGTCCAGCGCTGGTACACCGTTCAGCCCGAGATGGTGGGCCACCTCCGGCGCGGTCTCCGGACACGGATGATCAGGCGTCGTCGTCAGCAGTACAAAATCAGCATTCGCCTCGGCCGACATCAGCGCAGCACGGCCCGCTGCCACGGGCAGCTCACCCCCTCTCCCAAGCCTCTCGGTCACCTGCCGCTCCTCGATGCCCGTATGGGAGCGGATTGATGTGTCCGAAATGTCCCACGGGATCGCCGCATCCATATTCGTTGCTACGGGCTCGGGCAGACACACGCCCAGCCCCGAGATAACTGAAACTGGAGCCATCGAGATCTTCTTTCATAGCCATACGCCGCAGCAAAGGGACTCGTCGAGCAACAGCGCTGTTCATCCGCCAGGGCCCGTTCCATTGATCGAAGGAAGGCGGCCCTCTTTCAATGAAAGCTCTGTACTGCGATGGTCGGAACACGCCTCAAGCATCAGATGCGTGCAGAACGGGCAAGATTGTGCACTCGTTATTGCACCTCCTTCATCTCGAGGGGGGAAGCCAATGCCGTTGCTTGATCACTGAACTATGCCCGTATGCAGCCTGATGGTCTTGGCGGACACCCGGCGCACGGGGACGCGCGGCTGGTCCTTCGGCCGTTAGGAGTACAGCGAGTTGGGCCGCTTGAGGAACCGATCGGCTTCTCGCAGTCGACGGGTCCCGTTGTCGAGTTTCCGGCGGACCTTCGCTGCCAGTGAACCGTTTTCATCCTGAATATGTGCAGGTCATCAGGGTGTGGACGGCTTGAACTGCTGTGCCGATGCGGCGGGTGGAGCAGCGTGCTCGC
>NZ_JBVJVY010000170.1:0-3130 GCF_055603265.1 Streptomyces sp. NPDC037288
TCCGCCAGGCGCTCGCCACCCGTGTGGTGGTCGCCGACGGAGCCATGGGCACCATGCTCCAGGCCCAGGACCCCACACTCGAGGACTTCCAGCAGCTCGAGGGCTGCAACGAGATCCTCAACCTCACCCGCCCCGACATCGTCCGCTCCGTGCACGAGGCCTACTTCGCCGTGGGCGTCGACTGCGTCGAGACCAACACCTTCGGGGCCAACCACTCCGCCCTCGGCGAGTACGACATCTCCGACCGCGTCCACGAGCTGTCCGAGGCCGGCGCCCGGGTCGCCCGCGAGGCCGCCGACGAGTTCACCGCAAGAGACGGCCGCCCCCGCTGGGTCCTCGGCTCGATCGGCCCCGGCACCAAGCTGCCGACCCTCGGCCACGCCCCGTACACCACCCTGCGCGACGCCTACCAGCGCAACGCCGAGGGCCTGGTCACCGGCGGCGCCGACGCGCTGCTCGTGGAGACCACCCAGGACCTGCTGCAGACCAAGGCCGCCGTCCTCGGCGCCCGCCGCGGCCTCGACGCCCTCGGCCTCGACCTGCCGGTGATCGTCTCCGTGACCGTCGAGACCACCGGCACCATGCTGCTCGGCTCCGAGATCGGCGCCGCGCTCACCGCGCTGGAGCCGCTCGGTATCGACATGATCGGCCTGAACTGCGCCACCGGCCCGGCCGAGATGAGCGAGCACCTGCGCTACCTCGCCCGCAACGCCCGCATCCCGCTGTCCTGCATGCCCAACGCGGGCCTGCCCGTCCTCGGCAAGGACGGCGCCCACTACCCGCTGACCGCGCCCGAGCTGGCCGACGCCCAGGAGACCTTCGTCCGCGAGTACGGCCTCTCGCTCGTCGGCGGCTGCTGCGGCACCACCCCCGAGCACCTGCGCCAGGTCGTCGAGCGGGTGAGGGACCTCACCCCGCCCGCCCGCGACCCGCGCCCCGAGCCGGGGGCCGCGTCGCTCTACCAGTCGGTGCCGTTCCGCCAGGACACCTCGTACCTCGCCATCGGCGAGCGCACCAACGCCAACGGCTCCAAGAAGTTCCGCGAGGCCATGCTCCAGGGCCGCTGGGACGACTGTGTGGAGATGGCCCGCGAGCAGATCCGTGAGGGCGCGCACCTGCTCGACCTCTGCGTGGACTACGTCGGCCGCGACGGCGTCGCCGACATGGAGGAACTCGCAGGCCGTTTCGCCACCGCCTCCACCCTGCCGATCGTGCTGGACTCCACCGAGGTCGACGTCCTCCAGGCCGGCCTGGAGAAGCTCGGCGGCCGCGCGGTGATCAACTCCGTCAACTACGAGGACGGCGCCGGCCCCGACTCCCGCTTCGCGAAGGTGACCCGGCTGGCCCAGGAACACGGCGCCGCCCTGATCGCCCTGACCATCGACGAGGAGGGCCAGGCCCGCACCCCCGAGAAGAAGGTCGAGATCGCCGAACGGCTGATCGACGACCTGACCGGGAACTGGGGCATCCGTGAGGAGGACATCCTCATCGACACCCTGACCTTCACCATCTGCACCGGTCAGGAGGAGTCCCGCAAGGACGGCATCGCCACCATCGAGGCGATCCGCGAGCTGAAGAAGCGCCACCCGGACGTGCAGACCACCCTCGGCCTGTCCAACATCTCCTTCGGCCTGAACCCGGCCGCCCGCATCCTGCTGAACTCCGTCTTCCTGGACGAGTGCGTCAAGGCGGGTCTGGACTCGGCGATCGTGCACGCGAGCAAGATCCTGCCGATCGCCCGGTTCAGCGAGGAAGAGGTGCAGACGGCCCTCGACCTGATCCACGACCGCCGCAGCGAGGGCTACGACCCCCTCCAGAAGCTCATGCAGCTCTTCGAGGGAGCCACCGCCAAGTCGCTCAAGGCCGGCAAGGCGGAGGAGCTGGCCGCGCTGCCGCTGGAGGAGCGCCTCAAGCGCCGCATCATCGACGGCGAGCGCAACGGCCTGGAGGCGGACCTGGACGAGGCCCTCCAGGACCGGCCCGCCCTCGACATCGTCAACGACACCCTGCTGGACGGCATGAAGGTCGTCGGCGAGCTGTTCGGCTCCGGCCAGATGCAACTGCCGTTCGTCCTCCAGTCCGCCGAGGTCATGAAGACGGCCGTCGCCCACCTCGAGCCGCACATGGAGAAGTCGGACGCCGAGGGCAAGGGCACGATCGTGCTGGCCACCGTGCGCGGGGATGTGCACGACATCGGCAAGAACCTGGTCGACATCATCCTGTCCAACAACGGCTACAACGTCGTCAACCTGGGCATCAAGCAGCCGGTCTCCGCGATCCTGGAGGCTGCCGAGGAACACCGGGCCGACGTCATCGGCATGTCCGGCCTCCTGGTGAAGTCCACGGTGATCATGAAGGAGAACCTGGAGGAGCTGAACCAGCGCGGCCTCGCCGCCCGCTTCCCGGTCATCCTCGGCGGCGCCGCCCTGACCCGCGCCTATGTCGAACAGGACCTGCACGAGATCTACGAGGGCGAAGTCCGCTACGCCCGCGACGCCTTCGAGGGCCTGCGCCTGATGGACGCCCTCATCGGCGTCAAGCGCGGCCTGCCCGGCGCCAAACTGCCCGAACTCAGGCAGCGCCGGGTCCGTGCGACGGCCGCAGCCGTGGTCGAGGAGCGCCCGGAGGAGGGGCACGTCCGCTCCGACGTGGCCACCGACAACCCGGTGCCGGCCCCGCCGTTCTGGGACACCCGGATCGTCAAGGGCATCCAGCTCAAGGAGTACGCGAGCTGGCTCGACGAGGGCGCGCTGTTCAAGGGCCAGTGGGGGCTGAGGCAGGCCCGTACCGGCGAGGGACCGTCGTACGAGGAACTGGTGGAGACCGAGGGCCGGCCCCGGCTGCGCGGCCTCCTGGACCGGCTGCAGACGGAGAACCTGCTCGAAGCGGCCGTCGTCTACGGCTACTTCCCCTGCGTCTCCAAGGACGACGACCTGATCATCCTGGACGAGCACGGCAACGAACGCACCCGGTTCACCTTCCCGCGCCAGCGCCGCGGCCGCCGGCTGTGCCTGGCCGACTTCTTCCGCCCGCAGGAGTCGGGGGAGACCGACGTCGTCGGCCTCCAGGTCGTCACCGTCGGCTCGCGCATCGGCGAGGAGACCGCGAAGCTCTTCGAGTCCAACTCCTA
>NZ_JBVJVY010000171.1:0-3103 GCF_055603265.1 Streptomyces sp. NPDC037288
AATCACCACGCCAACGACGAGGGGCCCTGCCTCGTCACCACCCCCGCTGACCAGCCCATTTCACCCTCCAGCACAGGATGAAAGAGGTTCAGTGAGCTTCTTCAGTAGTCACTCCGCGAGATGAACGGTCGCTGGAGGTTGACTTGCGTTCCGACCTGCAGCGGGCGCCAACTTCTACAGAGTCAACCTTCACCCGATCGGTGCCCTTCTGAAGAGGCTCAGTCCCTGGAGAAGGACATCCGGAACTGGATCAAGACCTGGAACGAAGACCCGAAACCCTTCGTCTGGACGAAGACCGCGGACGAGATCCTCGACGCCTCGCAGGATACCTGAACCGAATCCCCGACTCAGGACACTAGTAGTGCCCTGCAGACTGAAGCCCTCCTCGCGCAGGACGTCGCCCACCGTGTCCGCGGAGACCCTGTGGCCCTGGCGCGTCAGATGCTCGGCGACCCTGCGGGTGGATTTGGTGGTCTAGCGCAGCGGCGACATGGGATCTCCGCGGACGTCGGGCTCGACCAGCGTGAGGAGTGCCTCCCGAACGGCTGGGTTCCGGTCGACGACGCGTTTGCGGCCACCGCCGGGCTGGCGGGTGCGTCCCAACGGGGCCTGGCCGGAATCGGGGTTCCCGCCTTCCGGGGGCCACAGTGGCCTCACGGACACCGGCGGCACGGGCGGCTGCTCTGACCCGCCGTGGCCGAGGGACTGGACCTCCGCCCCTATCACCAGGCGACGCTGCCGCTCATTGAGGTGCGGCAAAATCGCCTCAAACTTGGCTGCCAGCACGGCCCGTTGCCCTTCCCAGTGCTCCGACCAACGCTGCCGTAATGGGCGCCAGTTTGAGACGCCCTTACTCGGTAGCGCAATCGTGCCCGCTAACTCGCCGACGTTGTGGCACCTCGCATGACGCTGGCGAATAGGACGGCAACGTCGCTACGGCACTGCGGGGCGGCCCACGGCACGCCAGTAATATCCTTCATTACAGGAAGAATATGAAGCAATAGCGTGAAAGCTATGCGAACCAGTCGATCTGCCACGCCCTGTCCTCTGTGCCGCCATCGGATCATCGGACCCGCCTACCTCGTCACCGGAATCCGCACAAGGCGAGGTCGTCGCTGGAAGGTGCGAGAACTGATCTGTGGGTCCTGTTACCGATGCGGCATTCTGCAACCGCAAGACACACGTCGGGTGCATGGGTTTCAATGGTTCAAACTCGTAGGCCGCGGGGCCGAACTATCCCCGACACCTTGCGCAGCGTGCGGTCGGCTCGTCGTACGCAACGCCGAGACTTTACTACGTTGGGTGACATGTTCACATGCATGTTTGGTGCGTGTCTCCGCACACCGCGTCAGCGATAGTGAAATCGGCCGGTCGTGCGGGAGCTGCGGCAAGCCGCTCACGGCATGCAGATCCGACGCTCTCTACTGCTCTCCGAAGTGTCGGGTGCGGGCATACCGCCGCAAAAGGTCCATGAGCCACTGAAAACAAACCGTCGGACACCGCGGACAGGCGCCATCGTAGGCCGACGCGGTGTTGATGCATGGCGGTTTGCCGAGACGGGGGCTGCCTGGCGCAAAGGGCCTCCACACAGGGCCGGTGACCGGGAAAGCGTCCCTGCACGCCGATTAGTTCGCCAAGGTCATCATATTTGCCACCTATGACTCCCGGCCGTTCGGGAGCCCGCATACGGGCCGGGGAAGACTTCGCCATAGGCCCATCACGTACCGCGGGAGTATTGCCAGCGCTCGGCACCGAAATCCGTTGATTGTCGAGATGGCGGCAGACGCATGGCAGTCGGCGCGGGCGAAGCGGCTACTAAGGCAGCGCGGCCGGCGCCATTACGGTTTCCGCGCAGATCATCGACGGACGCACCGGACCAGCCTGTGACCAGGAACACTTGAGGACACGCAGCCCGCCCGTAAACAGGAAAATCTGACACCCGCCTCACCGAGATTGCTGCGAGGGCAGGTGCTGGCCCGGCATGCTCGGTCCTGGGTCCGCATCCGGGAGGTGTTGAAAGCGGCGACGGCTTGCCGCAGCGGTTTGGGGACGGCCTCGATGCGTCGTTGCCGTCGGCCGACGGCGAGCCGTTCGGCCTGGTCGGTGGGCAAGGCCAGGTGGTGGAGGGTGAAGAAGTCTGGAGTTACTTACAGGTCATCTCATTTGGCGAGTCTGCGGTAGCAGATGAGGGTGCAGGCGATGCTGGTGAAAGCCAGGAAATGGCTGGCTTTGCGTTCGTAGCGTCGGTGGAGACGTCGGCATCCGGCGAGCCAGGCCATGGTGCGTTCGATGGTCCAGCGGTGCCGGCCGAGCCGCTGGCTGGAGTCTGTTCCCTTGCGGGCGATTCGAGGCGTGATGCGGCGGCCGCGTAACCATCGCCGCAGGTGGTTGTAGTCGTACCCCTTGTCGCCGTGAAGCTTGTCCGGCCGACGTCGCCGTCGGCCGCGCCGGGATCGGATCGGTGGTATGCCCTGCACGAGCGGGATCAGGGCCTGGCTGTCGTGCACGTTGGCACCCGAGATTCCGACGGACAGGGGCAGACCGGTCCGCTCTGTGACCAAGTGGATCTTCGACCCGTACTTGCGCCGCCCATTAGGATTCGGACCTGTCAGGTCCCCCTTTTCAGGGCTCGCATGTTCACCGAGTCGATCGCGCAACGGGACCAGTCCAGCTCGCCGCGGGCCCCGAGTTCGTCGAGGACCAGGCGGTGGACCTTGGCCCACACCCGAGCCTTCGACCACTCCGTGAACCGCCGGTGGGCTGTGGCTCCCGACGGTCCGACCGAGGCCGACGGCAGCTGCTGCCACGTGCAGCCCGACGTCGCGACGAACACGATCGCGGCCAGCACTTCCCGGTCGCCGTGCCGACGCCGGCCGCCGCCTTGCGGACGGGTCGGCGCCTCTGGCAACACCCGCTGGAACAACTCCCACAGCTCATCCGGCACCAGCCGCTCAACGATCCCCACGCTGACAGGTTATCGAACACACCAAATGAGATGACCTGTTAGTCAGGGGTTGTAGAAGCCTTCGATGTAGCTGGAAAGCTCTTGTTCGGCGTGGCGGCGTGTGCGGAAGGCGGTTCGGTCGATGAGCTCGGTTTCCAG
>NZ_JBVJVY010000172.1:0-3082 GCF_055603265.1 Streptomyces sp. NPDC037288
TCTTCGGCTACCTCACCCCGGCCGAGACCAGGCGGCGCCACCAGCACACCCTCGCGGCATAGAGATCGAGTGTCCAAGTTCACGGGGAAACTTCAACCTGGTCGCTCTCGGCCTGTTCGTGGGAGGCGCGAGTGGGTGTGGTCACTGGCAGATCACCTTGCGGAAGCCGAAGTCCTTGCTCTGGTCGTTCTGGCCGGGTCCGCCCGGAGTCACCGTGGCGGATGGGTACTTGCTGCCGGACGATGTCATGCCATCGGAGTCGGTCTGTTGGTTGTCGCCCTGGTGGGGCTTGGTGGGGACCCAGTCGGTGAGCGGACCGTCGTTGGCGTAGTCGGCGGGGTTGTTCAGCTTGATGGTGTAGGTGCTTCCGGGCTTGAGATCCGTCACTTGTCGGGAGTCGAAGTAGTACTCGCCGCGTGGGTTGGTGGTGGTGGAGCCGATCTTTTTGCCGTCGGCGTCGTAGATGTTGACGGTGGCACCGGGTACACCATTCTCATCCGGGTCCTGGATGCCGTTCTTGTTCGTGTCGTACCAGATCCGGTCGCCGATCTGCAGCGGCGCCTGGTCACACAGCACCTCCAGGTCCGCGATGCCGCGGGACTTGCCGAAGGTGTCGTTCAGGTAGTTGCCGCTACTGCTGTTGGGCCTTCCCGACCAAGTGCCCGGCCCTGAACGGGTGCCCGTGGTGCGGTCAACCCACCGCACACCGCTGCCCGTCTTGTCGGTGGGGTCCATCGCGGTGAACGGGATCGTCGTCTCCACCTTGGAGAGGGCCAGGCCGCCTTCGCTGATCTCCCGGTGTCCGCCGGCCGCCCAGTCACCCGGATAGAACTCCTTGACGCCGGATTCGGCGTGTCCGCCGTTGTTGGCCGGGGTGGCGTTATTGGTGCAGCCGCCGTTGGCGTCCAGGACGAACTTGCCGCCCGCGCCGGGGCAGGCCCGGTTGATGTCACCGCCCTCGAAGGCGGTTGTGGGGCGGACATCGCTGGTGGCGGGAAGCGCCCAGCCGGTGCGGTCGGAGAAGCGGTCGCCGAAACCGATGACCATGTCACCGTTGGTTTCGAAGATGATGTCGGTCAGCATCGGCTCGGGGTTCTGGATGCGGTTGTGGGTGCAGGGGTGCCCGTCCTGCGTGGTGGGCCGGACATTGCTCCACGGGTACCAAGTGGAGCCGAAGCATGCCTTGTTCGCATAACTCGGCTGCATTCGCGGGTAGTTCAGTGGCTGGTTCATGACGGTTCCGGTGAAGGCGCCGGCGGCGGGGGCGAAGGTCTGGACGACGGCTCGCATGTCGGCTTTGCGGTGGGTGGATTCCGCGGAGCAGACGCCGCCGACGTAGACCTTGCCCTCCTGGATGCCCAGGCCGTAGGGTCGCCAGTCGCCCGGTGAGGCACATGGGTCCGGGATGGCGTAAGAGGCCTCGGGCGCGGACGCGGTGGCCTGCCGAGCGTTGTAGCGGTAGAGCCTACGGTCGTGCAGGTTCACGACGTACAGGTCGTTGCCGTCCGGGGTGACATCCAGGTCGCCGAGTGACTCCTTGCCCACCGCCGGACCGAACGCCTCATCGAGCCGGATGCCTGGGTGGTGGGAGGTGGTACCGGGGTTGGGGACTCTGGCGAACAGGTGAGTCTGCCTGGTGGCGGGGTCGGTCTGGTAGATCGCGCCGGGGCCGCCGGGGCCGTACTTGGTGCCCCGCTTGGCGTAGGCGGCGGAGAGGATCTGCTTCGTCACCTTGTTGTAGCCGATGCCCCATACGGTCCCGGTTTGCCCGTTATCGGCCAGGTCGGTGAGCTGGTTGTAGTCACCGCGCGCGTTGTAGGGGAAGGACGTCAGCGTGCGCTTGCTGTCCGGGGCGGGGTGCTTGGGCGGAATGGTGGGATTCATGCAGGCGGTGACCAAAGTGGCGTTCTTCTGGCAGTAGTCGTCCGGCCTCCAGAACGAGGTCGTCACCTCGGCATTGCGTCCGCCTGACAGGTCGACGAATTCCACATTGGATGACAGGTCCCTGGGGTTGCTCAGGTCCGGCTTGGATGCGGCGAAGCCGGGGAAGAGGGTGCCCGGCCTGGGGTTCTTCGCCTCGATCCGGTACTTGTTCCCTCGCAGGTCGGTGCCTGGTGACAGTTTCACTGTGCCGTCTGCCTGTGTGGCCCCCGTCACCGCATGCCCATGGGTATCGGTCAAGGAGACCGCCACCCCGGCCAGGCCCGGCTCAAGTGCCTGATCCCACGTGCCGTTTGCGTTGACCTCCTGTACCACTCGGACGAGCACGGTGCCGGCACTGACGTCGGCAGCGACTGGAGCCCTTACCGGCACATGCCCTGTTAGGGCAAACGTCACCAATAATGCCGTTGATAATACTAACGACATCCCGCCGACATGGTGCCGGTAATGCTGTCCATCCATTGATTTCCCCTCATGTTTGGCATCTGAATATATATCAGCGAATTGCCTTATGGATGATGAGTGTGTCAACGGAACATGACGGAAGTACGTTGAGTGGCCGCCAGCCGAGCACCCGGATGCAGCAGTGCCGACACAAGCCGTTCCTGGCATATCCGCAACTTGCCGGCGGCGTCTGGATCGGGTTCTTGATTACGGAATCCAGCACAGGCCAGGTTCCGTCCATGTTTGAGGATCCAGCACCAGTAGTGCTTCGTTACGTCGGGTGATCTCGCCTGGTGGTGGGCATCGTCCTGGTATGAGGCTGGGGGAAGTGGAGCGGCTCCGGGGTGAGTTATCGGAGTTCGCTGCCGATGTGTTCGCTTCGGTGCCGCGGCGGGATCAGCGGCGGTGGGACGAGTGATATCTGCGGGGTCTGATGCTGGACGGCCGGCGGAAGTCGATCCAGCCGATGGCCGAGCAGCTGCCGGACGGCAACATGCAGGCGTTGCAGCAGTTCGTGAACCAGTCCGTGGGATCCATGGCCGGTGCGGCGGCGGATCGCCCGGCGGTTGTGCGAGGCGATCAGGCCTGAGGTGTGGGTGGTCGAGGAATGGACACATGACGACGGGCGGCGTCGGGGGGCCGGCATGCCCGAGGAGGTCGCGCATGTGTCCAAGACTCAGCTGGCTCTGGGGCTGCT
>NZ_JBVJVY010000173.1:0-3028 GCF_055603265.1 Streptomyces sp. NPDC037288
CAGCCCCAACGAATACGAACACCGACACCACACCGCTAAACTCACGCTCGCCGCGTGATCAATAACCGCGTGCCCACCTTCATGGGGGAAGGCCCCGCCCTCGGCCGCAGCGCACAGCGCTCGAGCCGAGATCATCACGCGACACAAGCTGACGCGACGTTGAATTGTTCACGATAGCGCTGTGTTCAACTATGTTTGACCTTCTGGCAGTTTCTTGCGACTAGAAGTAATGGAACAGCGATCACAGAGCTGCGACACCCCGACTGGCTGAATAGAAACCCTTCACTCGGCCACCATGTAGTCTTTTTCAGCCTCATTGTGGCTAGCCCTGTTGCAGAGAGCAGAGGTGGAGTAGAACAGCGTGTGACTCATCCACGGCAGAAAGGTATGAGTGCCCATGCGAAAAAAGCTCGCCGTAGCAGCCGCCTTCGGGCTGTTCCTGGTGCCGCTGACAGGCATGAGTCCCGCTCTGGCGGCCACCCCCGCAACATCGGGGAGCGGCGGTCAGATTGCTTGCAATGGACCGTCCTGCTCTGGCCTGGACCCAGCGAGAACTGTCAGCAGCCTGGACGGATACCTCTGTTTGACAGGCGCCTACACACCGTGGGACCCCTCCGGTATCGCTCGCTTCGCAACCTCTCAAGGGATCGTGGAGCTGCGGTACAGCCCGCACTGCCACGCGAACTGGGCCCGGATCACCAAGGCCCGGCCGGGGGCCGGGGTATGGGTCCAGAACTGGAACAACGAGATGCAACAACAGTACGTCCCCCAGGGGCGCAGCAGCACGTACACAGCAATGGTCAACGGCTATACAACGAGCCGCGCCGGTGACAGCGACGGTTTTACGACCTGGTATTAAGAGTGTGCTAGCTGCTGTTCGGCTAAGGAACGGGGATGCATCATGGTGTCATCTCGGAAGATCGTAACCCGTTTCCGCAAGCGATTGTTCCCGCAGCTAGCTCACTAATTCCGGTTCATTTTGGTGGCTCATCGCTTCTCTGATGGGCCACCAAATTAGGACCGGACAAACTCCAGCAAGCTGTCGAGTCTCAGCTGATGATTGACGGGTTGGCGTCGGGTGATGCTTGACGTCTGCCCTAGACGATCTTCCGGCGGTTGTGTTCGCCGGACTTGCGGACCACCACCTCCTTGCTCGTGACACGCGGGACGGTGGTGATCAGCTCCTGGCCGTGGAAGACCCGGATCACGTCTTCGCTCAGGTGGGCGGTGACGACCTGGTGGGCATAGCCGCGGCCGAGCTGGATGCGCTGTCCGGCAACCATGAAGCCGCAGACGCTGCTGACCGTCCGCTCGGCGACCTGCTCGCCGGGCGGAAGCAGCTGCGGCGGTGGCCCGGCCGGGCGAGCACCTTGCAGGCGCCCGCAGGCCGAGGGCGGCAGAGGGCTGGGCAGGGTGGCCTGCAGGACACGCTGCTCGTCCAGGACCTGCAGGACCTTCCCGTCGAGCCGGAGGGTGACCCGCTGCCCGGCGAATGGCCAGCCGACCAGGACCTTGTCCCCGCCGACGTAGCCGACCGCGTTCACGGTCCGATCCACCTCCACCTCCACCGCCCCGCCCGTGGCCGGTGCCGGGCCGGGGTCGTCCGCCCACGGTCCAGCAGGGCGGGCGCCCCCGCCTGCCAGCAGAGCTTTGAGTCACGACCGGACAGCTTCGAGGGCAGTGAGCCTTCCCCTTGATCGTGGACACCTGGAGACTGGGATCTTGAGGTTCCAGAGGAAGTAGCACCAGGTGGGAAGCAAGTGCACGAAGCGGTACAGCGAGGAGTTCAAGCGGGACGCGATCGCGCTCGTCGACTCCTCGGGTAAGACGGTCACCGCGGTCGCGCGGGAGCTCGGTATCAGCTCGGAGTCCCTGCGCGGCTGGTACCGCCAGGCAAAGGCGGATCGGGGCGAGGGCGCCCTGAGCGAGCTCACGACGGCCGAACGCGAAGAGCTCAAGCGGTTGCGCCGGCAGAACGCCGAGCAGGCCAAGACGATCGAGGTGCTGCGAAAAGCCGCGGTCTTCTTCGCGAAGGAGAGCGATCGGTGAACGAGATGTACGCGTTCATCGAGGCGGAGAAGACCACCCACGGCGTCGCTTTCCTGTGCCGACTGCTCAAGGTGGCCCGCTCCTCCTTCTACGCCTGGCTGGCCGCGGCCAAGACCCGCTCGGCCCGCCAGGCCGCCGACGAGGCCCTGGCCCACGAGATCACCGTCATCCACGTCGCCTCCCGCCACACCTACGGCGTCCCGCGCATCCATGCCGAGTTGCGGCGCCTGGGGCGACGCGTGAACCGCAAGCGGGTCGCCCGCCTGATGCGCGAGCACGGCATCCAGGGAGCCCCACCGCCGCAGGCGGCGTTCGCTGACCCGGCCGGACAAGAAGGCGAAGCCGGCTCCCGACCTGATCGGCCGCGACTTCCACGCCGAGACCCCCGGCACAAAACTGGTCGGCGACATCACCGCCCTACCCACCGGCGAGGGCTGGCTCTACCTTGCCTGCTGGCTGGATCTGGCCACCCGCGAGGTCGTCGGCTACTCGATGGCCGGCCACCATCGCGCCGAGCTCGTCGTCGACGCGCTGGAGATGGCCGCCGGACGCGGCCGTCTCCAGCCCGGCTGCATAGCGCATTCAGACCGCGGCAGCGAATACACCAGCAGCCACTTCCGCCGCCACATACGCGAGTTGGGCCTCCGGCAGAGCTGCGGACGCACCGGATCTTGCTTCGACAATGCCGTCGCGGAGAGTTTCTGGGCCCTGCTCAAAGAAGAGATCGGCACCCGCGTCTGGCCCGACCGGACCACCGCCCGCGCCGAGGTCTTCGACTTCATCGAGACGTTCTACAACCGGCGCCGACTGCGCAAGCACAAGGTCTTCGGCTACCTCACCCCGGCCGAGACCCGACAGCGGCACCAACACGACCTCGCGGCATAAGGAGCCTTTTCAACGGTGAGCCTCCAGGGTGAGGATGGCCTTTGTGGTTGACGTGAGTGCGTTCGGGCTGAGTCTGGCCTTGCGGAGGATCCGC
>NZ_JBVJVY010000174.1:0-3023 GCF_055603265.1 Streptomyces sp. NPDC037288
GCGCCGGACGCGATCGATTTGACGTTGTCCCAGAACGCCTTCCAGATCGCTGCGGCGCCGTCCTTGAGATCCTGGAATCGGCCGACGATGCCGTCTCGGATGTCACTGACGATGCCCTTGAGCCACTTCCACAGATTCTTGAACCAGTTGACCGTGCCATTGACGATGTCCGGGATGATGCTGTGGCCGAGGAGGATGTCGAAGAGTTCCTGGAACTTCTTCACGATCCACTTGACGGCGCCGGTGACAGCCTTGACGAGATCGGTGATCCATCCGATCACCGTGGTGACGATCGGGACGAGGAATTTCAGGGCGCCGGCGAGAACGGTGGTGAACAGCTTGGCCAGCATCACGATGAGAGGCATGAGCGGCGTGATGACCTGCAGGGCCAACTGCAGCAGGGCGACGGACAGCTGGGTCAGCGGCGGGATGAGTGGCAGCAGCGCTTGCAGGATCGGCGGGAACAGCGGTGCCAGCTGGGAAAGAAGCTGACCGATCAGGCTCACGACCGGCATCAACGCCTGGATGACGGGGGCGAGGAATTGCACGATCGCGGTCACAGCGATCTTGATGATCTGCATGATCACCGGGAGGAACGGAGCGACCGCCTTGATGATCGCTGCGATCAAGTTCCCCAGGGGCTGCAGCAACGGCAGCATGATCGGGATGAGACCGGCGATCTGGGTGATGACTTGCGCAATCACCGGCATCAGCGCCTTGATGACCGGCATCAGGGCCTTGCCGAGCTGGCTGAACAACTGTGCGACGATCGGGCCGAGCATCTGCGCCAGCTGGGTGACGAACGGGGCGATCGTCGCGAGCAGCGGCAGCAGCGCCTGAAGGGCTGCGCCGAGGGCGCCCGCGAGCAGCTTGGCCACGGCGTTTAGCGCCTTGAAGATGGCGGTCAGTGCGCCCTGGATTTCGGGGGACTTGAGGACCGTGGCGATCTCGCCGATGGCTGCACCGATGGTGCCGAAGAAGTCCCCGCCGGCGGCTTTAGCCGCCTTGAAGATGCTTCCGATGATGCTGCCGATGTTGCCGAGGAGCTTTCCGAACTGGATGGCCACGTCCAGGGCGGTGTCGATCGCTTTGGTGAGGCTGCCGTCCTTCAGCTTTTGGGAGAGACGGCCCATGACCTTGTCCATGACGCCGGCGGCGCCCTTGGTCATGCGGTCGAACGCAGGCTGAGCGGCGACGGTCAGCTGAGCGAACCCGGTGACCATCTGGCCGGGTATTCGGCTGAGGTTGCCGAGGGACTGCGTGACGCCGTCGAAGATCTTCCGGAGCAACCCGGTCTTTTGCAGGTTGCCGACAGCGGAGAGGGCGTTCTTGCCCATGATGTTCAGCTCACTGGCGGCACCGACCAGACCCCGCCGGACGGTGGGCAGGACCTGCGTTCCGACCTGGCCGAGACGAGTACCGAGGCCGGAGAACAGGGAGTCCTGGACATCGAGTTTCATGCCGCGCCAGGCCGGCGCCATGGCCCGGAGCTGGTTGACGAACGCCTTCGCGTTCGGGGACAGCTTGGCCATCGCGGTGTCGAGCTCTGAGGTTTGCGCGGCGGCCTTTTTCTGCGTATCAGCGAGGTTCTGGACGGCGTCGGCGACGTTCTGCTGGGCATCGCGGATCTGTCGCTGTCCCTCAACCTGCGCCTTGGTGACATTGGCCTGGGCCTGGGCGAGGGCAAGCTGCTGGTCGGCGACTTTTTGGTTGGCGTCCGCCACCTTCTGCTTGGAGTCAACAACGGCCTTGGAGCCTTCGACGCCGGCTTTGTTTGCGGCCGCGGTGTCCGTCTGGAGTCGCTTGACCTCGGTTTGCTGCTCATTGAGGGACTGCACTGCCTGGTCGCGGGCGAGTTCGGCCTGCTGGATCTGCAGCTGTGTCGCCGTGGGGTCGGAGCGGACCCGGGCGAGGTCTTCCTCGGCCTGCTGGACGGCAAGGGTGTCGGACCGCTCGGACAGTCGCGCGTCCTTGAGGCTGTTGTTCATGTCCTCGAGGTCCCGGATGGCCTGCCGGCGGGCGGCGGTCAGATCCAGTTGGGCCTGCTTGGCGTCCCGCTGGGCGACGGTCAGTTCCCGCTCGGAGGTCGTGACCTGCTGCTGTGCCTGCTTGACCCGCTCCGCAGCCTGCACTCGTGCGTCGGCCAGGGACTGCTGTGCTTTGGCGAGGGAGCGCTGAGCGGCGTCTACCTGCTTGGTTGCGGACGCCGCCTTGATGGCTTCTTTGGTGGCGGGCTGGAAGGCTGCCTTGATGGCGTCGCCCACGCCTGAGGTGCCGACCTTGATCGCGGCGAACGCTGTGCCGAGCATCGCCACCGCAGGCGCGGCCGTGGCCGCCAAGGGCGCCAGCTGTGCGAGGGCCTGACCGAGGGAGGCGATCGTGGGTAGCGCTGATCCGGCGATCGCAGAGAGCCGAGCGACCGTGCCGATCAGGCCCGTGATGGCTCCGCCTCCGCTGGAGCTGGACGAACTCAGACCGCCGAGGCCTGCGGTGAGTGCACCCAGTCCACGGGTGTTGGCGCGGAAGTTGACGGTGCGGTCCCGGGTAGCGCGACGGATGGCAGCGTCAGCGCCAGCGGTGTCGGCGCGGGCTTGGATCGTCATCTGCCGGCGCCGCGTGAGGTTGGCCAGGGAGTCGGCAGCTACCCGGGTGTCGACGTCGGCGAGGATGCGTACGTTGCGGCGCTGGGTGATACCGCGGAGCTCGTTCGCCGCGACGCGGGTATCGACGCTGGCGCGGATGTAGACGATCCGCTCTCGGCACAGGCGCGCGATGTCCCGCTCCGCCTTGCGGTAGGCGGCCTCGTTGAGCTTGACGGAGATGTCCAGGCTGCGTGGCTGGGTCAGCTTGGTGAGCTGGGCGTCCGCGGCCTGCGCTTCGACCTGAGCAGTGATCTTGGCGATGCGTGGTTTGACCAGCTTGTCCAGGGCCGATGTGGCGGATTTGACGTCCGCCTGGGCCGTGACCTTGACGGTGCGGTCCTTGGTCAGCTTCTTCAGGCTGCTGGTCGCTGCCTTGTCGTC
>NZ_JBVJVY010000175.1:0-2934 GCF_055603265.1 Streptomyces sp. NPDC037288
GCGCAGAGCACGCTCCTCCACCCGCCGCGTCAGCCGCACCGTCCAAGCCATCCACGTGCTACTGACCTGCGACTCTTCAGGATGAAAGAGGTTCAGTGAACTCCTATTGCTGGGTCAGAGATTCGCTGGCATTAGGCGGCGACTTTGTCGAGGATCTCGTCGGCAGTCTTGGTCCATACGAACTGCCTGGGATGCTCGTTCCAGTCGGCGAGCCAGGTCCGGATGTCGCCTTCGAGGGCCTGGACAGAGCGGTGGACACCGCGCTTGAGATTCTTCTGCGTCAGCTTGGCGAACCACCGCTCCACGAGGTACAGCCAGGACGAACTCGTCGGTGTGAAGTGGAGATGGAAGCGCGGGTGCGCGAGCAGCCACTGCGACTGCGTCCGGCGTCGGCACCACCACCTTGCTCGTGGCCCTGGAGGTCGCCACGGGGAAGGTAATCGGCTCCCTAACCATCCGTCAAGGTCTTAGCTCTACCTCATTGCGACCACACCCCTCCGAGTATTACGAGCAGCTGGGGACTTGGCGTCGATCCACGCCGGACACGTTGTTGGAGCTGACGTATCCCCCGTCATCAAGTCGATACCACAGCGCAGTCCAAGTACCCATGTCCACCTGCTGGGAGCAGAGAACGGTTACACGAGCTCCTGGGTAGTACGTGCGAACCACATGGGGGTGTGTACCAGGTGTCATCGGTTGCACGTACTCATCCACCACGTGCTGAACGGGGAGCGTGGTGATCGTGCCGGGGAAACCGTCAGTCTGCGGCTGCTGCTCGACGCTGGCGCAGATCGCATACACGCTGATGCCGACGGTGGAGTAGCCGTCCTGCCGGCCGAGTCCGATCCAGCCGGTCCCGTCCTTGGTGGGGAAGCTGCCGACCAGGATCGCGCGCTTGCCCCGAGCTTGGGCGCCGCCGCCGACGACCCTCTTTCCCGCGGGGCAGGAGACAGTCCGGCGCTGGAAGTTCAGCACGTTGGCGTTGGGAAGCCTGACGATCTGGTAACCGTGCAGGGCCGGTGCCGGTGCCTTGGCCGCTGCAGCCTGTCCGGTGGCGGTCTCGCTGGTGGCGGCCTGGGCAGTCCAGCCGGCTCCGGATAACAGGGCCAGTGCCATAACACCCGCGCCGATCGCTTGCTTGCCTCGCATAGGTATGTCCTTTCGCACTGGAGGCCCCTGGGAAGCAGAGTCCTCTCGATGGCCATCATCCTTGGTCTGATCGATGGCGTCTTGTCGAGTGGTACAGCAGTTATCACCGCATAGTCCCTGGCTCTCGGGCGGCCATCGTGCAACCTGCCGAGCGGCGAAGCCCCCTGAAATGAGATGACTCGATGACCTTGTCCCAGCATGGTTTGCTCCGTCTGAGTCAGTACTGCAACGGTGCTTGCCGCGGTTGATGGCCAGGCCAGTCTTTGGTGGGGTTGTGGGTGGGGAACTTGCTGATGTCAGGTTGTGACGCGTGGACTGGATGCTGTCCATCAGCGGTTCTTGCACCGTTTCAGCAGGTCGGAGCCGCAGAGTCAGCTATGGCTTGTATGCGGGGATTGATCGCTCCGCTGCAGCGGAAGAACGGCTGGACGCTGGCAGGGGCAGCCGGACATGTGGGCCCGGACCGCATCCTCCGGATGCTGAACTGGACCGAGTGGGAGGGCAAGTGCGCAGCACAACGACGGGCGTCGCGCCTTTCGTTCCGCTGCCCGTGGGCGCGCCTCTCCGCGCCGCCATAGCTCGGCCTGGCGGCAGTATCGAACGCGGGCGATCAGCGTCTGCTCACCGTTGCGTCCCAGGCGCCGCCACCGCCCGTCCGTATCCTGCCTCAGCTGCTCCAGGGTGCGATCTCGGCTCCCGGGCCGACAGGAGTGGGGGTGACGCGCCTGGTGCACATGTCGAAAGGGAGAACAGCGGCCCGCCGCTCCCCCGCCAAGAATCCGTCGGGCCGGTATCAACAGGCAGTTCGCCATCCGGTTTCGAAAGAAGCCGAACACGTTTCGTAACATAGCCCATTCCGCATCCCGCACGAATAGAGAAGCACCACGGCCCAATTGACAGCTGACCCATGCCCGCGCGGGCGCCAGAGGCTCCACGAACAGCGTACCAAGACACGATCTTCCCCAATTTCACCTCTTACCCCGCGACAGCGCCTGGGCGTTTCAGCGACCGAAGCGACTGAACAAGTTGGTGCCGTAAAACGCTCATGAAGCGGGCGCAGGATCACAGACGTGTGAGTGAGCGCCGGGGCAGTCAGCTCTTTCGAACGCCCCGCGTCAGCTGGGTAGTCGGCCTGACGCATGGATTAAGTCCCTGGCAGATGGTTTTTCGACCAAGAGAACCGTCTCCACAGAGGCCCCGCATGCTTGTCCACCCGTGCGGCATCGACGTGTCCACCTCTGCCTCCGTTTCCTCACCGCCCCGCCCGAGGAAACGCCGCGGGGCACTCGGCGCCCGATGGCGGCGCCTGAGCGCCGTCGGCATCAGCCAGCTCCACGATCGCCAGCAGCTCCGCCGCTGCGGAATCCTGTTCGGCATACTGCTGCACCTCACGTAGAGCGAGAACATGAACAGCTCATGGTGCAAGGGCCGCCGGCCTGCAGATCGATCGCCGCCTCAGCGATCTTCAGGAGCGGCATCCCGCCGCCGGCCAGCGCGACAGGCAGGCTCTCAGCGAGGAAGCACATCACCTCAGCGAGCGCGCCCGCGATCCCCGGCACAGCACCGCATCGGGAGCCATCACCGGCCCCAGCCCCGAGACGCCGCCGGCGTTCCCGGCCACCTGCATCGTCGACGATGCAGCCCGCAGCCACCGATTCGCCACCTCCGCAATCGCAGGGCCAAACCTGAATGTCAATCCCCAGAAAGCGTGGAGGACTTCCCTATGCTGCTCGGTCCTCCTGATGGGCCTGCGTCCTGGCCTCGGTGACGGTTCGCTCGAAGTCC
>NZ_JBVJVY010000176.1:0-2824 GCF_055603265.1 Streptomyces sp. NPDC037288
TTCTCGTTGGTGTCCTGCCACACCCGGTTACCGATCTGCAACGGCGCCTGATCACACAACACTTCCAGGTCACCGATACCACGCGACTTACCGAAGTCCTCGTTCAGGTAGTTGCCGCTGCTGCTGTCCGGCCTGCTGAAAACACCCGGTCCTGACCGGGTGCCCGTGGTGCGGTCGACCCACCGCACACCGCTGCCCGTGGCATCGGTGGGGTCCATCGCCGTGAAGGGGATGGTCGTCTCCACCTTGGAAAGGGCCAGACCGCCCTCACTGATCTCCCGGTGCGGGGCGGCAGCCCAGTCACCCGGGTAGAACTCCTTCACGCCGGGTTCGGCATGCCCACCATTGTTCGCTGTGGTGGCGTTGTTCTTGCAGCCGCCGTTTCCGTCCAGGACGAACATGTGGTTCCCACCACGGCAGGCCCGGTTGATGTCACCACCCTCAAACGTGGTCGTTGCCCGGCTAGCCGACGTGGCGGGCAGACGCCAGCCAGTACGGTCGGAGAAGCGGTCACCGAAACCGACGACCATGTCACCGTTGGTCTCAAAGACGATGTCGGACAGCGTCGGCTCGGGGTTCTCGATGCTGCTGTGGGTGCAGGGGTGGCCGTCCTGAGTGGTGGGACGGACATTACTCCACGGGTACCAAGTGGGCCCAAAGCACGCATTGTCGCCGTAATATGCCGCCATCCGGGGATAATTCAGCGGCTGGTCCATGACGGTCCCGGTGAACTGGCCCGTGACGGGGTCGAACACCTTCACGACCGCCCGCATGTCAGCCTTGTTAGCAGTGGACTGCGCCGAGCACACACCACCGACGTACACCTTGCCGTCCTGGATACCCAGACCGGATGGCCGCCAGTCACCGTCCGCAGCACATCCCGGGTTCGCAATGGCATACGACGCCTTCGGAGCAGCCGCAGTGGACTGCATCGCGTCGTAGCGGTAGAGCCTGCGGTCGTGCAGGTTGACGACGTACAGGTCCTTGCCGTCCGGGCTGACATCCAGGTCACCCAGCGACTCCTTGCCCACCACCGGACCGAACGCCTCATCCAGCCGGACACCCGGCTGATGCGCGGTCGTACCAGGGTTGGGAACCCGGGTGAACAGCGCCGTCTGCTTCGTCACCGGGTTCGTACGGTAAATCGCGCCAGCCCCGCCAGGGCCGTACTTCGTGCCCCGCTTCGCATACGCCGCAGAGAAAATCTGCTTCGTCACCTTGTTGTAACCGATGCCCCACACCGTACCGGTCTGGCCGTTGTTTGCCAGATCCGTCAGCTGGTTGTAGCTGCCACGCGCATCATACGGAAACGATGTCAGCGTGCGCTTGCTGTCCGGCGCAGCACTCGATGGCGGAATCGACGGGTTCATGCAGGCAGTGACCAGGGTGGCGTTCTTCTGGCAGTAGTCCTCAGGACTCCAGAACGACGTCGTGACCTCAACGTTCTTGCCACCCGACAGGTCGACGAACTCCACATTCGACGACAACACCGTCGGGTCGGTCAGATCCGTTCGCGGAGAAGCAGCCCCCGGGAAGTACACCTTCGAATCCGGGCTCTTCACCTCGACCCGGTACTTGCCACCGCTCAGGCTCGTACCCGGCGACAGCTTCACCGTGCCGTCCGCCTGCGTGACCCCAGTGACCGACCGCCCCGCATCATCGGTCAACACCACCGTCACCCCGGACCAGCCCGGCTCCAGCCCCTGATCCCACTTCCCGTTCGCATTCACCTCCCGCACCACACGAACCGTCGCACTGCCATCCCCCGAATCGGCAAACGCCGGCGACACCAACCCAGCGAACCCCGCCACCCCCATCGACACCGATAACGCCGCCGACAACCCCAAAGACAACCCACCGGCCCAACGCCGGCGCTGCCGCTGCTCCATACCAAACCCTTCACTCAATTGAATGCGGAATGATCCTTTACGAGGATCAGACACACCTGTGAGGAGGGTCGCCGCATGCTTATGTGACGGACGGATGAGCTGAATGCGTGAACGCCTCCCACCCTGTGGTCGCGGTATCTCAGTCACCAACACCTCGACGCAGAGGCCCTGTGGACCCCCCACCGAATAATGCTCGACGTCCCGGATGAGGTCGTTGAGCACCTTCCCTGAGCGATTGTCAGTCATACGGGGAATAAATCTTGGTTCAGGTATTCCGCGTAGCCACTGACCGTGCGCCAGGTTTCCGGTTGGGACGAGGAGGAAGGACGAAGAATCCATGAAGAATCGAAGAGCCTGTGTGCGGCGATTACTGGTCGCTCTTGCCACGTTTTGCTGTGTGATGCCGAGCTGTGTGATCACGAGCGCGGCTGCTGGGGTGGGCCGCCTCCCAGCCAGCTGTCACCTCTGGGAAGAGCTAATACGTCAGCGCCGACGCGGGCAATGACACGAAAGCCGGCACAAGCCCCAAGGCGCCTTGGCGAACGCTCGCCAAGGCGTCGAGCATCATGTTGCGGCCGGGTGATCAGGTATTGCTGGCAAGAGGCGATACCTGGACGGGACAAACACTCAATCCAAGGGCTGGGCCACTCCGACGGACGGACGGCGTCCTGGTAGCCGAGGTGCTCGACCACGTAGCTCCGCACATCGTCGAGGACCTCGCCGGCGTCCCACTCGATCCGGTGGGCTTGATCCGCTTTGGCGGACATCCGCGATCAGGGGTTCGGCCCCGGGAGGATGTCCATCATGGAGAGCATGAGGAAGAAGAAGCCTTGGCCTCGCCGTTCGTTCACGCCGGAGTTCAAGGCCGAGATCGTCGAGCTGTGCCGACGCGGTGACCGCTCGGTCGGCCAGGTGGCCAAGGACTTCGACCTGAC
>NZ_JBVJVY010000177.1:0-2820 GCF_055603265.1 Streptomyces sp. NPDC037288
GTCTTCGCCGCCTACGCCACCACCCGCGGCCATGCCCTGGTCGACCGGGAGCTCTATCTGCCCAAGTCCTGGACGGACGACCGCCATCGCTGCCGGGCGGCGAAGATCCCCGACGAGCGAACCTTCGCCACCAAAGGTGAGCTGGCCCGCACCGTGATCGCACGAGCCCTCGCCTCACCGCTGCCCATCGCCTGGGTCACCGCCGACGCCGCCTACGGACAGGACTCCCACTTCCGCCACTTCCTCGAAGACGCCTGCCTCTCCTACGTCGTGGCCGTGCCCAAATCCCAGCCGGCCGGCGGCCCGCGCATCGATCACCTCTTCAGCCAAGCCCCGCCCGAAGCCTGGCAACGACTGTCCGCCGGACACGGCGCGAAAGGCGAGCGCTACTACGACTGGGCCGCCGCACACCTGCCCTCTGCATGCGAGTCAGACGACGACATGGTCACCAGTCGGCGCTGGGTGCTGGCCCGCCGCAGCATCACCAAGCCCGACGACATCGCCTACTACCTCGCCTGCACCCCGCTGGAGGCAACGATCGCCGACCTGGTCCGCGTCGCCGGATGCCGCTGGAAGATCGAGGAGTGCTTCCAGAGCGCGAAGAATGAATGCGGCCTGGACCACTACGAAGTCCGCCGTTATGTCGGCTGGTACCGGCACATCACTCTCGCCATGCTCGCCCACGCCTTCCTGGCAGTGATGGCCGGCCATGAACGGCAAAAGGGGGCGTCGAACGGGACACGCCCGACCTCGTGGACCTCACACCAGCCGAGATTCGCCGTCTACTGGCAACTGGACCCCGCCATCGTCCCGTCGACCCCCGTCACATCATGACGTGGTCACACTGGCGCCGCCGCCATCAAGCACAAGCCCGCCGCTGTCACTACATACGGCGCGGCCACTCGTTGGGGCGGCACCCCGCCAAAGACCGTTCCATGCCCCTGCCCACACCACTACACTCCCCACCCTCAGAACCCTGACCAGCAGAAATGGCGAAGCACTGCTGGAGTACTAGTAGGACTCCGTTAGGTCTGTCTGCCTGCCATGTTCAGGGGCATGAGGGCTGTGTGGACGCACATGAAGTGAACCGTGTTCGGGCGACGTTGGCGTTATTCGTGGCGGATGTGTTCGCCTCGGTGCCGCGCAAGGACCAGCGGGCCAAGGGCGACTGCTATCTGCGAGGACTGATGATGGACGGGCGGCGCAAGTCCATCCAGGCCATGGCCTCGCGATTGCCGAACGGCAACGAGCAGAACCTGCAGCAGTTCGTGAACCAGTCCACCTGGGATCCGGTGCCGGTGCGCCGGCGGATCGCCGAGCGGATGGTGCCGCAGATCGGCCCGGACGCCTGGGCGGTCGATGACGTGTCGTTCCCCAAGGACGGCCGGATGTCGGTCGGCGTCGCCCACCAGTACTGCGGTGCGCTGGGCAAGCAGGCGAACTGCCAGGTTGCGGTCAGTGTGCACGCGGTCTCCGATGCGGCGTCGTGCCCGCTGAACTGGCGGCTGTTCCTGCCGCGGGAATGGGCGGATGACTCCGTCCGGCGCCGGCGGACAGGCGTCCCCAACGACGTCGGGTACCGGGAGAAGTGGCGGCTGGCACTGGACGCCCTGGACGAACTGGCCGGATGGGGACTGGTGCCGCCGGTCGTGGTGGCGGACGCCGGCTACGGCCAGAACGCCGACTTCCGCGCCGCCCTGGCCGAGCGGGGACACGCCTACGTGGTCGGGATCCGCGGCGATCTGTCCGTCCAGCCGCATGACGCGCACCCCGATGCCCCGGCCTGGTCCGGCAACGGCCGGCGGCCGGTGCCCCGCTACCGACAGCCACCGGTGCCGGTAGCGGAACTGGCCGCGGCCACCGGACGGGAAACCTTCAGCGAGGTGACCTGGCGGGAAGGCTCCCGCGGCCCGATGACCTCCCGCTTCCTCGCGATTCCGGTCAGGCCGGCCGGGGTGCGCCCGCGTCGACTGGCCCAGCAAGCCGCGGTGGCCGAGCACGGCCGGTGGGACGGCGTCCTGCCCGAGCTACGACTGCTGGCCGAATGGCCCGACGGCGAAGACAAACCGACCCGGTTCTGGTTGTCCGACCTGCCCGACGACACCCCGCTCCCCGAGCTGGTCCGCCTGACAAAGATCCGCTGGCGCATCGAACACGACTACCGAGAACTCAAACACGGCCTGGGCCTGGACCACTTCGAAGGCCGCTCCTGGAACGGCTGGCACCACCACGCCACCCTGGTCACCGCCGCCCACGCCTTCCTCACCGAGCAGCGACTGGCCCCAAAAGCCGACACAGCGGACTCACCCTCTACCAGATCCTCGACACGCTTCAGGACCTGCTGAACTGCTGGACCGGCATCTGCACCACCTGCCACCAGCCCCTGCCCAGCGGGATACACATGGCACCGAGATCGAGACAGACCTAACGGAGTCCTACTAGTGCCTGACGACCCTCGCGTCGACCTCCGTCCGTTGCAGGAGAGCGACGAGCTCACCCTGCGCTTATCCGACGGCAACGAGGGGAGCTTCACGGTCGACTGGGCCTCTGCGAAGCCCGTCACCGGTCCGCTCCGCATCAAGGGATTGAGACAGCCACCGTTCTAGTAGGGCTCCGTTAGGGCTGCCTTGATCTTGGTGTGGTCCTGCTGGGCAGGGGTTGGTGGCAGGTGGTACAGGTGCCGGTCCTGCAGTTCAGCAGGTCCTGTGGGGCGTCGAGGATGTGCGCCAGCCGGTGCGGGCGCGCCCCGGCCGGCCGTACCCGCCCCGTGAGGAAGCGGGAGGCCATCGGGCCGCGGGAGCCTTCCTGCCGGGTCACCTC
>NZ_JBVJVY010000178.1:0-2798 GCF_055603265.1 Streptomyces sp. NPDC037288
GGACTTCGAGCGAACCGTCACCGAGGCCAGGACGCAGGCCCATCAGGAGGACCGAGCAGCATAGGGAAGTCCTCCACGCTTTCTGGGGATTGACACCGCTCGTGCTGGTATGGGACCGCCTGAACACCCACGTCTCCGTCACAATGCGGCAGTTGGTCGCCCAGCGGGAGTGGCTGACAGTGTTCCTGCTGCCCGCCTACTCGCCCGACCTCAATCCGGTCGAGGGCGTGTGTGCGCACATCAAATGCAGCCTTGCCAACCTCGCCGTCGTCGCCCTCGACCGCCTGGAGACGCTCGTACGCAACCGACTCAAGCGCCTCCAGTACCGGCCCGAGATCCTCGACGGCTTCATAACCGGAACGGGCCTGGCCTCGATGCCCCAACGTCACCTTGACAAGCCGAAGTCAGTAAAAGCCACACCCCCTCCCCTGGACGCCACTTCCCTAAGAATGGCTGGGGCCAACCCGTGATCGGAAAGGTAGAGCGTTGCGGCCCGTGGCCTGCCGCAGCTCGGACCCAGCAGCTGAGCCAGGGCCAGCTCAAGGCGCTGCTGCCAAGGGATGAGGTCGGCGTCGGTGGGCAGCGCACGGCTTCCTCCAAGGAAGGCGTCAGATGGGGTTGAGCCAGTCGACGGCGGTTTCGACGGGACGTGCGTAGTCGATTCCGGGGACATCGAAGCCGTAGAGGCGGCGGATCTCACCTGTGAACCAGTCGAGGTCGGCGAGGTCGGAGACGGTGTGAGTGGTGGCCTGGTGCCAACGCTCGGCAATCGCGTTCTGGACGTCGTCGGTCAGCTCCCAGGTGTCCAGGCGGATGCGGTCCTCGTCATCGAGGCGACGCGTGGTGGTGCCGGTGAGCTGGTCCCACAGCTCGGTGAGCTGCGCGGCCGGGGCGAGAAGACGGTCGCCAAGAACGGCGTGCAGCAAGCTGACGTACAGAGCGATGCCAGGAATTGCCGTGGACGACTGGGTCACGGCGACGCCGTTGACGGAAGTCACCGCGGAGCCGCCGACGAGCTCGTCGAGTCGCTCATTGAGGGCTCGGGCGGTGGCCTCGAGGTGGGCTTTGGCGGCGCCGATGGTGCCTTGGCGGTAGGATGGGCGCCGTGAGCGGGGAGCCGATGTAGGACAGGGCAGCGGTGGTAAAGCCGTCGGCCAGCAAGTCGCGTTCGGCGAGGTGGGTGATCCAGCGCTCCCAGTCCGCGCCACCCATGACGGCGACGGTCTGCTCGATGTCGTCGCCCTCGGCCGGCGCGATCTGGACCTCGCGTACTTCCGGGTGGCGGCCGTCGAAGATGAGGGTTTTGGTGCGGTACGGCTGGCCGACCGGCTTGAGCACCGAGGAGTAGGTGGTGCCGGTGACGAGGTCGGTGCGGCGCGGTGCAGCCACCGAGTAGAGCAGGTAGTCGAGGCGGCCGTTGAACCGTTCGCGCAGCAGGTCGGCAACCCGCTCCTTGACGGCGTCGCCTGCCCAATCCGAGAATCCTGGGTCGCTCCTACCCTCCGAACTACTACTACGACAAGCTCCTCCCCAAAGCCGGTTGGAGCCCCAGCCGCAACCTCTAACCCCTGGCCACGAGAAGGAACTCGAAGACACCGGTATGAAGCTCTCGGCGGTCCTCAGAGACGTCGCGGCACCAGTGGCTGGGCCATCTTGGAGGACCTTATCGCCGGGGAGCGTGATCCCAATCGCCTGGCCGACCTTGCGGTCGGCCGGCCTGCAACAGGATCCCCGCCCAGCGGTGTCGTCAACTGGCTGGGGCTGACGTGTGGTTGAGGGTTGGCAGGTCGTGGTGGGGCCGGCGAGCAGTACGCCGTCGGCGGTGAGTACGGTGCCGGTGATGTGTGCGACAGCGTCGGTGAGAAGGAAGAGTGCGGCGCTGGCGATCTCCTCGGGGGCGGCCGATCGGCCCAGAGGCACATGCTCCAGCACGGTGCTGGACGGGCCGGGGTCGGCCCAGAACGTGTACGTCATCCCGGTACTGAGCCACTCCGCCCGGGCCGATGATGGCCGCTTCTCGAGCGGACCCGAGTGCCCCGCATCGGTCGGAGCCGACCGCGCTGCCGACCGGACCACGTGGTCGCGGGCAAGGCCTACGCCTCCCGCGGCTTCCGCGCCTACCTCCGCAAGCGCGGCATCAGCCACACCATTCCGGAGAAGCGGGACCAGCAACGCCACCGCCGTAACTGGGGCCGCCGTGACGGCGGTGGCCCGCCGCGGTTCGACCGGGAGATCTACCGGCGGCGCAATATTTGCCCTTGCACCAGCGCAGGAAGGGCTGGGCGGGTCGGCGGGTGGCGTAGTTGTCCGCGTGCCAGGCGCCGAGATCGGCTGTCGGCACTGGTCGAGGGTCCGGTTGCGGGGTGCGAGCCTGGTGAGGAAGGTGTGGGCCTGGGTGGTCTGCTGCCGCGCCTGGTGCGTGGGGAGCGTCTGAGCGCGGACCGGCTTCGGCCTTCGCTCGTAAGCGCCGCAGTTGGTGCCAGGTGGCGAATCGGCGCAGGAGCTGGTGTCGCGCGGGATCCTCGACCGCCCTGAGGCGCTCGGTGAGCCAGCGTTCTAGAGCAGGAGCCGCCGGTCCGCGTGGGGCAGGATGTTGCTCCCCGTGCTCCTGCTGCTGCAGGCCCTCGTGGCTGATCGGGACGCGACCGCTCGCCAGGTCCTGTAGGTGACGAATGATGTTGGGGTGGCGGAGCCAGATCAACCTGAAGTTTCCCCGTGAACTTGGACACTCGATCTCTATGCCGCGAGGGTGTGCTGGTGGCGCCGCCTGGTCTCGGCCGGGGTGAGGTAGCCGAAGA
>NZ_JBVJVY010000179.1:0-2746 GCF_055603265.1 Streptomyces sp. NPDC037288
GCCGGCTCCACGGTGAGATCGGGCACGTCCCGCCCGTCGAATACGAGACCACCTACTACCGAGAAGCCACGAAACCCCAGGTCACAGTCACGACCTAGAGTCTCGATCAAACCCGGAACGGTTCACCTGGGTGGCCGTCTCGTCGAGCGTCCTTTGGGCTGAACGGAGCAGGCCAACTCTCAGATGGGTGGCCTTGAGAGAGTGCGGGACAGCGAGCGTCATAATATGCCTCCTCGCGGCGATTCTGGTGGTGAGCGGCTTACTGGGGCTGACTGCGCTCCAGAACCGGCACGGGCAGAACTAGCAGGAGGGCGGTGTACATGAGGCTGAAGCGTTCAGGCTGCCTGACGGATGGTGCCGGCGGCCACAGCGGGCGGATTCAGCTGGGCGGCGCAGGCGTATGCGTCTATCCGACCATCCGCAGCGGCCTCTGAAGCGAACGCCCCCAGCCTTCGGTGGATGAGGTTCATCTGTCGGCGTTACCGGGCTCGCCACGTTTCGCGCATCTCGGACCGCAGCCGGATTGTTCCGGCCGCGCCCTGAGGCCGCCTACGGGGGCCGCGGCACATGTGCGGCTCGTCTATGAGGTTGATTCGAATGTCATTGGCACAAGAGGAACCTGAGGCGCATATGACGCGCCATCCAGGTTTATATGTAGCTATTGTCGGTTCATGGTTTTGCTTGTCTGTGTCGCTCATCTGGTCGATTGAGGGGGAAGCAGACTCCATGCGGCAGGATGCGCCGGGGGTACGCACGGTCATCCTGGACGATTCGAAGGCCGACGCTTACCGCCGCAAAGTGGACGCCTTCGCAGCAACACACGGAGTCGAGGTGGTCCGACGTGCTGATCGTGTCGGTTTCAAGGCGGGGAACCTGAACAACTTCTTACGGCACACTGACTTTGACTACTTTGTCATTCTGGATAGTGACGAGATCATTCCCCCAGACTTCCTGGCCCGCTGCCTTGACTACTTCCAGCACTACCCGAACACGGGCATTGTGCAGGTGCAATCACGTGGCTACTCGGAACCGTAACACGTTCATGAAGCGCTTCCATCCTGGGGTGGCCACGCATTGGCTTGCCTACCAATGCGTCAAGAACCGATTCGGATTCCTTTCCCTGCTTGGCCACGGCGCTACGATCAGCGCGTCCTGTTACCGGGCGGCCAGCGGGTTCCCGCACCTGGTTGCTGAGGACCTCTGCCTCAATATCGCAGCCCGCTCAGCGGGATACCCGGCCGTATTCGCGCCGGACGTAGTGTGCGAGGAGGAGTTCCCGGTCTCCTACCTGGCGTTCAAGCAGCATCACAACAATTGGACTCAAGGCAACATGGAGTTCGTCAAGAAGTACACGTGGCGGATTCTGTTCAGCCCGATGCGTTGGTTCGAAAAGCTGGACATCATCATATTCACCTATAGTCTGCCGCTGACCAGTCTGTTCAGCCTCTACGTTGTCATCAACGTAATGGTGCTGCCCGCGGTCGGCTACTCAGTGCGTTGGCCGCAGTGGATGCTGTTCCCGACGGTGGCGTTCGTCCTCGCCCCGATGCTCAACGACATCCTCACACTCCGCAAGACCATGCGCGCCGACAGACTCGGGTCCTACCTCTTGCACACGGCACTGCTGTTCGGCTCGATGTTTTTCACCGGCCCGCGGGCCTCCTTCAAGTCACTGTTCGGCTCGTCGGTGTTTCTGGTCACTCCGAAAGTGGGAAACCGGCTCACTTGGGGCCAAGCCCTGCGCTCCAATTGGCTTGATCTACTGTTCGCTCTGGCTCTCACCGGAGCCTGCTTGTGGTTCACTCACAGCGTCCTACCGGTACTGCTCATCGCAGGACCGGCCGCTGCCGCTTTGTATCTTGCCCGGATGCACATGCGTAGCCACCAGAAAGCGGGGGTCAATTCCGTGATGCGCATCCCCCAACAGGCGCGCCCTGCCCGCGCTCTGCTCGCGGCAATGGCTGGACTCGTCCTTGCAGCAGGGCTGGTGTTAGGCAGCTATACAGCCTGGCTAATTTGGGGCACCGACCCCCAGCCCAGTCGTACTCAGCTGGTACGCACTGCCCGAATCGAACATGACCTGATCCGTAGCAGCCGCGGCCCCGGCGCCTCTCCGAAAAACAGCACGAACGCCAACGCAGTGATGCGCATCCCTGCCCTCGGCTCCCACTGGGCCTATCCCGTCTACAACGGCACGACCGACAAGCAATTGGCAAAGGGGCTGGGCCACTACACCAGCACCGCCAGCCCCGGAGAAATTGGCAACTACGCTGTTGCCGGACACCGCTCGTCACTCTCAGGGTTCGAGCCCTTCGCCGACCTGCCTGACCGTGTCAAATCGGGTGACAAAATCATCGTAACGGCCCCCACCGGCCGCTACACCTATGTCGTCACGAGCACTCAGCGTGTCTCGCCCGACGCCGACTGGGTCCTCCGCCCTGACCAAGGCCACGGCGCCAACCCGAGAGACCGCTTGATCACGCTCACCACCTGCACCCCCCGCTATGGCAGCACCGGCCGCTTCATCGTCTATGGCCGGCTCACCTCGCACCGGAGCCCGAGTGATGCGTTGTGAGGACTGGCGTTGTCGGTAGTGGCATGTTGCGGTGGTCGGGCTTGATGTGCTTTGACGGACATCCGTGATCAGGGGTTCTGAGGGGCCCCACGCTTTCCGGACAGCTACCTATTGGCTAATTCATGCGGCGAGCTGCTGATTCAGGTAGTCGTCGTGGACCTCTTGTGGGGT
>NZ_JBVJVY010000180.1:0-2618 GCF_055603265.1 Streptomyces sp. NPDC037288
AACCAATTGGAAACCCGGCCATCCGCCGGCCGCACCGGCCAACGCCGGGACAACCACGCTGGCCGAATCGTCCTTCACCACCTCGAAGAACGAGCTGATCGGCACCCAGCCCCAGCCGAACAGGACCGTCACCCACACCGCGACCCTTGAGCGGACCGAAAGCTGGTGCAACCTGCACCAACAGCACAGCAGCCTCGGCCACCACAGTCCCCCCGACCACGACACCGCACTCGCCACCTGACCACCACACCCATGGTGCCCCTCAAAGCGGAACAACTCACCTCTACTCAGTATGCGGGGGGAGACGGTCAGGGCCTGGACCGCTGAGGCAGCGCGGCCATCCGCGGGCCTACCCCCTACATGCCCTGCCGCCAGCCGTCACGCGGACGTCGGTCGTGCGTGCGCGGCAAGCTAACTGCGCACGCACGGCTGCTGGTTCAGCGTACGAAGGAGACTTCCGGGTAGTGACGGGAGGGACCGTTGAGCAAGGCCTCGTGATGGTGACGCAATTCCTTGTCGAAGAAGGCCGCGAGGTAAGTGCGTTGGATCTCGAAGGCCCGGTCGGGGGCGATCGTGCCGAGTGATCGGACCAGTTGGGCAGGCGATTGCTTGAAGGCGCCGGGCGCCTGGGAGAACAGAGCCTCGTAGTCCAGGAACGTCAGGTGCTGGGCACCGCGCAGCCTGAGATCGAACTTGTCGCCGTGCAAGTGTTTCCAGAGGGTCGCCCAGCTGGGATCGGTGTTGCGGTTGTGGTTGTGGCGACTGAACAACAGGAAGGGACGGTGGAGGTCCCGGGTGGTCTCAGGGCCGAAGAATTGTCCGTCCAGGTCCGCACCGGCATGGATCCTGGAGTCCGCTTGCATGGCCGCCGGCACCACTGCGCCGCCAAGGGAAGGGCCGAACATCCCGATACGCTTCATGTTTATCGCATGGGACAGTCCGTACGGCAGATGTGTGTGGTCCACGTCCGGATTGTGGCCGTGGGCGATGGCGTTCAGCTGGTCGATGACGAAGCGGGTGTCGGCCACCCGAGCGGCGATCACGCGAGATGCGGGCGTGTGCGGCGGCATGGTACTCAGTTCCAACCGGCCACCGGGGAACTGTACTTCGCTGTCATCGTGGGTGTCGTCGAGGGTGACGACCAAGTAGCCCCGGCTGGCCAGGTCTTCGGCGAGCGCGGTGCCCGTGGCGCGGTCCGACCCTCGCCCGGTCGAGTACAGCAGCACCGGTAACTTGCCAGCCTTGGGATCAACCGGGGCGCCGGTGTGCCCGGCGGTGGTGGGCAGGGTCACTGTGTTGGGCGGGACCTGGTGGCTGGCCAGGAAGTGCGCGGCGGCGGCAGGCTGGAGCCAGGGAGCGACGGGGTGGTGGGCCGTGTGTGTAGCCGGGTACCACAGGGTGACCATGAGTTCGCGCGGCCGGGGGCTGGGCAGCCAAGGGTCCTTGCGCCTCGGATCGCGCAGGTGGAGGTCGACCGTCCCGACCCGATAGTGCCCGGTCGGGGCGGGGAGCGTCAGCTTGCGCGGGGCCCCCGTCGTGCCCAACGGCGCGGCGTTCGGCGTAGGCGTACCGGCAGTTTTCGTGGCGGCCGAGGCAGGCACGGCCCCTGCGCCCAAGACAACCGCCAGTGCTCCTGCGGTACCTGCGATCCGGGCGCGTAACCGGCTGTGTTTTCTCCGCGCGTGTTTCATGAAGTTCCTCCCAGACAACGACCGCCATGTGTTCGACGGCCGGCTGCCGCGCATCGTACCTACGTTCGCTTGGCTGCCATCGCCATCAGATGAGGTCGGCAGGTTGGACGCGAGGTGCCGTCACCCACTCACGCTGCAAGCCTTCGAGTGGTGGAATCACCGCAGGTCACGGGGAACCATCTCGGTGCTATGAAGCCCGTAAAGCCCTGGGATCCATCTGGCGAGATGCCACGGTGTGACATGCATCACCCCCATGGATTCGATCACGTCACGGATACCTTCCGTACCCATGCCCAGAAGTCAGCGCGGTGAGCGCCGATTGCGAGGGCGCTTGACTGGTCATTGTGTCGCCAGCGCGCGGAGCTCCATTGGGAGGACTTGCATGGCCTATGGTCGCCGCCGCGCCGCTGCCTTGTTTGCCGGCCTCGGGGTGGTCACGATGCGAGGCGAGAGCATGCCTTCAGCGGCGGGATGCGGAACGCCAGATCGCCGCTGATGCCCGTGGCCTCATCGGTACATCCATCCATGTCACAACCGCAACGCTGCGTCTGCTCGGGAGCCTGGCCGCACCACCACATCTTGTACACGCCGTACAGGATGACGGTCGGCGCGTAGTCGTACGCCGTCCCCGACGACCGCTCCCGGACTTGTCCGATAGGAATCGGTACCCACGGCAGGCACCGCAGACGACACAGATGTCACGCCGGGCCGCGCGTGGGCAGGCAACACCGGTGAGGGACATGGCCAAGGTCGATAACAGCACAGTGAACACCCTTATGGCATTCGGGATCACGTCATCTCCTCGTTCCTGTACTGAGGTCCGTGTAAGGACCTGGAGCCTTTTCAACGGTGAGCCTCCAGGGTGAGGATGGCCTTTGTGGTTGACGTGAGTGCGTTCGGGCTGAGTCTGGCCTTGCGGAGGATCCG
>NZ_JBVJVY010000181.1:0-2511 GCF_055603265.1 Streptomyces sp. NPDC037288
CCCGCGGAGCGGGTACCACATCGCTGCGCGATGTGCAAGTGGAGCGGTCGCTGCGCTCCCGCTCGCCCTCGCGATGCGAGGGCGCCTCCCTGCGCTGCGCTCCGGGAGGCGGTGAGGCCGGCCGCTGCGCGCCCGGCTGGCCGTGCATCGCGCGGCCGTGGCTGGCGGGGTGTCAGGTGCGGCTAGTGGGGCCTCCAGTGCGGGAGTTGGGGAGTGCTTCGCACTCCTGGGCGGGTCCGCTGCGCTCCCCCGCCTGACGGTCCTTCCGGCTGCGCCTCCAGAACCTTGGGGCCCGCTGGCGCGGGCCGGGCTGGCTACGAGGGTGGGGGTCGCTCGTTCGTGTGGGTTCCAGTGCAGCGAGTGCATCGGGTTGATGCAGCATGTACCGTTGGCGGAAACACGAGACACCCCCCAACCACCTAGAGAGCGCACGAGATTTGATGAATGGTCAGTGCCGGTATTGAACTCCCCCACTCTGGCGCGGAATTACGACTCGGGACGCTCCGAACCCGAGCCACAGAACAGTACCCCGGATGTCGGAAAGCCTGAATTCCGGCGTGCGGAGGTACCGGAGCCGGACGGCCCCCCGGGCCGGGCGGCGGAACCGCCCACCGGGACCGGCCACGCCTCCGTGCTTTTGAGCGTCACGGTCGGCACCACCCGAGACTCAGAGTCGCTGCTGCTGTCCACGACCCGAACTTGGGCGCGGCGCCGCACGCGAAGCGAGCGCAGCCACGGAGGCCGGCCCTCACGATCCGGTGGTTGTCGGCGGCGACACGCCCGCCGTTGCGAGCTGCTTGGCCCGTACGCACGGTGGCGTGTCGGGCGGGGTTCGCGTGGTGGTTGAGCTCTAGTGACACATAAGAGCGTTCCGCGCCGAAACAGGCTCTGACCTGCGATGATGCGAAACCGTTTGTTCTAGGTTTCCAGAACAAACGCATCCCGAGTGTTCTGGAGCTCTAGAACAAACGCCCCCCGTAGCTGACGGATCGTCAGCTGACCGTGAGTCACCGTTTGTTCTGCTCCTCCAGAACAAGCCGGTTTACCTAGTGCTACCGTGCTCCCCGAAACGTTGATCATCTCTGGAGGGCTGTGCTGATGGAACAGCTGCCGATCGTCCGCCCCGGCGAGCGTGTGGTCGCGCGGTCGGACGGTAAGGGCGGCTTGATCCTGGGCGTGGAGAAGATCCAGGGCCGCGAGTTCGCCGCGAGCGCGGAGGTCAGCGGCTACGTGCTGGACGCCCGGCTGCTGCTGAACGTGCTCGGCAGCCTGAAGATGCCCGGGAGCTGGTTCCAGGTGTGGTGCCAGCTCATGGCGCTGCAGAGCGCCAACCGGGCCGACGACAAGGAGCGCGCGGCCCCCCGCGGGTTCGTGAAGACGAACCAGCGCGACCTCCAGGCCCGGTGCAACCTCTCGGCGGCCTCCGTGAACGAGGCCAGCCAGTTCTTCGCGCACATCGGCTGGATGCGCACCGCTAAGCGCGGCGTCCTCCAGCTGAACCCGTGGCTCACGGTGGCTGGCACCTCCGGCGAGCAGGAGAAGTGGCAGAAGCTCTGGAACGGCGCCAAGGGCCCGGCCTGCATCATCCCGCACCCCGACTACCCCACCGAGTGGCGCCAGGCGCGCGAGGCGGAGAAGAAGGCCGCCGAGGCCGCCCGACGCAAGGAGAAGGTCGTCACGCTTCGGCAGCGGCGGCCCGTACGCAAGGCGAGCGCATGACGCCGCGCGGCATATCCTCGGTTACAGCGTCTCGACCTGATCGGAAGTGGTGAGGCTCCGTGAGCAGCTCTTACGTCCCCGGCCCTCCGACCGAGGCACCCGTGACGATCTCCCGTGACGTCCTGCGCCTCCTGGCCCTGGTCGACGTCTCCACCGCCGGCCGCCGCGTCCTGGACCAGCTGCTGTACCTCAGCGACCCGGAGACCGGCACCGCCTCAATCAGCCAGAACGAGATGGCACGCGAACTGGGCGCGAGCAAGCCGACCGTGAACCGCGGCTTCAAGGAACTGCGCGAGTGCGGACTCGCCTGGGCGCTGGAAGACGGCCTGTACCAGCTCCACCCGTTGCTGACCGGCGGCGCGGTCTCCTCCCCCATGGCGGTGCCCGAGATCAAGGCCGCCGATCCCGAGAGCTTCACCGAGCAACGACGGGCCCGGTTCGCCGCGCAGCTGGCCAACCTCGCCGCTACCGGTTGAACGCCCGCCAGGCCCGCCCACGAGATCCTGGCCCCACGGCGCTGCACCCCTGGTGCAGCGCCTTCTTCGTGCTTCTCTCGGTAGCACTAGGTAAACCGCGTTGTTCTGGAGGAGCAGAACAACACGTGGCGCTCCGGAGTCGTCGTGCTGCTCAGCGAGCAGCGAGCGGCGGTAGCACCAGGTGAACCGGTTTGTTCTGGCGCAGCAGAACAAACGCGGCGGCCGGCCTTGTCAAGTTGCTGATGGGGCAGGCGAGTTGAGGTGTGCTCGGGTGGTGAGGGTGGCCGCGGTCAGGCGGTCGTGGCCAGGAGGGTGG
>NZ_JBVJVY010000182.1:0-2492 GCF_055603265.1 Streptomyces sp. NPDC037288
GGAATCACCACGCCAACGACGAGGGGCCCTGCCTCGTCACCACCCCCGCTGACCAGCCCATTTCACCCTCCAGCACAGGATGAAAGAGGTTCACTCAGTGCAATAAAGAAAGCTGGACCTCATAAGCACACAAAAATACTCTGCCCGACAGCGGAGACCGGTGGTCTCCGACTCTCTCACCGATCTCCGCCTGAAGGGCCCAGCTATACCGTCGCGTTGTCGCATTTAATGCTTCCTGGCCCGGTGTGCGGGCCGGTGGGTACGAGTGGTTGATCCGTATTTTGAGCAGCGGCTCGAACGGGTGGACCGCTTGCCATGATGAGCGCGGCCACCGTTGGCCTTCACCGCGCGATCGGTCCGGGGCTGCGCCCGAACCTTACTCGAAGGCGCAATATTAGTACTGGCCGATGAGACGTTGTTTGAGAGGTCCGGATCAGATTCGTTACCATTGACGGCGACGGAGTCAGTAAACCTCTCACCCTGGGGTCCGGCGACACCAGTAACGGTGATAGCAGTGCTATGACCCTTTTCCAGCGAGCTGCCATGACACGTGAGCGTCCTACCCGTGATGGAGCAATCCGGGGTGCTAGTCCGGGGCCTCACCAGCGCCTTCGGGAGGGATGGATCTTTAACAGTCCACCCTGAAGACGTGTCAGGCCCAAAATTCGCCACCACGATCTTGTATTCAACGGGATCACCCTGCCGCGCAAAAGCAGGACCATTCTCGGCGATGGCCAGGTCCACCGGTGCGCAAGTTGAGGAGCCCGTGGGAGGAGGCCCGGCAACCCGATCGGGACCATCGCAGGAATTCACTGCTGCTGTGGCCTGCGGGGCTCCCCACAGAACCAGAGAACCTACGGCGATACCAGCAGCCGTAAGAACGGCTGCCATCCTATGCCCCGAGAGAGTCAACAACTGCTTACTCACGCTCTACCGCTCCTTGGAGGTGGGCCCTTTCCTTAAGAAAGGGTTTCCCCTATAAGACCCGCACACGCCACCTGCATGACGCGTGGGACTCTCCCGACCGACTACTCGGGCATCCCTGATGTGACGAAGGAAATCAGCTTGATCAAGAGAAAGGCGGCCGGTGAGGGCCGCGAGGCCTGCACGGTTGTCTGCCGACAGGGAACGAACGGCATGACGGTCTCATACGGGGGCGGCACAGGGCATCGGTGGTATCGGGTTTGGCGGCCCAGGACATGCTGGCAGTTCCGCCGAGTGAGCTGCGAAGCGAACTGCCGGTGCGCATACGGCCAGGGCCTGGTGTCACAGCGGGCCTGCGGGACCTGGCCCACTTGGCTCGCCGCTGCTGGTGAATCTGTAGAGGCCGCCACTGCTGGCCGCCCTGCGGGAGGGCACGGACAAGGTGTCCGCGCTGCGCAAGAAGGGCATCGGGCCGGCCTCCTGGACGCTGCACTGGTTCCGCCATAGCCACGCGACCGCGCTTCTGCTGGCCGGGACGCCGGAGTCTCCCGCCGCCTGGACACGCACATGTCCAGACCACACTCGACCTGTATGGCTGGGTTCGCGAGGACGAGGCGCTGCGGGCCGCGGCGAACTAGAAGTCATACATCTCCTCCTGGCAGGTCGACGATGGCCGGTGAACAGCGGCATCTGCACGCTCTGGGCGACCAGGACCCGATCTGGCACCTGTGGTCGACGCTGCCCCATACCCTGGAAGGGCCCGTCATCGGCGACGACGTCGACGAATGGGACAGGATCGAGAACGGTGACCGCCGGATCGACTTGCGCCACGAAGCTGAGGTGTGTCTCCGTGCGCCGGTGACGCTCCGTCACGGGTAGTGGCGTCGGAGCGGGCCATGAGGATGACGCGGTGGCGGAGGAGCGGAGCCCCCGGCGCGTCCGGCTGTGATCCGCTTCTGGGCTTCAGGTCGGTGATGCGGCCTTCGTTGACGCCGGAGTTGAACGGGGTGGTGGGGCCCTGGACGACTGCGGGCTGGTCTTCGCGGATGGCTTTGGCCAGGCTGGCCAGGGCCGGGATGCCGGCAGCCGTGAGTTGCCCGAGCCAGTCCGGTAGCGGGGCGGCGTCGCGGGCGTATTTGCGCACGGTGCGCCGGTTCAAGCCAGCTCGCGGGCTGCGGCGTTGAGTGAGAGACCGGTGTCGGTCACCGCGTGCACCGCACCGAACAGCCGCTCGCGTGGCGGCGGGCTAGGGTGTCGGCATGGTCGGACGGTCCCGCCGGGTTCGCTGGTGGCGGTGCCGGTTCGGGCTCGGGTACTGCGGCGGGTAGGCAGCCGCGGTGGGCGGCGACGATATCCACGATCCGCTTCGACAGCCCCTTGCCACAGGTGGAAGCGGTCGCTGACCTGCACCGCGCCCGGGGCGCCGTCGCTGATGCCTTGGCGGTAGACCAGCGAGCCGTCCCGGCAGACCACGAGGCTTTTCAATTTGGCCACCGATCGGGTGACGAGGCCGGTCGAGTAACGGGCGAGGCCCTCGGACTGTTGAGCGAGATGTCTGAAGTCTCAAC
>NZ_JBVJVY010000183.1:0-2454 GCF_055603265.1 Streptomyces sp. NPDC037288
ACGTGCCTGCTCGTCACAAAAAGGTACGCAAGAACTCGATCACAGTCGCGAACCGATACGCTGCCGTGACCCTTTCCCTGGGCGTCGTGCTGGGAATCGGCGCTGCCAGCGCAGCTCCGGCCTTTGCGCAAAATTCCGGGCCCGGCGTATCAAAGCCCAGCGTACCGCAGCAGGAGGAACTCTCGAAGGAGAATGCCTTCGGTGAGAGCGTGGTCACCAATGACAGCGACCTGCCGATGGTTGTTTACTCGGGCCCCAGCGATGCGGGCGCATTGGCTGTGTTCGCGGGGAATCTTACGGTAACGCTGGCCTCTGCGTATCTCGAGGAAAAGGCGATTCCCGGTTTAGCGAGGCTTTCTGGGGTAATTGGCGCGAATACCCTGATAGACATTCCCGACGGTGCGCGCGGCGGCGGTAACCTTATTTCAAATCAGATCAACGGGTTCACAGTGATCCCCCCTCATAAGAGTCGGGTGGTCTACAAGACCGACACAGCGGCAATCGTGGCGGAGCCCATGTCTTCGGTGCCCACGAAGGACGTGCGGCTCAAGATCTTCACGGTGGATGGCAAGCGCGACGTAAAAGAGACCGCCTTCACGACCTCGGCGGGCAAATCATGGTACTACCACGCCGGCACCTTCTATGAAGCAGCTCAGGACGATCGTACAAAAAAGGGCGAAAAGCAGGAGAATACCTACAAAGCGGGGCATGCGGAGGAAGGCGTGTTCCATACCTTGATGAATGCCGGCAAAGGAGCCTGGGATTATGTGAATGGGGCGGAGGTGAATAAGATCACAAATAAATCGAACCACGTTGCAATCGTCTCTGCCGGCCCCTCTAGTATGGCAGATGTGACCAATGCAATAGCCGACGCGGGAAGGGCAATTGCGGGTATGGCTTTCGGTCTTCCTCCATTAGCGAGCCTCCCAGTCTCCTCCGTTCCCCTGCTGGAAACCCTTTTCCGTAACACCGGCCCGGTGATTCTCGGCCCGAAGGGTACCGGGGGTGATACCAAAGAAGTCTCTACCAGTACCAAGCTCGACTATCTTTTCCATGGGATATCGAAGATTGTTGACCACGCCGGCATAGCTGGCTCCGAGAAATTAGCATTTCACCAGTTTGACGAAAAGGGGAAGCTCAAGACTTCCATCATCGAGGGCTTCCTCGGTACGAAGTACGAAATCAGAGATGATGGTGTTTACTACGGTGAGGGAAACACCGAGCCCAAGCATGCACAGGGGATCCGTGCGGGCTACTGGGGGGATCACGCGGCAGTTGCCCGGGCTGCTGATGTAACGGGTGCTGCTCTCGGCAGTAAGCTCATTGACCCTTACACAACCCTGAACCCCACTCTGCCTGCGCAGATGTTGGAGGACCTTAAGAGTTACTTCGCCAAGGGGGACCCAAAAGAGAAGGCGAAAGACTTCATTGAGAAGAAGGCATATACCGAGGGTATGCCCGCCATGGATTCATTCCTTGCAAAGCTGTATAACGGCATGTTCGCTGAATTGAATAGTCAAGTGAAGACTGGCTCGAGCATGGACTTTCTCTTGTACTCTCCTCGCCCTTTGTCATTGTTAGCACGCGACGCGGTGCAGGACATGAGGGACATACTCGGGCGGAACACCGGGGACACGAAACTGCTCGAGGATGCGCAGAAGGTTGTGAAGGGTTTGCAAGCGCTCCTGAACAAAAAGGACGTCACGGAGCGGCTGGACTCGAAAGTGTCGGCTGCCCTCCGTGACGGGGCCGCTGGCCTGGAACAGGCCCTGAAGGATCCGAAGGGATCGGGTGTCGCCACGTCGATACAGGAATCCATCGATCGAGCGCAAAAGGAGATCGACAGAGCCACGCCGGCCGTGCGCATTGAGAAAAGTAGCTATCCGGAGGTGGAGCGCCAATATCCGATAATTGAACGTAAGGATGACTGGGATGTGTCGATCCGAAATGACCGTGAGCAGCCCGTTCGCGTAACCGATGGCGAGAAGGCCTACGTTATCGCTCCCCGAGAATACGTAACCCTCTCCCAAGCGTTCAAACACGATCTAACGGTCACAACTGCAGACGGTGCAAGAACAGAATTTAAAACCGGTGCGGACCACGACTACGTTGTGACGAAAAATGCCGTTGAATCCTTCGATCCCTACGACCGTAGGCCGGTGAAGTATAAGCAGGGAACCAAGCCGTATTTCGGATACCACCCCTTAACCCAGCAGGTATGGCCCATGCCGGAGGAGAGGACAAGTGATAGGGCCAGGGCTGATGAGGCTGGGGCCAAGGCTGGCGGGGACGTCAAGGGCAAGCTGGGCGGGGCCGAGAAAGAAGTTGAGAAATCGGCGAGCGATCAAGCGAAGGACGACGGGGAGGCCAAGGCCGAGGGCGGCCGCGTCAAGCGTGGGGCGGTGGGGAACGGCGGGGGCAGCAGTTCGTCCAGTGATCTGGTGATGGAGCGGC
>NZ_JBVJVY010000184.1:0-2442 GCF_055603265.1 Streptomyces sp. NPDC037288
GCGCCGAGGTTGCCCAGTTTCGACATCGCTCAGGCCTCCTTCGGGTCGACAGAGCCGGCGGCAGGACCGGCGGGACGGCGGGTGCGGCGCAGCGGCGGCTTGGCACCCGAACCTGCTCGACGGGGTCGTCGTCCTTCTGTTCACCGACCCGCTGAGTACGCTCCTCGCTCGCCTTCTGTATAAGCCATTCAGAAGGGCGCCGAATCCCTCAGTCTAAGCGGTAAGCCATCATATGTTCTTCGCCCTCGTCCCGCCTCGGTCCACGCAGTCGACCCGAGGCGCACGGAGACTGGCACGCAGCCGCACTGCGCCATCTCTTCAACCGGCGGCCTGAGGCGGTGCGGTCGAGGATCTGCGGCCAGGAACGCAAACGCTGGACCCCGCGCTGCAAGCCCGCCCTTCAGGCCTTCGACTTCACCTTCGACGGCCGACTCCCCGTCGCCCGCCGCTACTCACACCACCCGAGTTACACCGTTGGCTGGACAGACCCACCCAGCCTTCTCAGGCCTTGCTTCTGCACCGAGTCCCACGATGCCTCGCCGCCCGCTGGACCGCCGACGCCTCACCCGAAGGGAACACCCTGATGCTGGAAGAAGCCGAAACGATCGGCCGTTGCGCACAATTCCTCCGCAAGTCGCTGCATGCGTGAGGCGCGCCGGTGCGAGCCTCGCTGTCCGAGGGACCCAGTGTTGTGGCGCAGGCCCTGATGTGCAGCCGTGGAGACGTCCTGCACGCCGCGCAACCCTCATGATCAGGCTCGGCGAAGTCGCTTCTAGCATCGCCTGCCTGCCGCAAGTCAAGGGGTCCGGGCCACCGTGCACGACCTGTCCCGGACCCGCTGTGCACTGGCGCTGTCAACGGTCCCGGCCAGAAACTCACGAGATGCCAAGGCCCTGAAGGTGCTGTATCCCTGGGAAGTGGGCGTGTGCACATCGTTCAACGAGGCCGCCATGCTGCAGCCTTCGGGTGCTCTCGTCCATTTTCGCCCCCGAGTGCACAGCGCTTTAAGTCCAATAACTTGAAACCTGTCACCCACTCCACAACGCCACCGAGGGAAGCCGGACGGAATGCTCCACGCCGGCCTGCCACCGTCGGTTCACTACCTGAGGAAGGGATACCCCATGCACAAGCTGGCACGTCTGGCCGCAGTCACCACGATCGCGGCGGTCATCACAGGCGGAGTTCTCGCCAACCCTGCTTCCGCCAACTCACCACACACCTACACCTGCTCCAATCAGGGCGGCGGACCGAACCACACCGTCAACTGCTCCGGCCTGATAACGGTCGGCGACCTGCTCAGCGACAACAAGGTCAACATCTCGGTCAAGGACATCAACGTGCTCAACGACACCCAGCTCAACACGCTGCAAACGGCGCTGGTCAACGTCTCCAACAACAGCATCTTCTTACCCCTCGCCATTCAGCTCACCAACGTGCAAGGTGCGGTGCTGGACACCTACCTCAGGAACTTCAACGTAACGGTGCTGCCCACCAATGTGGCGGTTTGTGTCGGCAGCATCTGTGTCTGAGCTCCCCCTTTCCCTCATCGGGACCCGGTGACAGGACTGCCCTGCCTCCAGAGCCGAGATGACTCCTCTCTCTGGCTCACCATGGCTGGAGGGTTTCACTGGTCCCGGAGGCATCAACAGGCCGCCGATCAGGGGTGTGCCCAGCGGATTCGCTGGAGGCAATGACACTCTTCGTCGCGCGGATGAGGCGATCGGTGCCGCTGGACGGCCGGGCGAGTACGACCGGCGAGAACACCTGATACGGCATCAGCGGCATCGACGCCTTCCTCGTTCTGGCGTCGGCAAGGGTGACCATCGCGCCACAGACAAAGGTGCACGCCGACCACTTCGGCCTCCCTCCCTACCCCGTCCCGAAGGGCAGTGACTGAAGCGACTGAAGAGTCGACATATCGCGCTGCAGGAGGCGCTGGCCGGGAAGTGCCGATGTGCTGGCCGACCTCCGCTCGCACCGTACGACCGTGCAGGGGCGCCGGGCATGGCCCGCCCCGCACAACCAGCTGGGACGGCGGAGGAACGCCTTGGGCTTGATCTGCTTTGACGGACATCGGAGATCAGGGGCTTCGGCCCCAGAAGGATGATGTCCGTCATGGAGAGCATGGGGAGTAGAAGCCGTGTCCTCGCCGCTCGTTCACGCCGCGGTTCACGGGCCGAGATCGTCGAGGTATGCCGGCGCGGTGACCGCTCAGTTGGCCAGGTCGCCAGGGCTCACGGTGCACCCGTTCAACGAGGCGGAGAAGCAAGCAGGCCACAGCAACAAACGGGCGTGTGACCCGCTGACCGCCTCCCGTGCCGCCTTCTCCTCCCGCCACATCAGCACGCCCGGTCCCCGGCCCGTGCAGGACGCAGAGCCGACCGAGCAGATCACCGCCATCCACACCCAGACCCGGGACGCCTACGGCACCCCGCGCATCCA
>NZ_JBVJVY010000185.1:0-2271 GCF_055603265.1 Streptomyces sp. NPDC037288
CTTCGGCTACCTCACCCCGGCCGAGACCAGGCGGCGCCACCAGCACACCCTCGCGGCATAGAGATCGAGTGTCCAAGTTCACGGGGAAACTTCACGGCCGTTGTTTGAGGCTTTATGCAGTTTGGGGTGACGGGTCGGCTGCTTGGCCGTTGTGCCAGGCGTGCATCCATGGGCTGGGATATCTGAGCGAGTACGGCCGGGGGCGGTCACGCAGTGGGTGACGCCGGAGCTGGTTGACGAGGTTCTGTCGGAGTGTCGCAGGCGGGATCGTCGACCGGGCGCGTTGCCTGCCGGGTTCATGGTCTACTTCACGCTGGCGCTCGCGCTCTTCCACCAGGACTCTTATGACGATGTGGCCGAGCATGTGGTGGGCGGAATACGGGAGTTGAGCGGGTGCATCCCGCACAAGGCTTCGTTCACGCGGGCCCGGGAGCGGCTGGGCCCGGAAGTTTTGGAACGGCTCTTCCACCGCCTGGCCGGCCCCCTGGCCCCGGCGGGGCTGGGCGGGTCCTTCTGGCGGGGCATGCGCCTGGCGGCGGTCGACGGGTTCCTGCTGGACGTGCCGGACAACGACGCCAACCGGCGCGCCTTCGGCGGGCCGAAGGACTCCAGCGGTAGGCCGGGCGGTTTTCCGCAGGCGCGGGTGGTGACGTCGACCGAGACTGGCACGCATGCCTGCATCGACGCGTGGGTGGGCGGCTACAACAGCGGCGAACGCGATCCGGCCATGGTGACGGCCACCTCGGCCGCCGGGATGCTCGTCATCATGGACCGCGGATTTCCCGGCGTGGAGCTGTGGAAGGCATACACCGGCGCCGGCGCCCACCTCTTGCTGCGGGCCCGCTCGTGCTCGCCCGCCGCCCGGTCCGGCACCTGCCCGACGGCACCTACCTAGCCCGGATGAACCTCGGCGGGCAGAAGGGGACCCGCCCGGGCGGTGTGCTGGTCCGCGTGATCGAGTACCGCATCGACGGGGGCGAGGTGATCCGGCTCCTGACCGATCTCTTCGACACGGACACTTACCCGGCACAGGAGTTGGCGGCCCTCTACCAAAAGGTGGGAGGCGGAGTCCTCCTACCGGCAGATCAAGACCTTCCAGCGCGGCCGGCAGGAAGTGCTGCGGTCGGCCGTCCCTCAACTCGTGCGCCAGGAAGTGTGGGCGCTGGCTGCAAGATCGCCCCTGCCACCTACTACGCCCACCACAAACGACAGGTCACGCCGTCCGCCAGGACCGTGCGGGACGCCGAGCTGAAACAGCACATCAGCGAGGTCTTCGAGGCCACCTACCGTGTTTACGGCGCGAGGAAAATCTGGCGGGAGCTGAACCGGCAGGGCCCCGCAGTGGCCCGTTGCACCGTCGAACGGCTGATGCGCGAGCTTGGCATCACCGGCGCCGTCCGCGGCCGGCGCGTGATCAACACGCTGTCCGGCGGTCAGACCGACCGGGCCCCGGACCTCGTCGACCGCGACTTCGTCGCCGGCGCCCCGAACCGGTGCTGGGTCGCGGACTTCACCCACGTCAAGACCTGGGCAGGTGTCGTCTACGTCGTCTTCGTCGTGGACGCCTTTTCCCGTCGGATCGTCGGCTGGTCCGCGGCCACCGTGAAGGAAACGGTCTTCGTGCTGGACGCCCTGGAGATGGCGCTGTGGCAACGCGACCGCGACCAACACCCCGTTCAGCCCGGCGAGTTGATACATCACTCGGACGCCGAGTCGCAGTACACGAGTTTCCGGCTCGCCGACCACCTGGAGGCCGCCGGCATCGCCACCTCCATCGGATCGGTGGGCGACGCCTACGACAACGCCCTGATGGAGAGCACGATCGGCCTGTTCAAGACCGAACTGATCAAGCCCCGGCGGCCATGGAAGACGCTGTCCGACGTTGAGCTCGCCACCGCCGAGTACATCGACTGGTACAACCACCGGCGACTCCACGGTGAGATAGGCCACGTCACGCCGGTCGAATACGAGAACAACCACTACCTCGCAACCACGAAGCCCCAGGTCACACCCAACATCTGAGATCTCTAGCGAACCCGGAACAGTACATCATGCGGCTCGCCGACGGCCACGGCATCGACCCGGACCGCATCTCGTTCGTCAAGGTCCTCAAGCACACCCGCCGCAGTGTGATCCGCCAGCACGCCGAGACCCCGAAAAAGATCCGAGGGTTCCTGGAGGCTTTTCAATTTGGCCACCGATCGGGTGACGAGGCCGGTCGAGTAACGGGCGAGGCCCTCGGACTGTTGAGCGAGATGTCTGAAGTCTCAA
>NZ_JBVJVY010000186.1:0-2251 GCF_055603265.1 Streptomyces sp. NPDC037288
CCTTCTGGAAACAGGTCACCGGCCTGCCCCACCGACGTACCCGACAGCGCGACAGTGTCTTGCCCCGGCCTCCAGCTCCCTGAGTTCTTCCCGCACAGCGGCTGCCCGCCGTACTTGGGGGAACACAGCGAGGTGGGCCCGCAGCGTCTTGATCGCCTGGGTGGCCAAGTGGGAACGGAGCAAGGGGTAGTCTCCGGCGAATGCCGAGGCATGGACACACGCCTCTTCAACACGGCCCAGGTCAAGCAGCACGTTTGCGAGTCGCGCCTGGGTGAGGGCCCTTGGCCGGCGTTCGTGGGGCGCTCGCCGCGACGCCGCGTAACTGAAGGCGGACACTGCGCCCTCAGCATCGCCCAACGTGTACAGCGTCTGGCCCTGCTGATATGCGAATCCGGCCTTCGGGTATGAAGAGAACGGTCCAGGCTCCCCCGAGGCCCAGTCCAGGTTGCTCTCGGCCGCAGCAAGATCCTTCAGGGCGCCACTGGTGTCATCGGTGAGTGCACGAGCATAGGCCCGCTGTGCCAGCAGAAAAGCTCGTAGGTCGCCGTCAGGTGAGGTTCCGACGACGTCCACCGCAGCCTCAGCGAGGTCGGCGGCATACTGCGGCACTCCCAGCTGGGCGGCCTGGGTGCTCATGGCCCGCAACGCCATCGCACGGGCGCGGTGGTCACCCACTTCCGTGGCGATCTCAAAGGCCAGAAGGTGATAGCGCTGCGCCAGCCCGTGATGCCCCGCGTCTGCGGTCATGTCACCGAGAAGATGGGCGAGATGCGCGATCTCCGTCATCAATTCCGTACGTAAAACTGGTGATCTGGGCGCTGTCAGGAAACGGCCTACGTCGTCGGCGAGGTATGCCGCCAGGGCAGCACGGGCATGACCGCCACCGAATTGAGCGGTGTACGAGGCGAAGGAGCTGACCATACCGTGAAGCAGTACCACGTCGGCAGCGGCAGTGGGTGACTTCTTCCCGGACCCTGCCACAGCCGCCTCGCCAATTGAGCCTTCCGTGCGGGCAGGGCAACGGGCTTCACGGTTGGGATCCACCAAAGACTGTCGGTAGATGAGGTCGAGCAGCCGGGGCCGACGGGCCGGGTCGGCGTCGATCCTGCCCAGGGCCACCAATCTGCGCGCGGCGCCTTCCTGGCTCGGCACCGCTCCGGAAAGGAGAAACATCTCCTGCGGGCCGGGGTCGGGAAGCAGACCGGTATCCGCGGCCCGGACAAGGCGTCTGGTACGGCGTGTCAGCGACTCGGCAACCAAATCGGGCACGGGCGCCTTGGGACGGGACCCGGAAAGCCAATGGGCTACCGTCGTGCGATCGTAGCGAAGGTGCAGGCCTTCAGCGTGGCCCAGACGATTGACAGCCCTGGCAAGGTCGGCGGCGCTCCAGTCCGCTTCCTCAAGCAGAGCCTTCAGTAACGCATTGCGCTGAAGCCGACGCGGCATCGAATGCCTCCCTGCCAGGGTTGCGAACGGGGGATCGCCCCGCACATGAGGCCACAACCGTGGAGCTGACAGTTCGTCATGAAACTTCCTCCACCCCCCTGGTGCCGGTCAGATCCTTGATGACCGGTTTGTGGCCCGGGTTCCCCCAGCGCGTGCGTTCTCACCTGCCGGCTCGGATGAGGGGGAGTGCATGCCCGGAGTGTGACCGGTAGCAGTCGGTGAGCCACCCGCGAAGCGCAGCCTACGGCGAGGGCGCGGGCCACCTGACCGCACCGCAGCAGCACACCGAGTCGGACCACAAATCCCAGCCGCCTCCAAAAGCACGCCGGGCCATCGCTGCCACCGGTGGCGACATGGACGCCTTCGGCAGCTCCGACCGCCTGGCCGACTATGTCGGCCTGGCTCCCAGGCCCCGCGACTCCGGCCGCGTCAGCGGCAAGGGGCGGCGGCCCGGACCGGCCAGGTGGGCAGGATAAGGGCCCTCAGGGTGTATGCGGCGCTGGTTAGGAAGGCCCGCCGCTCGGGTGCCGCGTCCTCGCGGCACAGAGTTGTCAGTCGTGACACCGCTTCATGGTCTTCCGGTCCGGGGCGAGCAGCGGGTCCGGAGGGTGCGGGGTCTGGGCCAGACCGGTTTCCGCTGGCAGGAGGAGGCGGCCCAGGCGCTGGGTGAAGGCGGCGGCGATGAGGTGGGGGGATCGGCGGGCGGGGCCTGGACCCAGTGGGCTACTGAGGTGCGGTCGTAGCGCAGGCGCAAGCCCTGTGCCATGCCCAGGGCATTGACCGTGCGGGCCAGCTTACTTCCCGT
>NZ_JBVJVY010000187.1:0-2232 GCF_055603265.1 Streptomyces sp. NPDC037288
TCAGAACTCGCAATGATTCGGAGACCTGGAGTGCTCACCTGCTGGCGGCTACGGACCGTAGTCTTCCCCACGGCCCGACAAGGCCCATTAGAGCCGTGTGGCGTGGTCTGCATGACAGTGGATATCAGGGTCATCCGGGCCGGTGAGATGTACCGGTACTACCTGCGCGAGACCGTTGTCGGTGACGGTCGGCGCCCGGCCCGCACGCCGCTGCGGGAGGCCCAGGAGCAAGCCAGTGTCCCGGTTGGGCGATGGATGGGGCGGGGCCTGGCCGTGCTCGTGGCGCCGGGCGAGGAGGTCACCGAGGCGCAGCTGCGGAACCTGTTCGGCGAGCGGGGCCGGCACCCGTACGCGGACCGGATCGAGGCCGACCTGCTCGCCAAGGGCCCGTCCCCGAAGAAGGCGTTCAAGGCCGGCGCTCTCGGTCGCCGGGTGATGGTCACGGGTGTCGATTTCGTCTTCCGGCCGCAGCCGACGATCTACCTGCGATCTCTCGGTTTTGGGGCAGTGATTGCTAATGCGGTCTGTCAAGCCGCGAGAGCCGTGGGTGGGGTCGGCTCATAGCACCGTCCGTCACGCAAGAGGGCCCAGAGGACGTTGGCGCGGCGGCGGGCGAGCGCGAGGACGGCCTGGGTGTGGCGCTTGCCCTCGGCCCGCTTGCGATCGTAAAACCGGCGGGACTCGGGGCAGTGCCGGATGCTGAACAACGCCGAGATGTAGAAGACACGAGGGCCCGGATCTTCGCGTGGGATCGGTTGACGGCCTTCTGGCCTGTGGAAAGGGTCTCCCAGCGGCCCCAGTACGGGACACGGACGGTGCCCCCGGCGCCCCGATAGCCCTTGTCCGCCCAGCACGTGATGCTGGCTTCGCCGAGGGCGTCGATGACGCCGTGGTCGCGGGCGGCCCGGACGTCGTGGACGGCGCCGGGCAGAGCCGGTGAGGCCCACAGCAGTCGGCCGGATGGATCGGCGAGGAGCTGCACGTTCATTCCGTGCCTCTTGTGTTTGCCGGAGTAGAACGGGCGGTCGGCAGCGATCCGGTCGATCGGCAGGAGAGTTCCGTCCAGGAAGCGGTCGAGATCCTGGCCGCCCTCGCCCCTACCCTCGCCGAGGCGGTCCGCACCGCATCGACGAAGGCGTTCGTGCTGGCGGACAGGAAGCGAAGGGCAGAGCTGGACACGTCGACGGTGCTGCGCCGACACCGCCGGGAACTCGGCACCCGCTGGCGGCGCCTGAGCGCCGGCCGGCAGGCCCTGCTCGCGCTCGCCCATCTCCGCAACGGTCACCCGTACGCTCAACTCGCCGCCGCCTTCGGCATCGGAACCAACACCGCATACCGCTACATCACCGCCGGCCCGGGTGGTCGACGGCGTGCGGCGCATCTGACGCCTGGTCACGATGGTGTTCGTCGGCGTGCGCGTCGGCCGACGCGGTCGCGGCCGGGGCGTCGTCCCACCCGGCGGGCGTGGGGCGGGCGGCGCGGATCGCGTTCCGCACGGCGAGGCTGACGACCCTGGCCCGCTCGTGGCGGGTGGCGGCTCGCCGTCGGCACCACGATCCCAGCGGGCGGGCCAGGCGAAGTCGGCAGTGTAGGTGAGCTGGTCGGGGGCCGGGGTCCGGCGGCAGGGCTGGGGAACGGTGAGCTGACGAGAGTGGTGGGACAGGGCACGGTTGGCGATGTAGCAGTCCAGGCCGCGCGTGAACTCCTGGCCGCACAGAGTCTCCAACAGGTGCCTGCGGGCTTCGGCCAGGACGTGGCGGCGGGCGAAGGTGCCGCGGGCGGTGGAGACGACCGCGGCGACGGCGACGGCGGCGAGTACGGCGTCGACGTGCGGATCCACCCGGGCCCGGATCGCCGCCCCCGCCGCTCGACAGCGCCGAAGGAGCCCATCGACCACCTGCTTGCCGAACCTCAGGGCGCGGACGCCCGCCACCATGCGAGCAGCTGCTCCAGCGGGCGCGGGGTCTTCTTCTTGGGGCGGGTCTCCTGCGCCACCCACCACGCCAGGCCGTGACGGGCGCGCTCGCCGGGCAGCCGCCCGTGCTGGGGCCGCTGGGAGACCCTTTCCACAGGCCAGAAGGCCGTCAACCGATCCCACGCGAAGATCCGGGCCCTCGTCGAGCAGGCCGTCGCCACCCTGACCTTCCCCTCGTAGCGTGGAGGTGTGACTGAAGGGGAAGTTGAGGGTCATGGGTGGGAAGCGACGGTCGTACGACGCGCCGTTCCGTGAGG
>NZ_JBVJVY010000188.1:0-2209 GCF_055603265.1 Streptomyces sp. NPDC037288
CCGAATAGTCCTTCATCGCCATCGGCGGTCTTCTCGCTTCCTCCGGATCAAGCAGATCCAGTATCAGCGTGTCCACCACTCAGGGGGAGGCCCCGGGGTCAGCGGCCGGTGCTCGTAGGCGCGACTGTCAGCGACCTACGTCAGAGTAGATGCCTGGACATTCGGCATAGCAGGCAAGGTGTAGCTGGGGCATTGATGGAGGTCACTTCGCAGTGGTGCAAGGGTCGGTCGTCGAACGTCTGCCGGAAGGTGACAGGTGCAGTTGGGGCTGTCCGGGGTGGGACCTGGGGGGTGTGACCTACATCACTCGGAAAGTGTTGGGTTCCCCCGTAACGGGGTGGACCACCCATGGGTCCTATGGGCATACCGGCCTCTCGCGGGCAGGTATCCCCCTTTTTTTGTTCCGGCTGGTCCCTCCGTGATCGAAGAACCCCTAGTGCCCTGGATCTGACGGTCGGTTAGCCGGCTCGTTTCTGCAAGCTGAGGAGAATGAAAATGGCTGCACGCCGCAAGAAGGCAAGCAACGCCCCATTTTTGGTGGCGAATCAGTACGCCGCTGTGACCGTTTCGCTCACCGCCGTGCTGGGCATCGGCGCGCTTGGCGTGGCTCCTGCCTTCGCCGAGTCGCAACCCCATCCGGTATCAGGAGCACGGTACGTCACCAGCGAGGTGGGGCAACAGGAGGTTTCGGAGTTGTCCAAGACTCTCACGGACCTCGCGAACCAGGCCGAGCAGCAGGGCAAGCCTGATCCGCTGCAGTCTCACGGACCCATGGTCGGCGGTCCCGGTCGCCTGCATCCGGTCGATGTGGCCGACCCACACGTCCAGGAAGTCGCGCGGTGGGCAGCGGATACGGCCAACCGACAACAGCACCTTACAGGTAACGCTGCGTACCACGCCGCGTCCGTCCAGCGCGCCGAGGTTCGGGGTTACGACGGCGGTGCGCTGGACTACCGTATCCAGATCCGGCTCGACCGCCCAAGCACGGAGCTTGTGGAGGCAGAGGTTTATGGAAGGCCGTGGGAAGGCTTCCGCCTGATGTCCTTCAAGGCGGTCTCCGACAAGCCTGCCCCAAACGAAGTAAAGCTCCAAGACCTCCTGAAAAAGCTGCGGCAGGAGATTTCGGATCTGTCCAAGACTCTGAGGGACCTCGAGAATCAGGCCAAGCAGCAGGCCAAGCCTGACCTGCGGTGAGGCACCCCATGCTCGTGCCCGCGCATGACCTGCGCAGCACCTGTGAGAGGACGTCCCGCTTAAATGCGTGTCGTGAAAGTACTGGTCGTAGCCACTCATTGAGGGCTGCGACCAGCACGGTCGCTTCGTAGCGAACGGCGAGCTTGTCGGACCTCGTGGCCACGGCCCGGTGGCGCTTGAGCCGGTTGATCCCGCACTCGACCGCTGTAGTCGGTCTTGTGGAACACCGGCTGCCGGCTGCCGCGTGAGCCGCGCTTGATGCGGTTGCGGACCCGGTCCGCAGGGACTGGAATCGTGGCCTGGATCCCGCGTCTGCGCAGGCAGGAGCGGTTGCCGCAGGGGTCGTACGCCTTGTCGGCACACACCCGGTCCGGCCGCTTGCGCGGCCTGCCGCGTCCGAGCCGGGGCAGCCGGATCGCCTCCCCGACCGGCTCGCACTGCGCAGAATCGCCCCGCTGCCCGGCTGTGAACACCAACGGCAGAGGCTTCTGACCCCTGCTCGACCGCGAGGTGGATCTTGCTCGTCAGTCCGCCCCGGGACCGCCCGAGTCCGTGGTCGGGCGGCTCGACGAAGACTCCGCTGGGCGGCTCAGTTCTGGAGATCCCCCTCGTCGAGGCCCCGGCGGCGCGCTGACGCGCCTGCAGCCAACATGCAGGCGTTGCAGCAGTTCGTGAACCAGTCGCGGTGGGATCCCTGGCCGGTGCGGCGGCGGATCGCCCAGCGGTTGTGCGAGGCGATCAGCCCTGAGGTGTTGGGTGGTCGATGATATGTCGTTTCCCAAGTGCGGCACCGCCTCGGCCGCAGTGGCCCGGCAGTACTGCGGGGCGTTGGGCAAGCGGGCGAACTGCCAGGTCGCGGTCAGCGTGCACGCGGCCACCGGCACGGCCTCCTGCCCGCTGGCTGGGAGCTGTTCCTGTCGGAGGAATGGACACATGACGACGGGCGGCGTCGGGGGGCCGGCATGCCCGAGGAGGTCGCGCATGTGTCCAAGACTCAGCTGGCTCTGGGGCTGCT
>NZ_JBVJVY010000189.1:0-2193 GCF_055603265.1 Streptomyces sp. NPDC037288
ACCCCACGAGAGGTCCACGACGACTACCTGAATCAGCAGCTCGCCGCATGAATTAGCCAATAAGCTGCTGTACGGAAACCGCAGGGCCCCTCACTGGCGGTATGACGGTCGCTCGGTCACACCCGGTCCGCCGCCCCCTGACACATCGCCCCATCCCTGGCTGTCCCCAACAGACTCCGGACCCCGCCCCTCAGCGGCCTGATCTTCCCGTAGGTCAGGCACTTGGGCTGTCCGGCGCCTCTGCTTCCCGGGAAGAACGGCGACTGCGTCTACTGGACCGACGTGCGTGATTGCGTGCCCGCCCCCGTCCAAGCCGTCGGGCGGGCGCTGCGCATGCAGCCCGGCGACGGCAAGGTCGCCTCGCTCGTGGTGCCGGTCCTGCTCGGGGCCGGGGAGGACAACATGCTCGCCTCGCGCACCGCGGACCGGCAAAACTGCTGGAAGCGCTCAGGGGTGCACCATGCCCGCGGCGGGGCCTAGTTGGCGCAGCAGGCTCCAAGCGCCTATAAGCCCGTCCACGGGCGCGCAGGGCATGGAGAGCGGCACTGACAGGGAAGGGGGCGGTGGTCCGTCAGCGTCTACCTGCCGACTGATGAAGTTCTCAACGCCGCGCGCCCCGGCTGCCCTCGCTGTGTTCATTGACCTACGGGTTTCTCAACCTCGCGCACGAGCCGGCGGCGCGGCGTGGAAGCTGCCGTCATCTACTCCCGCCAGCCAGGAGACCTGAAAGCTCCGTTCACATACCGCAGGTGTCCGCCAGCAGCGAGCAGGAGGCGGAAGCCGGGGGCGGCCGGCCTCGTTCGCCGTCTTCTCGATGAGACAATGGATCGCCGACGCCCGCTGCTTCTACGCCCACGGCGGTCTGGACAGGACCGTGTCGAACAACTCGAGAAGCTGGGTATGGCTTGGTCGCACTTCGACGTCGCACGGGCGCACGGACTCGCCGCCGCACGTGGGTGGGCAACCGAACACGGACACGTCCTGGCGCCGCTGGACACGCCACCTACAGGGCTACGAGGTGGGCATCGGGCTGAAGAACGCGCGGGCTGCCGCGCGGCGGGCACTGGCGAACGAGCAGCAGCGGGCCGAGGGCCTGCTCGTTCGCCCCGCAGACGAGGGTCCATGAGGGAGGGCGCACCCGGCCCTTCCTCACAGACCCCGAAACCGGGTGCCTCCCTCAGCACCTGAGAGAAATCACAGCCAGTCCGCCAGCTGGCCACTACAGTAGTGTGGTGCGCCTGAAATCGTGTGCTTAAGACCGTGTCCTATGTGGTGAGGCGTCGTTGACCTGGTCATGGGGCGGGGTACGTGGAGTTGGATTGTTCCGGACGGGCTGTGGGAGATCGCGAAGCCGCTGATTCCTCCGTCGAAGGTGTGGCCGCAGGGTGGTGGGACGCAGGACACGCCTGATGAGACCCTGTTCGCCGCGATCATCTACGTGTTGGTCAGCGGTTGCGCCTGGCGGGCGTTGCCGCCGTGCTTCGGCGTCTCGAAGTCGACCGCTCACCGCCGGTTCCTGATCTGGTCCAGAGCCGGGGTGTGGGGCCGCCTGCACGAAGCGGTCCTGCACCGGCTCGACGACGCCGGCCTGATCGACGTAACCCGCGTCGTCCTCGACACTGCCCATGTCAGGGCGAAAAAGGGGGCGAACACACAGGCCCTAGCCCCCGTGGACCGGGGCAAGCCGGGTTCCAAGATGCACATCCTGTCGGACGCGAACGGACTGCCCCTTCTCGTCGGCGTCTCCGCCGCGAACGTCCACGACAGCGAGGGCCTGAAGCCGATGGTGGCCGGTCACCAAACGAGACACGACCCCCACCGCGGCCGCTACTTCAAGCCCCAACGCCTCCATGCGGACAAGGCATACGACGTGCCTCACCTGCGGAAATGGTTACGTGGCAAGCGCATCGGTGTGCGGATCGCCCGCAAAGGCATCGAGTCCAGCGAACGACTAGGCCGCCGCCGATGGGTCATCGAGCGGAACATCTCCTGGCTGTCCGGCTACCGCCGGCTCAGTCCACGCTACGAACGAAACCCCAGGAACTACTTTGCCTTTCTCGGTCTCGCAGCAGCCATGTGCTGCTACAAGCGACTCGTTCGCCTCACCACGTAGGACACTTCCCAATGTCGTTGTCAAGCTGCTGCGGTGACGGGTGGTAGGACTTCGTAGCATCGCCTGTCACGCAGAAGCGC
>NZ_JBVJVY010000190.1:0-2159 GCF_055603265.1 Streptomyces sp. NPDC037288
CATCGCGCTGGTCGACGGCGTCCACCAGCTCGTCAAGGCGCCGCTCGTGCTGGTGTGGGACCGCCTGAACACCCATGTCTCCCGCGCCATGGGCGAGCTGATCGCCGAGCGCGCATGGCTGACGGTGTTCCTGCTGCCCGCCTCCTCACCCGACCTCAACCCGGTCGAGTGGGTATGGGCGCATCTCAAACGCAGCCTGGCCAACCTCGCCGTCGTCGCCCTCGACCGGCTCGAATCCGCCGGCTCGTCTGCACCACCAACGCCATCGAGCCGGTGAACACCCCGCATCCGCCGGGCCGTGAGGGCCCGTGGCCACTCTCCCTCCGAGAACACCGCCTTGAAATGCGCCTACCTCGCGGTGACGTCCCCCGACGCGACCGGCACCAGCCGCAAACGCTGGACCAGCCGCTGGAAACGGGCTCTTCAGCCCTTCGACATCGCCCTCGATGACCGTCCCATCAACAACCGGATCCGACCTCCGAACCCAAACCAGTCACACCGTTTACCGGACAGACCCTCCAGAGGCAGGATGAAAGAGGTTCAGTGGCGGGCAGGTGTGGCACGTCGTCGGGTGAGCCGTCCGCTTGTCCAGTCGTCTATCAGGTGCCAGCCGGGCACCGCGCTTGTTTCTGAGGCCGAGACCGCCGGGCTCGCGGGAGGTCATCATGGTTGCGCCCGCGGTGAACGTGCCGGACCACGAGAAGGTGCCAATAGGTCGGGGGTGGCTGTCCACGACAACGCGCGGCTGTTCGTCCGCGGTGTCAGCCGTCAGATAGTGCCCTGGGTGTTGACCGGGCCGACCACGAAGAGGCCGGAGCAGATCGTCCACGGGGCTGGGATGAGGACCGCGCGGTACGAGGCTGGCGGATAAACCCTCAGGTAGGTGCCGGTGGACAGACAAGGCCCGCCAACGGTGCCGTTGGTGGTGCGAATGACGGATGCGGCGGAGTGGGCCGGGGCGAGCGCGACGTTTGCATACTGCAGTCCGGAACGGGCTGCAGCCGGGCCGATCTGGCGGTGTACGGGGTCGAGGACGCTGACGCCGGGATATCCACGCAGGGCGCAGTTGGTGGTGCTTGTATTGGTGAACCTGATCGGCCAGTACAGTGATCCCGCCGCGCCCTCCTTGGGGCCCATCGACAGGTAGAGGTCGCTCACGGTGCAGGTACGGAGCCCTTCCGGTGCCCGTGTCGCCGTCGTAGTCCACGTGGCGCCTGCTGTGGCGCCGGCGGCGAGTACCGCGGCCAGTGCTGTGACAGCGACACGCCGGGAGCGGTGTCGTAAGTGAGTGAACATGGCATATTCGCCTCCATTGGGCGAGCAGGTTGATGTCCGTCACTCTTCAGGATGCGCCTGTGGGGGAAATAGTGGTACTCGAGACGGGAGATGCCCTCGTCTGTCCAGTTGCTCACTGCGCCGGCGTAACCGGCACGACGACAGCGAACAGGTCGCCGCGTGCCACGAAGTGGACGTGGGCGCCATGGCCGTGGGAGGTCGCGGCCCGGTCGGCCATGAGGCTGGCGCGTGTGCTTCCGGCGGGAAATACGGCGATACGCTCGCTGGGGCGGCCGTCGCAGTCGGTGCACCAGGAGCTGGTGTCAGTCTGGACGCCCGGAATGGCAGGTGCTGCCTTGAATGTGGTCATGTCGGTTGGTTCCTTCGCGGGGCGTTGGGGGCGTGCGCTTTCTCTTGCAGGCGGGCAAGTCCACGGACGATTCCGCTTCTGCCTGGTTGACGAGAGCCCTGTATGCCCTTTGGACCCGCGAGCGACTCACTTCGCATGCGGCATTCCGAATGTGTGATGTGCATCACCTTCGCTAGCGCCCGCCCCGACCACCCACCTGTACATCTCCCGCCTTCGTCCTGGGCCGGAACAGGAACAGCCAGGACGCTGAGGCTCACCAGCCGTCCTTCAATCTCGCGCAAGGAGAGCGGGAAGCGGTGCTGAGGTGCCGTCGGTCCCCGCGGGACGTCCGTCTCCGGAAAACCGATGCCCGTACGGCTGTGAGCCGGCCCTCATCGGGCGCCCGCAGGAGATCAACAAGGCTAGCGATCCTCCTCACCCGGTCGTGTCCCTTGATGTGGTGTAGGCGATCAATCGTCGGTCGTGTTGGTGGTGTTGGGGAGTGCGGGGGCGCTTTTGCCGGGCTCGGTGGGGT
>NZ_JBVJVY010000191.1:0-2135 GCF_055603265.1 Streptomyces sp. NPDC037288
GACGGCATCGTCGGCCGATTCCAGGATCTCAAGGACGGCGCCGCAGCGATCTGGAAGGCGTTCTGGGACAACGTCAAATCGATCGCGTCCGGCGCGTGGAAGCTGGTCCGGGAAGGCTTCGACAAGTTCGGTGACGGACTGACAGGCGCGTTCAAGTCCGTCCGTGACGGCATCGGTGACGCCTGGTCAGGACTGAAGAGGCTGGCCGCAGCCCCCATCCGGTTCTTTATTGACACGGTGTATAATAAAGGCTTGGTTTCCGTCTGGAATGCCACAGCTGGCAAGATTCCGGGCATCCCGGACATGAAGCCGATGTCTATCCCGAAGGGCTTCGCCCGAGGCGGCATCCTGCCCGGCTGGTCCACGTTCAGGGATGGCGACGACCAGCTTGTCCCCATGCGCCGCGGCGAGGGCGTCTACGTCTCCGAGGTGATGCGGGACCCGTACGAGCGTCAGCGCCTGTACGCCATGAACCAGGCAGCGATACGCGGCCAGCATCCTGCGGTCGCCCGCGCCCAGTACGGATTCAGCGAGGGCGGCATCCTCGGCACCCTGGGCAGCATCGGATCCGGCATCGCCGACACCGTGGGCGGCGTCCTGAAGAAGGGCGAGAACGCGGTACGCGGCGGCCTCGCCGACCTGGCCGAGAAGGCGTTCAAGCCGATCAAGTCCGGCATCAACAAGGTCCTGGGTACCAACACCAACACGTGGCCGGGAGCGGTCGCGCACGCCCCGCTGAACTTCATCGACAAGGCCATCGACTACATCCGCGGCAAGGACATCCCCGACGCGTCCGGGCAGTGGATCAAACCAGTCAACGTGCCGTTCGGAACGAAGTTCGGGGTCCGCGGCTCCATGTGGTCAAGTGGCCGGCACACCGGCCTGGACTTCCCCGCCGCTATCGGAACCAAGGTCGTCGCGGTCGACAATGGCACCGTCGAATCCGCCATCAACGGCGGCCCCTACGGGCAGCACGTCCTCATCTCCCACGGCGGCGGCCTGGAGTCGCTGTACGCGCACATGTCCGCGATCGCCGCCAAGGTCGGTGCTGGGATCAAGCAGGGTGCCCGGGTCGGCAGTGTGGGCGCCACCGGTAACGTCACCGGCCCCCACCTTCACCTGGAGGCCCGCCTGCACGGCAAGTCCGTCGACCCGATGCCGTACATCGTTGGCGACGGCAGCGGAGGCGGTGACGGCGGCTCCGGCGTGCAGCGCTGGCGCGGCGTCGTCCAGCAGGCCCTCGGCCAGGTCCACCAGTCCCTCAGCCTCGTCAACACGACACTGCGCCGCATGAACCAGGAGTCCAGCGGCAACCCCCGCATCGTCAACACGACGGACTCCAACTGGAAGGCCGGCCATCCCAGCGTCGGCCTGATGCAGGTCATCGACTCCACATTCCGCGCCTACGCCGGCCCCTACCGCAACACCGGCCCGTTCCTGTACGGCGTCTCCGTCGACCCGCTCGCCAACATCTACGCGAGCATGCGCTACGCCCTTGCCCGGTACGGCAGCCTCTCCGCGGCGTACAACCGGCCCGGCGGCTACGCCCAAGGCGGCATCCTCGGCGGTGGGGTCCGGATCGGCCGGGGTCTGCCCCGCGGCTACGCTTCCGGCGGCGTCATCAAGGTCGGCGGCAAGAAGGTCGACACCGGTCCGATCGCCGCAAGCGTGGGCGGGGACTTCCTCAAGCAGCTGACCGCTACTGCGGCTCAGATCGATGCTGCTATGTCGAAGGTTGCCACCGCGATCAAGAACGCTTTCAAGGGCGTGAAGACCACCCTGGACAACAGGCTGCTCGCCAGCATCAAGGCACAGACGCAGAAACTGGACGTCTTGGCGAAGCAGCGGGACGCCATCGCCGCGAAGATCACAGCGGCGAACCAGCTGGCAGCGGACTCCACCAACCAGGCCAACCAGTTTGCGCAGATGACATCCCTCCCGAACGGCGGGAACACCTTCGACGCCGGCGGCATCCTCTCCGGCCTCACCGTCCGTCTGAACCAGATCAAGGCCTTCGGGAAGAACATCCAGACCCTCGCCAAGCGCGGCCTGTCCAAGGCGCTGCTGCAGCAGCTCATCAGCGCGGGCCCGGACCAGGGCGCCGCCTACGCGAAGGCCCTGGTGGACGCCACGCC
>NZ_JBVJVY010000192.1:0-2126 GCF_055603265.1 Streptomyces sp. NPDC037288
GGCGTGGCGTCCACCAGGGCCTTCGCGTAGGCGGCGCCCTGGTCCGGGCCCGCGCTGATGAGCTGCTGCAGCAGCGCCTTGGACAGGCCGCGCTTAGCGAGGGTCTGGATGTTCTTCCCGAAGGCCTTGATCTGGTTCAGACGGACCGTCAGGCCGGAGAGGATGCCGCCCGCATCGAAGGTGTTGCCCCCGTTCGGGAGGGACGTGAGCTGCGCAAACTGGTTGGCCTGGTTCGTGGAGTCCGCAGCCAGCTGGTTCGCCGCCGTGATCCTCGCGGCGATGGCGTCCCGCTGCGCTGCCAGCTTGTCCAGCTTGCTGGTGGTCGACTTGATCCCGGCGAGCAGCCGATCGTCCACCGTGGTCTTCACGCCCTTGAACGCGTTCTTCACGGCCGTCGCAACCTTGGACATGGCCGCATCGATCGCCGCTGCGGTGCCCGCCAGCTGCTTCAGGAAGTCCCCGCCCACGGACGCGGCGATCGGACCGGTGTTGATGCTCTTACCGCCGACCTTGATGACGCCACCCGAGGCGTAGCCACGCGGCAGACCCCGGCTGATCCGGATCCCGCCGCCGACCAGACCGCCGCGGGCGTAACCACCCGGCCGGTTGTACGCCCGTGACAGGGAGCCGTAGTTGGCCAAGGCGTACTGCATCGACGCGTAGATGTTGGCGAGCGGGTCGACGCTGACGCCGTACATGAACGGGCCGGTGTTCAGGTAGCGGCCGGCGTAGCGGCGGAACGTCGGCTTGATGACCTGCATGAGGCCGACGGACGGGGTGCCGTGCTGCCAGTTGATGTCCGTCTTGTTGACGGCCCTGGGGTTGCCGGACGACTCCTGGTTCATCCGCCTGAGCGTGGTGTTGACCAGGGAGAGCGACTGGTGGACCTGGCCGAGGGCCTGCTGCACCACACCGCGCCAGCGATGCACCCCGCTGCCGCTGTCACCGCCGTCACCGCCAGTGATGTACGGCATCGGGTCGACTGCCCGGCCGTTCAGCCGGGCCTCGAGGTGCAGGTGCGGGCCGGTGACATTGCCGGTTGCGCCCACGGAGCCGATCCGCGCGCCCTGCTTGATGCCGGCGCCCATCTTCGCGGCGATGGCCGACATGTGCGCGTAGAGGGACTGCAGGCCCCCGCCGTGGTTGACCATCACGTGCTTGCCGTAGGGGCCGCCGCTGGTGACATCGGAGACCGTGCCGTTGTCGACGGCCACGACCTTGCGCCCAACAGCAGCGGGGAAGTCCAAGCCGGTGTGCCGGCCGCTGCTCCACATCGGCCCTCGCACCCCGAAGCGGGTACCGAAGGGCACGTTCACCGGCTTGATCCACTGCCCGGACGCGTCGGGGATGTCCTTGCCGCGGATGAAGTCGATGGCACTGTCTATGAGGTTGAGCGGCGCCTGGGCGACCATGCCGCCCCAAGAATGTTGGTTCTTGCCGAGGGCGCTGGTGATGCCGTTCTTGATGGGCTTGAACGCGGACTCGGCAAGGTCGGCGAGGCCTCCACGTACGGCGTTGGCGCCCTTCTTCAGAACGCCGCCCACGGTGTCGGCGATGCCGGATCCGATGCTGCCCAGGGTGCCGAGGATGCCGCCCTCGCTGAATCCGTACTGCATGCGGGCGACGGCAGGGTGCTGGCCGCGCATGGCGGCCTGGTTCATCGCGTACAGGCGCTGACGCTCGTACGGGTCGCGCATGACCTCCGAGACGTAGACACCCTCGCCGCGGCGCATGGGCACGAGCTGGTCGTCGCCATCCCGCCAGGACGACATGCCCGGCAGGACGCCGCCTCGAGCGAAGCCCTTGACGTTCAGCGTGTCCAGGTGCGGCACGTGCGGGATCTGGCCGGCCGTGGCGTTCCAGACCTTGACGATGCCGTTGTTGTAGACCGTGTCGACCCAGAACCGGATGGGTGCGGCGACCAGTTTTTTGATGCCGGACCAGACGTCGCCGATGCCGTCACGGACGGATTTGAACGCGCCTGTCAGTCCGTCACCGAACTTGTCGAAGCCTTCCCGGACCAGCTTCCATGCGCCGGACGCGATCGATTTGACGTTGTCCCAGAACGCCTTCCAGATCGCTGCGGCGCCGTCCTTGAGATCCTGGAATCGGCCGACGATGCCGTC
>NZ_JBVJVY010000193.1:0-2050 GCF_055603265.1 Streptomyces sp. NPDC037288
CTCACCAAGCGCATAACGGACGAGACGACACCAACCTGGCGAGGGACTTACTAGAACAGAAAGGGCAATTCGCCTAGATCAAATGCCCTCTCAGGACGCGATCCTCGTCTGCCCCACCCATCGCCGCACTGCCAGAGCCGCCCGGCCGTCGCCCCGGCCGACACGCCAGGAACAATGGGCCCCGACCAGGAGCGGTGGTGACAGAGACCTCTCCCCGGACATTCCCCTTCTTCGGCACCTGGGAAGCCAGCCCATGGGTGGGTTCTGGCTTCCCAGGTGACCGGACGGCTACCGGCGCTCCGCCCCCTCCCGCTGCTCCTCCTGACGCTGGCGTTCCTGTCGCTCGGCCCGCTGCTTGCCAGCCGCTTCCTTGGCCCTCTGTTCGTCGCTCAAGTCACCCTCCGGGCCCTTGAGCGCTTGCCAGACGCCATTCTTGTCCAAGCCATAGCCCACGACATGGCCATAGCCGTCGGTCGAGGACCCAACCATCACGCTGTGCCACGAACCGTCCTCGGCCTGGCCGTAGAACTGCGTCTGCTCGGACTGGCGCCTCCCGAGCGGCGCGTCGGCCACATGCGCAGTCGCCACCCTGGCCTCAGGCGCCTTGGCCACATCAAGACCGACATAGTGCTGCAGCCCAGAATGATAAGGAGCCAGGTAAAGTGGTTCCGGTAAATTCGCGGGTAACCAATGCCCGGCAAACCAAGTCCCCCGCAGGTACACCGTCCGGCGAACTCCACCAATTACACCCCCGTCAACCAATGTCTGGAGATCACGCGCGAATTGCATCTGCGCGACGTGATCCCAGTTGAACTGATTGTAAAAACCTGGATGTTCCTGCAAACTGCGAACGTTGGCGTCATGACGCCAACACGCCTCGAACGCCGCTTGCCCACCTGCACTGCACCCGTCGGTTCCGTAGTCCACGCCATCCACGATGATCTTTCTATTCTCGTGGTTCGGGTTGTGCTGCTCAGCCATCTTGATGAATTCATCGAGCGAAATGTCATCGATGGCGTGCAACCAGGACGGAACACCTGAATCGCCGGAAAGCGTCGCACCGTCGGCCACTTGCGCCGAGAGCTCACTCGCCGACGCAATCACCGAACCGGCGAACACGAAGCTGACGCAGATGGGGACGGCCATAACGCCGGCCCTCAGCACTCGTACCCGTCTTGTGGTCGGCGCTTGGCGCAACTTCTTGTGACGCGCTACCAATTCATCCTCCTTGCACGCGGAAAGACCTGGGCTGCAGAGCCGTGACACCGGTTCTGTCAAACGGCCTGCGCGAAGCCTGAACACCCTTGTGACGCCCGAACGGCTCGCCCTTGGTGCCAAAGGTACTGGTGTGACGTAGCCACTGTGCCGCGCGTCCCGTGCACCGCTCACCGCACGGGCACAGCTCAGGCGCGCAGAAGGGCGTCCGGGAGCACGCCGACATGCGCACACCACGACGAGTGAGGCCCTGTGGATGTGTGCTGGCCGGCCGTGACCAGTGCGACGATTCCGCCGTTCGTGGGGTGTGGGCAACCGGCCGTGGATCGTGGACGACGACTTGTGGGCGCTGATCGAGCCGCTGCTGCCGCCCTGGCCGGAGAAGGCGCCCGGCCCGAAGCCGGTGGACGACCGGCTGTGCCTGCAAGGCATCCTGTACGTGCTCTACAACGACATCAGCTGGCAACTGCTGCCGCTGGAGTTGGGGTTGGGCTCCGGTCAGTCCTGCTGGCGCCGACTGGGCCGCTGGCAGGAGCAGCGCTCCACCACAACCTTCGGCGCCTTTCTGGCCAACGCCAGGCGGTGGACCACCGCTTGCTCACTCTCGTCACGGCCTGGCCGTGCCCTCAGCACCATGACCCAGCACCCGCCCCCGAGCACCCGTAACCACCCCGCTACCGGCAGCTTTACCCACCGAAAGGGGAATCCAGCACTAGCTAGTAGGACTCCGTTAGGTCTGTCTGAGGCGCCCCGAAGTTTCCGGACAGTGGTCCCACTACGATGGGTCTGTTCGGAAAGGGAAGCTGGTTGTCGCAGAAACGCAGGAACTTCACTC
>NZ_JBVJVY010000194.1:0-2030 GCF_055603265.1 Streptomyces sp. NPDC037288
CCGGTTCGGTACATCCGTTCCCCGGCGGTCCCGAAGGGGCAGGCGACGAACCGCTCGGCCGTCAGCCCCGGTCGGCCGAGGTAGCCGCGGGCCAGCGCCGGACCGGCGACATACAGCTCACCGGTGACACCGGGCGGAACCGGACGCAGCCGCGCATCGAGCACATACAGCCTGCTGTTCAGCACCGGCCGGCCGATCGGCGGGACCGCCCTCGGCACCAGCGGGCCACTCATGGAGGCACAGACCGTCGTCTCGGTGGGGCCGTAGGCGTTGATCAGGTTCCGGCCCGCCGACCAGCGGGTGACGACCTCGCCCGACAGGGCCTCACCGGCCGAGACGAGCGTGCCGCCCGGCAGCAGGTCGGCGGTGGCGTCCATCGCCGCCAGCACCACCGGGGGCAGCGTCGCATGCGAGACACCGTGCCGCTTGAGCGTGTCGGCCAGCGGCTCGCCCGGCTGCAGCCCGTCCGCACCCGCCACGACCACCGCGGCGCCGGAGAGCAGGCTCATGCACAGTTCCCAGAAGGCCGCGTCGAAACTGGGCGAGGCGAACTGCAGCACCCGGCTGCCGGGCCCGACACCGAGCCGCTCCGCCTGCGTGGCCAGCAGACTCGCCACACCCGCGTGCGAGACCACCACACCCTTGGGGCGACCGGTAGAACCTGACGTGTAGATGACATACGCCGGATGTCCGGGCTGGACCCGCGCACCAGGCGCAGTGTCCGGCACACCGGACAGGTCGAGGGTGTCGAGCAGGAGTGCCTGGGTGCCCTCCGGCAGGCGGTCCACGGTCTCGGTGGTGGCCAGGACCAACGCGGGGCGCGCGTCGTCGAGCATGTACGCGATCCGGTCCGCCGGATACGCCGGGTCCACCGGCAGATACGCGCCGCCGGCCTTCCAGACCGCGACCACCGCCACCACCAGCTCCTCCGTGGACCGCGACAGCGCCAGCGCGACCAGCGACTCCGCGCCCACCCCACAGGCCACCAGATGACGCGCCAGCCGGTTCGCCCGCGCGTCCAGCTCCGCCGCCGACCACGTCCCCGCATCCGACACCAGCGCCGGCGCCTGCGGATCGGCCGCCACCCGAGAAGCGAACAACTCGGGAACGGTCGAGGGTGCCAGGGCGCGTGCGGAGTCGTTCCAGGTGGTCAGGACGTTCAGGCGCTCCTCGTCGTCGAGGATGTCGAGGTCGCCGATCGGGGTCTCCGGGGCCGCGACCACGGCGGTGAGCAGGCGCAGCAGGCGGTCGATCAGGCGCTCGACCGTGGAGTGGTCGAACAGTTCGCTGCTGTACTCGACCAGGCCGTCCATCCCGCCCGTGGCGCGCTCGCTGAACTCCAGACCGAGGTCGAACTTGGCCGCACCGGTCCCGACGGCCAGCGGGGTGACGTCCAGTCCGGGGAGGCGGAGGTCGGCGGCGGCGGTGTTCTGCAGCACCAGCATCACCTGGAACAGTGGATGCCGCGCCTGCGAACGCTCCGGCGCCACCGCATCGACGACCCGCTCGAACGGCACGTCCTGATGCGCGTACGCCGCCAGGTCCCACTCCCGCACCCGCGCCAGCAGCTCGCGGAAACTCGGATCGCCCGACACATCCGTCCGCAGCACCAGCGTGTTCACGAAGAACCCGACCACATCGTCCAGCGCCTCGTCCTGCCGACCCGCGATCGCACCACCCAGCGGGATGTCCTCTCCCGCACCCAACCGCGACAACAACGCCGCCAGGCCCGCCTGCAACACCATGAACACCGTCGCCCGCGACTCGCGAGCCAGGGAGGTCAGACCCTGGTGCAGGGCGGGGTCGACGGAGAAGGTGAGCATGCCGCCGTGGTGGCCGGCGACGGCCGGGCGAGGCCGGTCGGTGGGCAGCTCCAGCAGATCCGGAGCACCCGCCAGAGCCTCCTTCCAGAACTCCAGCTGACGACGGACCACACTCTCCGGGTCACTGTCCTCGCCCAGCAGTTCGCGCTGCCACAGGCTGTAGTCCGCGTACTGCACCGGCAACGCCGGCCGCTGCGGTACGTCACC
>NZ_JBVJVY010000195.1:0-2029 GCF_055603265.1 Streptomyces sp. NPDC037288
CAACTCCTCGGCCCAACCCTCGACTTCAGTAATCCCCTCCACGCCGGGACAACGAGAAGAACCAGCTCAGGACACGATTTCTGACTGGAGTACTAAGCGATGGAACTCATAGGGGCGCACCCGGTCAAATGGGTTTGGTCAAGAGACCTTCTTGAAGGACGTGAGCTTGTGGACGTTCTCCCACGGCATTTCGTAGACGACCGCTTCTACGACCTGCGTGCTCGGGCGGTCGAGACGGATCCGGAGGCGGTAGTTGGTCCCGGACACCACCTGCGTCTCGGCGCTCTGGAGAGACACAGCGTGATATGCGGCGTCATCTGTGAGGTGTTCTTCTCGGTTGGCCTGGCTCACCGCCCACGCCGCGATCTGCTGGATGTGGTGGTCGGTGACGTCCTTCACCGGTTGCCAGCCGCCATCAGACCCTGTGTGTCCCGGATTCTCCGTGCCGGAGTGGCCGCACCCATGCTTGAAGGGCTTGTGAGGCGCCGGGTCAACCTTTTCCATCACCTGATCCTTGATCTGGTCCACGAGATCTGTGATCTGCTTAAGAATCTTGGAAAGATCAGCCACCTCTTGCTTGAGCGTTTCGTTCGCATCAGAGGTGAGTTTGCCGCTCTGTAGATTCTTCAGAAATTTCTCTGCCTCTTTCCTGGCCGCACTCCCTGAGTCCCCCTTGGCTGCTATCTCGGCATACTGCTTTAGATTCATACCAGCGAGCCGGGAAGATATAGCGAAACGCCCCCGGGCCTCACCCGGTTCCTTAGTCATGCCTACGCCCGTTCCATGCCCATGACAGTACAGCCGGCGAGCCGCCTTCATGTGCACATTCTGTACCAGTGCGCCAAGCGCTCCTTCGAAATCAGGCTTGCCCGGATGCGAGACCTCCGAGGCCGCGCTGGGCTGCGACTCGGCCATGGCAGGGGCTGCGCCGGCTGCACCGATTCCGAGAACTGCTCCCAGGGAAAGAGTAATGGCAGCATATCGGTTTGCCAGTACAGTTGAAGACTTACGCGCCTTCTTGTGTTGCCCGGTCATTTTGGCTCCTTGTATACGAAATTGGATGGGGCGAGCGCCCCGGTCACTACTGGGTCGGTGAGGGGCGTGTATGTCCTTTGGACCCGCGAGCGACGCGTTGCGCACGCTGTATTCGCCGACTTTTGGTGTGATGTGGAACACCTTTGTCGACTCTTCGGGAGGGGCGCAGGGAGTCCACCGGCGCACTGGATTCGGACGGCGCACCCGCAACGATGAACGGGCCGAAGCCGCCGGCCTCAGACACGCATCGTGCCTGAGGTGATCAAGAGACCCATCGAGGCGGGCGCCCGGGCGGGTGATACGCCCACTGAACCTCTTTCATCCTGAATACTCGCAGGTCGAGAGGGCGTGGAGGGTTTGGACGGTGCGGCTGATGCGGCGGGTGGAGCAGCGTGCTCGGTGCAGGGTCCGCCAGAACTTAGAGGTCCTAACAAAGGCGTTGGACGTGGCGGTGTGTGATGAGGCAGGTGGCGAGGCTGAGGAAGACACCTCACGGCGCTAAGGCGTCAAGCCGCCGCAGCCAGCTCGGTGGGGAAGGCGGTCTCTTCATCGAACAGCTCGCCCTTCTGGAGGCAGTGGTAGAGCTGGCCGAGCATGCGGTTGAAGAGGTGTCGCTGGGCGGCGGCGTGCCAGTCTCCGTGGTCGTCGCGGCGCCTCTGGTAGTGAGCCATGGCTCCGGGCGAGGCCCGGAGTGCGGAGAAGGCCCATAGATAGCCGGCGTGGTTGAGCCGGTCGTTCTTGACCCACCGGCGGGTGATGCTCGACTTCTTCCCGGAGGCCCTGGTGATGGGCGAGGAGCCAGCGTATGCCTTCAGGCCGCGAGCGTCGGCGAAGCGGTCGTGGTCGTCCCCGATCTCGGCAAGCATCCGGGCGCCGAGCTGAAGTCCGAGGCCGGGGAAGCTCGGTCGTGTCCCTTGATGTGGTGTAGGCGATCAATCGTCGGTCGTGTTGGTGGTGTTGGGGAGTGCGGGGGCGCTTTTGCCGGGCTCGGTGG
>NZ_JBVJVY010000196.1:0-1938 GCF_055603265.1 Streptomyces sp. NPDC037288
GTACGGCAGCGGCACAAGGCGCGGGTGGGTTCGCGGCGGGCTCGGGTGCGGTCACAGCGGTGGCAGTGATCGGTGGCGGGACGCGGACTGCTGTTGCGGAGGCCGATGGCGTTGAAGAAGCCGGGTTCCTCGGCGCTCTCCTCGGTGAACCCATCGAACTCGTACGCTGCGAAACAAACAGCCTCCGCGTCCCCGCCACCGCTGAAATCATCATCGAAGGCCATCTCTCACCCGACCGGTCGGGTACCGAAGGCCCCATGGGTGAATTCGCCGGCTACCGCCCCGACCACACCTCCCCCCAACCCGTCTACACCATCGAAGCCATCACCCATCGCAACAACCCGATCTGGCCCGCCGTGGTCGAAGGCGAGCCCGTCGACGAATTCCATACCACCACCGGCCTAACCGTCGCCGCTGAAACACTCAGGACCCTGCGCCTCGCCAATCTGCCCATCACCACCGCCTGGGAGCCCTTCGAGGCCGCTTCCCACCTCCTCGTCATCACCGTCCCTTCCAATTGGCGCATCCAGCTCCCCGCCACCGATACGCTCGCCTTCGTCCAACGCATCACCAATGTCATCGACCGCCAGCGCTACGAACACCTCGTGCCCCGCATCGTGGTCCTGGACGACGACATCGACCCTTCGAACCTGGCCGAACTTACCTGGGCGCTTAACACCCGCGTCCATCCCACCAAACGCCGCATCATCCGCGAAGGCCGCATCCTCTCCCTCCTGGCCTGCTATACCCCCCAGGAACAGCAAACTCACCACGGTCCTAAAGTCACCCACGACGCCCTGCTCCCCGCCCCCGCAGAAGGCCGGATGAGTCGCAGCTCCTTCCAGCACATCTACCCCGATACCGTCCAACGCCGTGTACTGGACCGCTGGGACGACCGGTAACGGGTGGGGTTTTACAGTGAGAGGGTCTGTCAAACGAGCGGCTCTGGCCCGTAATCGGTGGTAACCAAGGGTGACGGGCGCCGTTGGTGTGGTGTGCGAGATGTCAACGAGCTTGTGGCTGTGGTGTTTTCGGCCTGACGGCGCTGGTTGTGGAAGATGTGTCGGACGAGGGTGACGTGATCCGGGTGACGGCGCGGACCCGGGATGATCGGGTGCCGTGCCCCGTGTGCGGGGTGCCGACGTTGAGAGTGCACGGCTTCCATGGCCGGACGCTCACGGATGTCCCGGTGGACGGGCGGCGGGTCGTCGTCTCGGTGCGGCTGCGGCGTCTGGTCTGCCCAGAGCCCGGCTGCCCGCGGCAGACGTTCCGCGAGCAGGTACCGGGCCTGGTGGAGCGCTACCAGCGCCGTACCAACCGCCTCGCCCGTCAACTCGGGTCCGTGGTCAAGGAGTTAGCGGGACGGGCGGGCGCCCGCCTTTTACGCGTCCTGGCCTGCGGCGTCTCCCGTTCGACGGCTCTGCGGACGCTCATGCGCCTGCCCATACCGCCGCTGCGCGTGCCGCGGGTGGTCGGCATCGACGACTTCGCCCTCAAGCGCCGGCACCGCTACGCCACGATCGTCATCGACGCAGAGACCGGCGAGCGGATCGATGTCCTGCCTGACCGCAAGGCCGAGACGGTGACGAAGTGGCTGCGTGAGCACCCCGGCGCCGAGTATGTCTGCCGTGACGGCTCCGGGTCCTACGGCGAGGCGATCCGCCAGGCCCTCCCCGAAGCAGTGCAGGTCAGCGACCGGTGGCACATGTGGTCCAACCTGTGCGGCAAGGCCCTGTCCGAGGTCCGCTCGCACACCGCGTGCTGGGCGAGCGTGAACCCGGCCCGGCCGGGCGGTGTGCGCGAGCAGACCACCCGGGAACGCTGGCAACAGGTCCACGACCTGTGAGGCGCCCCGAAGTTTCCGGACAGTGGTCCCACTACGATGGGTCTGTTCGGAAAGGGAAGCTGGTTGTCGCAGAAACGCAGGAACTTCACCCC
>NZ_JBVJVY010000197.1:0-1929 GCF_055603265.1 Streptomyces sp. NPDC037288
GCCGCTCCATCACCAGATCACTGGACGAACTGCTGCCCCCGCCGTTCCCCACCGCCCCACGCTTGACGCGGCCGCCCTCGGCCTTGGCCTCCCCGGCCGGGCGGTTGGCCTTCTCGAACGCCTTGTTCTCTGCGCGGGCATCACCGGCCAGCGGATCATCCTTCTGGGGACTGTTTTCCGCCGGGCGCTTCGCAAGAGGCCAAGCACCGGATTCATCCCACTCCTTGAGAGACTTTGTCTTGTGCTCAAAGGGGAACAGGCCGCCGTGATACTGATCGTTCGCGTAATAGTTTCCGGTGGGCTCCTTGACCGACCTGACGCCGGTAACGCCTCCTTTACGCACCTCGTAATGCATGTTCCCCTTGGGCTCGAACCGCACCATATAACCATCTTCAGTTACGGCCACCATAGTGGAGGCTTTGTCGAATTTCTTTTCTCCTTGAGGCTCTATGTCGTCAATTACCTTTCCGCCGTTGGCTCCATCGGTGACGAGGCGGACGCGCTTGTCAAGGACGTTGTGGATGGTTACGGCCCCTTCGTCAAGTAGGTTGTTTCTAACACCCTCCTGCCTATGGTTGAAATAGCCGTTGGAGTCTGGGCCCTTGAAGTCAGGATCAGTCCACGGGTTATTTAAATCGGCCGGCTGGTTCTGTGTGTCCGGGAGGCCATTGCTACTCGTAAGGATACCAAGGGGCCCTTTAGAATAAAACCTACCCCACGTCATGGGGGAAGCTCCGATGTCATGAAGACCGTAGTCGGTAGCCTGGAAGGTCCTGTGCCCTTCGGTGTTTAAACTGGAATGCCGGAGCCCCCCCTTGCCGTCATCAGTCATGACGTCCACGTGGACATTCTTTAGAAATGGGACCTTATTTCCCATCTCCTTTACTTCATCGGTAGGGGTAATCACGTTGACAACCCTGTCCTGCCGAGGAGCGACTAAGGTCACTCCGTGCTCCTTGAGATAGGCATCTACGCCATCGGAAATCAAGTCATTTACGATGAAAGCCTTTTCGGCCAACTCTGCGGCCGCCTTTCCGCCGAGTCCTGCAGCAACTTTCGTGCCGACAAATTTTGTCAAATTGGCCGCCCAGGAGACCCACTCGGAGTTTTTGCTCGGCTGTGTGTTGACAATGAGCCAACGGTCTGTAGTGTTCCTGATCCAGGTATTCTGCGATCCCTTCTGAGAGCCCGCCCAATCCCCCTCTCCTCCCTTACTCGGGGCCTGCCATGTCCCGGGCGTTTGACCCCCACCATCGTGGACAATACCTTCCTTCCCGGCAATCCAGGTACCGTTTCCTGTGGAGTCGACCTTGGCAACCCGGATTCCTCCCTCGTCCCTGGTGATGAAGTCAAGGTGTACGGGTTTCTCCCCCACCTTGTAGTCACCTAAATTCTCTAAATGGCCCTTGCGGTAGACCGGCAGCTTGGCGCCAGGCTTAATCGCGACAAGTCCATTATGGTTCAAGTTTGCATCAAGCTCCCCAGCAAGTCCCAGGATCTCACGGAAAGTCCCAATCTTCTCGACGGCCTTACCGAACTTCTTCTCTTCCTTACTGGCATTCTTGGACTGGCCAACAAGCTGCGCTAGTTGAGATCCAGAGGTTTCCGCCAATTTTGCCCAGAAGGCGCCGGTCTTAGCCTCTTCGCTATCTGATGGGACAACGTATATGGTCTTGCCTGTATCGTTCTTGACATACAATTCGTGGGCCCACGTAGGTTTCCCTGTGATGTGGCCAAGGATGCTGCTGCCGTGATCACCATGAGCAGCACCATGTCCCCCGGAAGAACCGTGAGAGGAAGAAGCCAGGGCCGGGGCCGCAGCAGCTCCGCCCACTCCCAGCACGACGCCCAGGGAAAGGGTCACGGCAGCGTATCGGTTCGCGACTGTGATCGAGTTCTTGCGTACCTTTTTGTGACGAGCAGGCACGT
>NZ_JBVJVY010000198.1:0-1914 GCF_055603265.1 Streptomyces sp. NPDC037288
GACCTGGCGGATCCTCCGCAAGGCCAGACTCAGCCCGAACGCACTCACGTCAACCACAAAGGCCATCCTCACCCTGGAGGCTCACCGTTGAAAAGACTCATGGGAATGGACGGCCAGGCCGGTGAGATAGGCGACCGGTTGGCTGTGGTTGACCAGCAGGCCGATCAGCAGCGCGGCCCCGCCGTGGTTGAGGTCGACGGCCCACAGCACGTCCCGGGATATTTCCGGGACATCGCCGATCAGGGCGAGAAGTTCACTTTCGTCGTTCGAGACCCGGCTCGGGACAGCAGGCGCTTGCCCTCCGCATTGATCACCACGCAGTGGTGATGCGTCTGCCGATGTCCACTCCGGCCCAGATCTCCGGCACGTTCCCCTCCGCCAGCTCGCCGTCACATCGATCCCGCAGACGACCTCGCCGACGTTGTCCTACAGCAGCGATCGGAGTCGCATCTACCCATTGGCGGTCGAGTCGTCACGGGGCTCCGGGTGGCCAAGTGCCTTGAGCCATCGAGCGGTCTCAACCATGACAGCCATGCCCAGAGCCCCTGGGTTTCCGATCTTACGTGACTGGGCTTGATCCGCTTTGGCGGACATCCGAGATCAGGGGTTCGGCCCCGGGAGGATGTCCATCATGGAGAGCATGAGGAAGAAGAAGCCTCGGTCTCGCGTTCGTTCACGCCGGAGTTCAAGGCCGAGATCGTCGAGCTGTGCCGACGCGGTGACCGCTCGGTCGGCCAGGTGGCCAAGGACTTCGACCTGACCGAGACCGCGGTGCGGCTGTGGGTGAGCCAGGCGGAGACCGACGCGGGCGAGCGCGATGGGCTGACCAGCAGCGAACGCGAGGAGCTGGCCGCGCTGCGGCGGGAGAACCGCCGGCTGCGGGAGGACGTGGAGGTCCTCAAGCGGGCCACGGCTTTCTTCGCGAAGGAGACCCGGTGACGGTGCACCCGTTCATCGAGGCGGAGAAGCGAGACGGTCACAACGTCAAGCGCGCGTGTGAACTGCTGCAGGTCTCCCGAGCCGCCTTCTATGCCCGCCGCACTGGCGGGCCCGGTCCGAGGGCGGTGCGCGATGCCGAGCTGACCGAGAAGATCACCGAAGTCCACGAGCGGTCCCGCGGGACCTACGGGTCCCCGCGCATCCACGCCGTCCTGCAACGACAGGGCGAGGGCTGCGGACGGCGCCGGATCGCCAGACTGATGCGAGGCGCCGGGCTGCAGGGCCGACGCCGCAGGCGACGGCAGCTGACGACGATCCCCGACCCGCGGGCCGCCGTCCGGCCCGTTCTCGTCGTCCGGGACTTCGCTCCTGACCCGGACGGCCTCGACACCCGCTGGTGCGGTGACATCACCTACGCTTCCACCGACGAGGGCTGGCTCTATCTGGCAACCGTCATCGACATCGCCTCCCGTCGCGTCGTCGGCTGGGCCACAGCCGACCACCTGCGCACCGAACTGGTCGCGGACCCTCTCCAGTCCGCCTGCCGCCGACGCCGCCCGACCCGGCCGGTGATCTTTCACTCAGACCGTGGCTGCCAGGGCGGATTCAACTGGTCGTCACAACACCTCCTGTAGTTGGAGGTGTTGCTGGTGTGGGTGGGTAAGCGGCAGCAGGCTGCGCGGTTGTATCGCGGGCAGATTCCCTCGCCAGGGCGGCCGACCGTCGCGTGGCGTGAGGATCGCGTCCGGTTCTGGCAGGCGATCGCACGCGGGGTGAGCTCTCAGGACGCAGCGGTTGAGATCGGGGTCTCTGCGGCCGTGGGGACGCGCTGGTTCCGCCATGCTGGCGGCGTGGGACCGTGCCTCGCCCCGACGGTGTCGGGCCAGGTACTGAGGTTTTCGGGTCGTTGTCGGGTGGTGGCGGTTCATGATCCCTGCGGTATGCCGGTGGGGTGAGGTGTCCGGAGGGTGGGGG
>NZ_JBVJVY010000199.1:0-1903 GCF_055603265.1 Streptomyces sp. NPDC037288
GCGCAGAGCACGCTCCTCCACCCGCCGCGTCAGCCGCACCGTCCAAGCCATCCACGTGCTACTGACCTGCGACTCTTCAGGATGAAAGAGGTTCATTGAGTAATCCGATCTCCTGACGGCGACTCCCCAAAGGGGAGAAAATCGGGCTGCGGCCGTCCGGCTGACGTCGTGGAGACTTGGTGCCACCGGAACCCGACATTGAGTAGGACGCCGGGGACCCTTCGTCAGGCACCCGGAAGTGTTGCTTCGAGCATGTGAATCAGATTCTTTTGCCTGCTTGGTCCCCGCCGGGCGGCTGCTGCACAACAGCACACCGCGCGAGGGGAGGGCCGGGGCATGGACGTGGTTCACGAACGATGCGCCGGAATCGACATCGGCAAGGCCGACGTGAAGGTCTGCATCCGCGTCCCGGGACCGGGCAAGCGGCGCCGCAAGGAGGTCCGCACGTTCTCCACCATGACCCGTGACCTGCTGGCGATGCGGGACTGGCTGATCGCCGAGGGCATCACCGTGGTGGGCATGGAGGCCACCGGCTCGTACTGGAAGCCGGTGTTCTACCTGCTGGAGAACGACATCGAGTGCTGGCTGCTCAACGCCCGCCACATGAAGAACGTCCCCGGCCGCAAGACCGACGTCGCCGATTCCGAGTGGATCTGCAAGATGGTCGAACACGGCTTGGTGAGGCCCTCGTTCGTCCCGCCGCCGGAGATCCGGCAGCTGCGCGACCTGACCAGCTACCGCACCGAGGTCATCCGCGAGCGCACTCGCGAAGCCCAGCGGCTGGAGAAGATCCTCGAGGATGCCGGGATCAAGCTGTCCGCAGTCGTCTCCGACCTTCTGGGCAAGTCGGCCCGCGCGATGCTGGAGGCCCTGATCGCCGGCGAGCGCGACCCCCTGGTGCTGGCGGACATGGCCAAGGCCAGCATGCGGGCCAAACGCGAGATCCTCGCCCAGGCTCTAACCGGCCGGTTCACCGACCACCATGCCTTCCTCGCCCGCACCATGCTCGACCGCATCGACGCGGTCACCGCAACCGAGGCCCGTATCAGCGAGGAGATCGCCCGGCAGCTCGCTCCCTTTCGCCGCCAGGCGGAATTGCTGACGACGATCCCGGGGGTGAGCACCCGGTCCGCCGAGGTGATCCTCGCCGAGATCGGCGTGGACATGAGCCGCTTCCCCAGCGCCGCCCACCTGGCGTCGTGGGCCGGGATGTGCCCGGGCAACTACGAGTCCGCCGGCAAGCACACCTCCGGCAAGTCCCGCCCCGGCGACCCCTGGCTGAAGGGGGCACTCGGGCTCGCAGCCACCGCAGCCGCCCGCAGCAAGAGCACGTACCTGGCCGCCCGTTACAAACGCATCGCCGTCCGCCGCGGCAAGAAACGAGCGCTGGTGGCCGTCGGCCACACCATCCTGACGTCGGTCTGGCACATGCTCACCCACGATGCCGAGTACCACGACCTCGGAAGCGACTACTTCATCCAGCGAACCGGCCGGGCCCGGCAGACCCGTCGCCTGGTCAGCCAGCTCAACATGCTCGGCTATCAAGTGTCCCTCCAGACAGCGGAAACGGTCTGACCTGCGTGGATGGTTGATTTTCGAATCAGACTCCTACGAGGCCGCCCGCCGGCCGAGCACCGAACCTCGAAGTATCTGAACAACCGTGCGGAGAGGCCATCAGCCCAACGGCAGGGGGAACGGGCCCATGAGTTACTTCCGGTCCACCGGCTCAGCTCAGAGGTTCCTGCCCGCCTTCAGGCCCCACTTCCGGCCTCTCCGCCCCGGCTCACAGCCCCGACTACCGACGAGAAATGAGGCGCCCCGAAGTTTCCGGACAGTGGTCCCACTACGATGGGTCTGTTCGGAAAGGGAAGCTGGTTGTCGCAGAAACGCAGGAACTTCACTC
>NZ_JBVJVY010000200.1:0-1842 GCF_055603265.1 Streptomyces sp. NPDC037288
TCACGGAACGGCGCGTCGTACGACCGTCGCTTCCCACCCATGACCCTCAACTTCCCCTTCAGTCACACCTCCACGCTACGAGGGGAAGGTCAGTGTCGAGGACCACGCAGTGGTGATGCGTCTTGCCAGCGTCAACACCGGCCCATATCCGGCTCATCCTGCTCCCGAGCATCGTCGTGACAGCGCAACCCTGCAGACGACCTCGCCGACGTTGTCCTACTCAGCGATCTGCTCGCACATCCCAATCAGCGGCCGAGTCGTCGCGGGGTGTCGAGCGGCCAAGTGTCCCCAGCCACCGAGGGCAACGGTCTAAAAGCCACACTCGACACCCCTGGGCGAGCCAACCCTACGAATGGCTCGCTCAACCCGACCAAGAAGGTAGGACGGTCTAAGTCCTGGCGACGTCCAAACCCTCCACACCCTCTCGACCTGCGACTATTCAGGATGAAAGAGGGTCATTGACGGCTGACCTTTCGTTTGGTTGACCAGGGATGCGCCGTGGTGCCCTCTCCGCCCCGTCGGTCGTAGTAGAGCGGGCTCATGTTCCTCCGCGGAAATGAGGGGCCTTGGCCCCATATCCCCCTGAGGTCTCCGGCCGGCAGGAGACCGGAAACAGTCGATCCAGCGGTAGTAACGCGTGACGAAGTGTCCTATGCCACACGGAAAGTTTCGCGAACCTGCGTGAGGAATGAACCGCTCGCGGGTCCTAAGGGTATATCGGCCTCTCACCGCTGAGAGGCGAACACATGAGGGCAGATTCGAGCCCTAACGCTGGAAATGATCGCTTCCAGTGAAGCTATAACGGCCCTTTTTAGCGGCAGTTGCCGTTTGCGGCCAGATCGGGAAGTGACATGCCGGGGCGACACAGCAAGCCGAAGTTTACGATCGTCAAGAGGGCGTCTGTGGGGGTGACGCTGGGGCTCGGCGCATCCGTCGCGGCAACTGGCATCGCCCACTCCGTATCCACACCCAGCGCCACCTGGGACCGCATCGCCGCCTGCGAGAGCGGGGACATGCACACGCCCGGCTCCGGACATTGGAACCTGCCGCATGGCGACGCCGACTCGACCGGTGGCCTTCAGATACAGGACCGCACCTGGGCCGATTTCGGAGGCCGGGACATCGCCCCCCACGCCTATCAGGCGACCAAGGCTCAGCAGATCGCTGTCGCTGCACGGATCCTCGCAGCCCAGGGCCCCAGTGCCTGGGCATGCAACAGCCCCGGTCACGGCATCGCCTCCGGTGCCCTGAGCAGTCAGCAATCTAAGCTCACCCCGGCTCCTGCATCGATACCCAGCCCCGAGCCGGACGCCGCTCCCACGCCCGGTCCGACGGCTCAGACGTATACCGTGCAGGCAGGTGACTGCCTGGCGAAAATCGCCTCGACGCTGGGCATCGACGGCGGTTGGAGAGCTCTGTACGGCCTCAACAGCTCGACTATCGGGACGGACCCCGAAGCCATCAGCATCGGCATGAAGCTGAAGCTGCCCACAGCCGGTCTCCCGACGCCGAACAGCTCCTCTCCGTCGGCCAGGCTGCTCCAGCACGAGTTGAAGCGGACCGGCTACCTCAGTGCCAGCGTGGCGTACGCCGACAACTACGGCCCGAAGACCCAGGCAGCCGTCCAGGCGTTCCACCGGGACCATCCTCAGCCATCGGTCGATCACCCCGAGGCCATCGACCGTACAGCCTGGGCGTATCTGAAAGGCATGCCGACCGCCTGACGCTTAGCCCATGTAGGACGCGGTCTTAGTGGGCGTTCAGGTATGCCTCATGCCGGTATGAGAGTTCTGTCGCTGTGCCAGTTTGAGGCCTTTCGACGTATCGATGCGACTCATCACT
>NZ_JBVJVY010000201.1:0-1839 GCF_055603265.1 Streptomyces sp. NPDC037288
CTGCAGTACCGGCCCCACACTCTCGACGGCTTCATAGCGGGCACCGGCCTGACCTTCGACGACCCACCCTCACCCTGACGAGCTGAAGCCAGTAAAGGGTGTTGCATAAGGCTGTGATCAAGCAGCTTGAAGCGGGAGGCTGGGCTTGTCGAGTCATGCGGCGAGGGCGAGGTTGTGCATGCGGGCGACGGCCTGGGCAGCGTGATGGAGGCCGTCACCGCGCTGCCGGCAGGCGCGGAGGATCTTGTAGTTCCTCATCCGGGAGAAGACGTGTTCGACGCGTGCGCGGACATTGCGGTGGCAACGTTGTCCTCTTCCTCGTCCTTCAGCAGCGCCCGGCCGGGGCGTTTGCGATGCGGGACGATCAGACCGGTGTTGATATAGGCGCTGTTGCCGAGCACGGTCACACCGTGGCAGCGCTGGGCCCGAAGGCCAGCGGTCCTCTTGCAGGACCACGTGCGTTTCGCAGGCTGTGGCGGCGATGCGCTGAGGGCCGTTCCTTTGTACCCGTCAGCGACGGCCCTTCACTTGCTGGATCCTCGGAGGCACACCAATGATTTGAGGTTTTATGCCGTAACGTTCTTGGCGCTCTGGTCGTTCTTCTCATGAGATTCTGCGCAGACCTCCCTGTACATCTGACGGGATCTCCGGCTGTTGACCGCCCAGTTAGCACTTCTGGAGTGTCAGTCGCTGTCACAGACGTCCCGCACCTACGATCCCTCCCTGTAGGTGCGGGACGTTGGCACAGCTCCGACTGCCGGGCTGGTCTGCCGGCCGTACGACCTCGCCCGTTCCGGGCTGGGGTGCCTCGATGTACTCGCGCGATGGCAGCAGTCAGTTGCCAACCAGATGTCCTGGCCGACGGCTCTGGCACCGGCCAGAAGGCTGCAGCCGGCCGAGATGGCCGTACCTCTAACGGAACGAGTGGTTTCTGCCGGTTTCTTTCTGGATCAGCGTTTCTCCGCTGATCGTCGGGAGAGCAAATGGGTGTTCACAGCCCCACATCTGAAGGAGAAACAATGCGTTCCCGTCTACCTCTCGTTGTCGCTGCTCTGGCTGCTACCGCGCTCCTCGGATGCGCGAGCGCCGCAGCTGCCGACGGCTATGCCGCTGGAAGGGTTCAGAACTCTCCCGGAATTCTGAGTGGCAACCTGGTTCAGGCGCCCGTACACGTGCCCGTCAATGCGTGTGGCAACACGGTCACCGTCATTGGGGCTCTCAATCCCACGTTCGGGAACGTCTGCGAAAACTTCTAGCGCTGGGCGCCTGTTCGGACGGGGAGCCTTCGAGCGGGGAGTGCGCCATCACCTCGGCGACGGTGCCCTGCTCGGGAAATGGCTTGGCTGCGTTCGGCGGCGAGCCTCTTGTGCACCCGGAAGATCTCCGGCTGGTGGCTGCAGAGTCAGGCCGTTGTTGCTGCAGTGGCTGGTCACCGGCGGCCCGCACTTGCTTTCTCGTTGCAAGTGCGGGCCGTCGGTGTATCCGGGGCGGGCCTGGACCGGGGGCGGTCCGGGGCGCGGGTCCCGTGGTTCGTCGAAGTGGCGGCGAAGGTGATCACGGGGTGGCCGATATCTGCCGGCCTGCAAGGCGTACGGAAGGGCACCGCTGGAGGCCTTGAACGAGGCGGTGGAGGAGGTGCTGCGGATGTCAAGCCGCCGAGTTGGTGACCCCGCTGCCAGTTCCGGCCCGGTGACGGCTGCGCCGCTGAGGGGGAGCCCATGAAGCTGGTCGCATGAGGGGGCCATACTAGTACTCCAGTCAGAAATCGTGTCCTGAGCTGGTTCTTCTCGTTGTCCCGGCGTGGAGGGGATTACTGAAGTCGAGGGTTGGGCCGAGGAG
>NZ_JBVJVY010000202.1:0-1798 GCF_055603265.1 Streptomyces sp. NPDC037288
TCCTGCCGCACCCACTTGCGCAGCGTCTCGGTCGTGCCGATGCCCAGTTTCTGGGCGACCGCTTCCATCGCGGACCACTCGGTGTCGTACTCCGGACGTACCTCGGCGACCATGCGGACCGCTCGTTTACGCAGCTCAACGGGGTAGAGGGAAGGACGTGCCATAACTCGATCCTCTCAAACGATCGAGTCCCTACCGAACCCGGAACGGTTCAGGACAACGTGTCGGGTCGTGTTCCGATAATGCCGTCAGCGAGGCCGTCAACAGCGTTCTCAAGGCCGGGTACGTCCATCGGCAGACCACCCGCGCCGAGGCCCGGCTGAAGATCGCCACATGGATCACCGGGTTCTACAACTCCCTGCGGCTACACAGCGTATGTGGGCACCGCAGCCCAATCGACTACGAACGCAACCACCATGCCAACTCCGCAGTCGCCCCTTCGAAGATCCTCACACAACGAGGAGATCGACAAGCTTGTGTAACAGGTCACATGCAAGCGTTCCAGCGTAACGCCGTGTCTCTTGCGGCGTCATAGAGACGACCAAGGTATACGGCGACCACGCATGGAGTAAAGGAACACGCGATGTCTGACGGCGGCATGAGCCCTGCCACGATGATGGCCGCGCTGTTGTTGGCTCAACGCGCGGCGGAGACAGCCGAGGCCGGGGTTCAGCGAGACCTTCTCAAGGCTCTGCTCGCAGCCCGGCCCGAAGAAACCGAAGGCCTGTATATGGGGGCGCATCGTCTGGGACTCGACCTCACCTGCCCACATGTACTCGTTGCCGTTCACGTCGTGAAAGCGAGAGCGAAACGGTCTTCTTCATGGGCAGCGGCATATGCACGCCGGAATCGCGGCTTGACCACACAACGACAGGGCTGGCTGATCTTCATGCTGCCCGGTGAGGCCCCGTGGCCAGCCGCTGACCGCCTCGTCACGGAGCTGAGCCGCGCCATCGGCCACCTGGCCACCGCCGGCGCGGCTGGCCCCGTGATGTCGCCCCATAGCGTGAGTGACGCCTGCCAAGAGGCCGTCTCCTGCGCGAAAGTATTGCTGGCGCTCGGGAGGAACGGCGATGTGGCGGCAGTTGAGCAGTTAGGGTTCATGGGATTGCTGGTCAAAGCGAAACCCGAGCTCGAGCCCTTCATCGAAGCGATGATAGGTCCCCTCCTCAGCTACGACGCACGCCGAGGCACGGCGTTGCGTGCCACCTTGCAGGCGTACCTGGACAGCGGGCAGAAACTCAGTCGGACTGCGACGAACCTGCACATCCACATCAATACAGCTGCCCAGCGGTTGAGCCGAATCAGCGTTGTTCTCGGCCCCGGCTGGCAGGAGCCACAGCGCTTGCTCGATATCCATGTGGCCCTAAGACTTCATCAAATTCGGCAGGCAATTGACTCCGATCAGGTGTATCTGCCGGAGCCTGACAGTAGTAAAGACGCCTCGTTTGGCCGCGGGATCGGGTAAAGGCGCGGATCGAGCAGTCCAGGCGCATGCGCGGGACGACGAGTCCGCGCCAGCGTCACACAAGGCCCGCTTTGGACGGGTCAGAGCGTGGGAACGCAAGGATGTACGAGACCAAGAACATCGGCCTGGCCACCATGTGCGGTGCCTGGCCGGGGTGGACGCGGCACGGTGATCGACCGTACACGGTGACGGCCCGAAACCAACTAAGACCGGTGTCTTACGTGGTGAGGCGGACGAGCCGTTTGTAGCAGCACATGGCTGCGGCGAGTCCGAGAAAGACACCTCAGGCCCTCAGCTCGTCAAGCCGCCCTGGCGAGTGCGGCCGGAAAA
>NZ_JBVJVY010000203.1:0-1776 GCF_055603265.1 Streptomyces sp. NPDC037288
CAGAGCACGCTCCTCCACCCGCCGCGTCAGCCGCACCGTCCAAGCCATCCACGTGCTACTGACCTGCGACTCTTCAGGATGAAAGAGGTTCAATGAGCTTCTTCAGTAGTCACTCCGCGAGAGAACGGTCGCTGAAGGTTGACTTGCGTTCCGACCTGCAGTGGGCGCCAACTTCTACAGAGTCAACCTTCACCATGCTCATCGTCACCCGTGAGGGCGACCGGCGCTGCAAGCTCCGCCCCTCTCAGCGCGCGATGGTGGCACTGGCGTACCTGCGCGAGCACATCACCCTGGCGAAGATCGCTGCCGGGTTCGGGATCAGCGAGTCCACCGCCCACGCCTACACCAGCGCGGTCATCCACCTGCTCGCCGAACGTGCGCCGGGTCTGCTGAAGGTCCTGCGCGAGACCGACCCCGACTTTGTCCTGTTGGACGGCACGCTCGCCGAGTGCGACCGGGTCGGCGACGGACGGGCCGACTACTCCCACAAGCACCGCCGGCACAGGGTGAACGTACAGGTGGTCACCGGTCCGGGCGGCCGACTGCTGTGGCTCTCACCCGCACTACCGGGCCGGGCTCACGACCTGACCGCCGCCCGTACCCACCGGATCATCCGCATCTGCGAGCGCCAGGGCCTCCCCATCCTGGCCGAGGTCCTGTCTGACAAATGATCTTGGTTGGGTTCGCGGAGCCAGAGGATGAGCGAGGCGAGGTGGACTCCGGCCCGGTAGCGGTCGGCAAGTTTGTCGAAGCGGGTGGCGATCGCGCGGAACTGCTTGAGGCGGTTGAAGCAGCGTTCGACGACGTTGCGGGCCTTGTAGAGGTCGCGGTCGAAGGTCGGTGGTCTGCCGCCGGCTCGGCCGCGCCGCGTCCGGTTGGCCTTCTGGCCCGCCCGTTCGGGGATGACGGTGTCGGCGTACACATGAACGTGGCTCTGGCAAGATTTTCGTAGCTGGAGATCATCTCGGTGACACGGTCGGCTGGTCCGCATAGCGTCGGCGGAGGTGGGCGATCAGGATGATGCGGTGACGGAGAAGGGGGACGCCAGCGCGTCCGGCCATGAGGCGTTTCTGCAGCTTGACGTCGGTGATGCGGCCCTCGTTGACCCCGGAGTTGTATGGGGTGACGATTCCCTGGGCGACTGCATGTCGGTCTTCGCGCAGGGCTCCGGCAAGTCCGGTCAGCGGAGCCAGCCCGGTGTTTGCGAGGTCGTCCAGCCACTCTGGCAAGGATGTCGCGTCGCCGTTGTCGAGCATGGCGGCGAAGCGGCGGACCAGGTCGTGGACGGTCTTGAGTTCAGAGCAGTGGTCGAGGAGCCGGGGCAGGCGGTCGTTGATATGCGGGTTGCGGCGGTGCGGATGGGTGGTGATCCAGCGGGCGGCTTCGCGCGGGGAGGGCGGTCGCTCGCGTGGTTCGTCGATGGGCAGGCCCCGCCTGAGGGGTGCGACGGCCATTTTCACGCGCTGGTAGTGGCCAAGGTAGCCCTTGGTCTGCAGTTCCTCGTGCAGGATCTTCGCGCTGTGCTGTCCCTCGTCCCAGCGTTGTTGCAGGTAGCTGAGGTAGGGATCCAGTGTGGAGGCTTGCGGGGCGGGCGACGCACCACCTCCTGCCAGGTATGGGCCCGGGCGTACTTGCTGACGGTGCGGCGGTTCAGGCCGAGCTCCCGGGCCACGGAACTGTGGCTCCGACCAGAACGCGTGAGGGCCTGCACGGCCTCGAAGAGCCGTCGGGCGTGGCGCTCCGCTCGCGTGGCTGCGGCGTGGTTCTCGACGGGCT
>NZ_JBVJVY010000204.1:0-1700 GCF_055603265.1 Streptomyces sp. NPDC037288
GCACAAGGTCTTCGGCTACCTCACCCCGGCCGAGACCAGGCGGCGCCACCAGCACACCCTCGCGGCATAGAGATCGAGTGTCCAAGTTCACGGGGCAACTTCAGTGGCCAGGGTGAACTCGTGGTGGCGGCCCATCTCGCTGCCCTGATTCCAGGCCAGCGACTGCTTCAGTTGTGCAGGCGGGGGCTGCGCGGTGGTGACAAAGGCGTCGCGGACGTGTTCCGCGGTACGGCCGTGGGGCAGGTGCAGGAGCATCACCTAGCGGGCGGAACGCTCCACCAGCGTTCCGATCGCTGAGCCGCCGTTCTTCCCGATGATCAAGTCGCCCTCCCAGTGGTCAGGAGACGGCCCGGTCTTCTGCTTCGGTGGGCCGTAGGCTGATCACGACCATGGTGGTGGCGAAGCGGGGCTGGCGCTGCTGGGCTGGCGGCGGGGCTTGCGCCGAGCGCGGCCTGAGCGCAAGTGCCCGAGCGAGTTCCCGTCTCAGCCCGCCGCGGCCCCTGGATGCAGATTGCCTGGTAGATCGTCTCATGGGCCACTGCATCTCCGGCCGGTCGGGGAACTGGATCCGAAGAGCGTGGCAGATCTGTTCCGGGCTCCACTTCAGACCCAGATGCCTTTGAACGAAGTCCCGTAATCACGGATTCCCGGCGATCTTGCCGGGCTTGTGACGGGGCCGGCGGGCATCGGCGCGGGCGTGGGCTGCATGTGGCCGGTAGTACCAGCGGCCGCAGTCGTGCAGGACAGTACGGTTGCGCCGGACCTCTCGGCTGACGGTGGACGGGCTGCGCCCAAGCTCCCGTGCGATAGCACGGATCGATGCCTTCTCCCGCGGCCGGTCGGCTATGTGGATACGCTCCGTCTCCCGTAGGAAACGCGATGGGCCATCCACCGCTGTCGGCTTGCTCGCCGGAGGCAGCGGAGGATCGCGTCCCATGAAGTGCAACGCCAGTGCGTTAACGATGTGTGCGCTCTGTCAAGAGGGGCGCGACATCTGGTAGTTCGCATGGTGTCGAAGTCATTGCGAGTGTCCCGGAGGTCCCGTTGTCGCAGAATTCTGTCAGCGTCAGGTCCCCGCGCGACAGCCCTGGACGTGTACGCGCCTGGCCACCTGGGCGAGTTGACCGAGATCATCGGCCCCGAGTTGGTCGACGCCGTCCTGGAGGACACCGGTGTCCGCACGCAGCGACTGCGGCTGCTCCCGGCGCGCGTCGTGGTGTACTTCGTGCTGGCCCTCGCCTTCTTCGAGCGATCCTCCTACCAAGGCGGTATGGGCCAAGCTCACGGTGCGCCTGGGCAGCGTGCCCGTGGCCCGCCCGTGCCCCTCGTCGCTGGCACGTGCCCGGCGCCGGCTGGGAAGCGGACCGCTGCGCCACCTGTTCTCGACCCTGGCCGGACCAGTGGCCGACCAGCGCCAGCCCTGCGCCTTCTAGCAGGGCTTGCGCCTGTCGCCGTGGACGGCACCACCCTGTCCGCTCCCGACGCGGAAGCGGTGACCTGGCACTTTCGCAAACACATCGGCAGGGTCCGGGCGTTCGGCTACCCGTACCTGGGGCCGACGCGGCCGCACACCGGTCGTGACCGTCAGCGGCCGACGATCGGGGCGCCTGTCGGTGGCCGGACTGATCGCCATGCGGCCCGGCTCCCGCACCCGCCTGTGCCACCGCCTGCGCACCCACCCCGCGGGTAAAGGCAAGCGC
>NZ_JBVJVY010000205.1:0-1685 GCF_055603265.1 Streptomyces sp. NPDC037288
TGCGGTCATAAGTGAGAGACAGGTCGTGGACTTGGCCAAGGGTGTTCACTGCTCGGGCCAGTCGAGCAGCTGTCCAGCCTGCCTCCTGTAAGAGCGCCCTGAGCTGCGCGTTGGGATGACTCCTTGCCATGTACTACCTCGACTGCTCAATGACCGTAGGCTCGTGGTGAAGGGGTTGAGTACGGGCAGCCTCCGGGCCGCAGCGAAGGAGGGGTGGGATTGCAGCGGCCCCAATGGGGAGCTGCAATCCCACCACGCCGTCTCCGGACTCGCGCCTAGCTACCGGCGAAGCGCTCCTAGCAGCGGCGAGCCCATCCCCAACGGTCCGAACACGGCTTCTGTCCTGGCACGCTTCCGTCCGGTCAGCGGTCCTCAGGTACCCGAGCAGCCGATTTCCATACACCGTTCAACGAGTTCAACCCATCCTTTGCGTCGCACACAGGGCTGAGCTGCCCTCGGTTCCGTGGAATCCCTGAAGCCTGGCCTATGCTCCTGGCCCGAAGGAGAACTTCGGCCGCCGAAGCCGGGCAGCGCGTCGGTAACCGCGTTGGCGATGGCTGCTGGAGGGGCGATGGCACCGCTTTCACCCATGCCCTTGATGCCGAACACCGTGTGTGGCGACGGGGTCTGCAGATGGCCGATCTTGATCATCGGGACCTCGGTCCCGCCGGGGAGCAGATAGTCCAGGAAGGACGTCGACTTGGGCTGTCCGTCCAGGTCGTGCACAAGGTCTTCGAGTGGTGCGGTGCCGATGCCTTGAGCGATGTCGCCGATGATCTGGCCGTCGACGATCAGCGGGTTCACCACCGTCCCGCAGGGTGCCGGTGCGGTGTCGGCGTTGCGACGCAGGTCGATGATCCGCGTGGTGGGTCTGTCCAGTTAACGGTGTGACTGGTTTGGGTTCGGAGGTCGGATCTGGTTGTTGGTGGGACGGCCGTCGAAGGCGATGTCGAAGGCCTGAAGAGGCCGTTTCCAGCGGTTGGTCCAGCGTTTGCGGCTGGTGCCGGTCGGGTCGGGGGACGTCACCGCGAGGTAGGCGCATTTCAAGGCGGTGTTCTGGGAGGGGGAGTGGCCATGGGCTCTCACGGTCCGGCGGATGCGGGGTGTTCACCGACTCGATGGCGTTGGTGGTGCAGACGAGCCGGCGGGTCGCGGCGTCGAACTGCGGGAACGGAACGAACTCGGCCCAGGCGTTTTCCCAGAGCCGGGCGATCGCCGGATACGTCCCACCTCATTCCTCGCAGAACTCAAGGAACCGGTTCGTCGTGGCATCCTCGGTCGGAGCCGTACAGACCGGCTTCAGTGCTTTGGCGATCTTGTCCCAGTCCTTGCGGGCGGCATAGCGAACGAGGCCCGCAGGAGGTGGACGACGCAGGTCTGCACGACCGTCTGCGGCCAGACCTCGCCGACGGCCTTGGGCAGGCCCTTCAGCCCGTCGCAGACCGAGCATGAGGACGTCTTGGAGGCCGCGGTTTTCCGGCTCGGTCAGGACCCGCAGCCGGTGCTCGGCACCTTCACCGCCCTCGTCGCCGGCCCACAGGCCGACAGACGCGGTCGAGCGGCCGGGCCTGCCATTCGGCCATGTCCTCCCTCACTGAACCTCTTTCATCCTGTGCTGGAGGGTGAAATGGGCTGGTCAGCGGGGGTGGTGACGAGGCAGGGCCCCTCGTCGTTGGCGTGGTGAT
>NZ_JBVJVY010000206.1:0-1624 GCF_055603265.1 Streptomyces sp. NPDC037288
GCGGATCCTCCGCAAGGCCAGACTCAGCCCGAACGCACTCACGTCAACCACAAAGGCCATCCTCACCCTGGAGGCTCACCGTTGAAAAGGCTCCCGTGTGGCAGGGTTCCGGCTCAGCTACAGCCCCGACGACGGACTCGAGGTGTCGCGTGACGAGTAATCAGGAGGGCCGAACGGGAGGGCGGTTGACGTTCGACCTGACGGATTGTGCGTGGCTGCCGGTGCTGCTGCTGGACGGCAGCGAGACTGTGTTGTCCCTGCGCCAGGTCTTCGCGCAGGCCGGGCGGATCCGCCAGCTGGCGGGTGACCTGCCCACCCAGGACTTTGCGCTGATGCGGTTGCTTCTGGCGATCGCGTACGACGTCCTGGACGGGCCGGCGGACATAGAGGCGTGGGCCGAGCTGTGGGAGGACGACGACCCGTTCGCTGCGGTGCCCGGCTACCTGGATGAGCACCGCGACCGGTTCGACCTGTTCCACTCGCGCACGCCCTTCTTCCAGACGCCGGGGCTGCGCACGCCGGGCGATGAGGTGTTCTCGCTCAACCGGATCGTCGCGGATGTCCCCAACGGTGCCCCGTTCTTCACCGCGCGCTTCCCCGGCGCGACCCGGATCGGTTTCGCCGAGGCCGCACGCTGGGTGGTGCACGCCCAGGCGTATGACACCTCGGGTATCAAGACCGGCGTGGTAGGCGATCCGCGGGCCAAGAACGGCAAGGCCTACCCGCAAGGTGTGGCCTGGGCCGGCAACCTCGGCGGCGTGCTGGCCGAAGGGCCGACGCTGCGTGAGACGCTGCTGCTCAACCTGGTCGCCGCCGACCACCTTCCCCTCCGGACGGGTGACCTGCCCGCCTGGCGTCGTCCGGGCGCGGCCGGTGACCTGGCCGCGCGCCCGGCCGGGCTGCGCGATGTGTACACCTGGCAGTCGCGCCGACTGCTGCTGCACGCCGACACCGACGGCGTCCATGGCGTGGTGCTCAGCTACGGTGACCCGCTCACCCCGCAGAACGCCCACACCATCGAGCCGATGTCGGCCTGGCGACGCAGCCAGGCCAGGAGAAGAAGCTGGGCAAGCCGCTGGTGTACATGCCGCGTGAGCACGACCCGGCCCGCGCTGTCTGGCGGGGGCTGGAAGCTCTGATCGCGTCACGCGATCAGAGCGCGGGGCCGGGCGGTGAGCCGGCGCCGTCCCTGAGGCCCGGGGTCGTGGACTGGCTGGCACGGCTGACCGGCGAGCGGATCCTGCCGCGGCACACGCTGGTGCGGCTGCGCACTTACGGTGCGCTCCACGGCACGCAGCAGTCCGTGATCGACGAGGTCACGGTCTCGGTCAGGTCGAAGTCCTTCGCGACCTGTCCCACGAACCGGTCGCCGCGCTGGCACAGGTCGACGATCTCGGCCTTGAACTCCGGCGTGAACGAGCGCCTGGGCCTCGGCTTCCTCTTCCCCATGCTCTCCATGATGGACATCATCCTTCCGGGGCCGAAGCCCCTGATCAGGAGTGTCCGTCAAAGCGGATCAAGCCCAGGTGTGAAGCTTCCCCTTGATCGTGGACACCTGGAGACTGGGACATGAGGTTCCAGAGGAAGTAGCACCAGGTGGGAAGCAAGTACACGAAGCGGTACA
>NZ_JBVJVY010000207.1:0-1612 GCF_055603265.1 Streptomyces sp. NPDC037288
TCAGCTTGTTATTTAACCTCTGGCCTCGAACGACGGGTCGCACACCGTCACTCACCTGGGGATTCGCCGGACAGGCGGACGGCCCTCGCATGATCCTGCGTTCCGCCACGGAAACAGCCCCATACGAAGGCCGCAGAGGTGAGTGTGCTGGATCAGGATGCCCAGTGGGACGCGTTCGACTTCACGTCACACTTCCGGGAAGACCTGTACGCGTGCCTGACCCGGCGGGGTGACACCCTGTTCGAGATCACGGACGCGCTGCTCTGCGAGAACGGGCCGGTGACCTCGCCGGTGGACCTGACGCTGCTGGCCGAGCACCGTCGTGGTCACGGCGCCCTGTACGACGCGCTGAACTGCGGCCGCATCGACGCGACCGGGCTGCGGCATGCACTGGCGATGCTGCCGCAGCCCAAGGCGGCCGACAACCGGCTGGTCCTCGCGGTCGACGTGACCAACTGGCTGCGGCCGGACGCCCGGTGCAGCTCCGACCGGCTGTTCTGCCACGTCTACGGACGCTCGGGACGCTCCAGCGACCAGTTCATCCCCGGCTGGCCGTACTCGTTCGTCGCCGCGCTGGAGACGGGCCGCACCTCCTGGTGCCAGCTGCTGGACGCGGTCCGGCTCGGCCCCGACGACGACGTCGCCGAGGTCACCGCCGGCCAGGTCCGCCGCGTCGTGGCCGACCTGATCGACGGCGGACAGTGGGAGCCGGGCGACCCGGACGTCCTGGTCGTCTTCGATGCCGGCTACGACGCCCCGCGCATGGCCTACCTTCTTGCCGGACTGCCCGTCGAGGTGCTCGGCCGGATGCGCACGGACCGCGTGATGCGACGGCCGGCGCCCACGCTCAAGGAGTACGCCGCGGCCTATCCCCAGGGCGGTCGGCCGCCGAAGCATGGCAAGGAGTTCCGCTTCGCCAAACCCGACACCTGGGGAGAGCCCGATGCCGCGACGGTGCAGGTCACCGACCGGTACGGCACCGCGCAGGCCATGGCCTGGGACCGCATCCACCCGAGGCTCACCACCCGCTCCGCATGGATCAACCACGAGGGCGAACTCCCCATCATCGAGGGCACGTTGATCCGCCTGGAGGTTGACCACTTGCCCGGCGGCCAGGACCCGCTGCCGGTCTGGCTGTGGTCCTCGAAGACCGGCATGACCAGCTGCGATGTCGACCTGCGCTGGCAGACGTTCCTGCGCAGGTTCGACCTGGAACACACCTTCCGCATGCTCAAGCAGACGCTCGGCTGGACCCGTCCGAAGCTACGGAGCCCCGAGGCGGCGGACCGGTGGACGTGGCTCGTGATCGCCGCCCACACCCAGCTCCGCCTCACCCGCGAGGCCGCCACCGATCTCCGCCGACCCTGGGAGAAGCCGACCGAACCCGCCCGGCTCACCCCCGCGCGAGTCCGCCGGGGGTTTCGGAACCTCCGCCCGCACCTGCACTGCCCAGCCCGTGCGCCGAAACCCACAACACCCGGACCAGGGCGCCCAGTTGGGTCGAAGAATCGTCACCCGGCCACCCGCCATGACGTGGGCAAAACGACCAGGCGCCCCCAGACCATCGCCGAACGTAATCGTCTCAAAGCTCGCAAAGGTTAAATAACAAGCT
>NZ_JBVJVY010000208.1:0-1530 GCF_055603265.1 Streptomyces sp. NPDC037288
ACCCCACCGAGCCCGGCAAAAGCGCCCCCGCACTCCCCAACACCACCAACACGACCGACGATTGATCGCCTACACCACATCAAGGGACACGACCGAGCATCCAGGGCATGGAAGAGCCTGCCGAAAATCTCAGTACTGACCGGGTTGAACTACGCCGGTGGCGCATGACCGACCTCGATGCCCTGGAACAGGCGATCTACGAATCCCTGGACCATCTCGTGCCGTGGATGCCCTGGGCAGCCAATCACGGCAGACAGCAAACCGCCGACTTCCTGGCCCGGAGTCACGACGAGTGGGAGACCAGGCAAGCCTTCGGCTATGCGATCACCTCAGGTGCCGCGGTGATCGGCAGCTGCGGCCTGCATCGCCCCATCGGTGCGGGCGGCCTCGACATCGGCTACTGGATTCATCCTCACTGGACGGGCCAAGGTCTCGCCACGATGGCTGCGGCGGCTCTTGTCGCCCAGGGCTTCCAGTTGGCGGGCATCGACCGTCTGGAAATCCACCACGATGCTGCCAACCCAGCCAGTGGAGCCGTCGCCCTTCACCTGGGTTTCACGGAGATCGAACGCCTGCAAGTGCCAGAAGGGCCCTCGGCTCCTGGCGAAGTGGGGATCGATGTCATCTGGCGGATGACTGCAGACCAATGGCAGGCGAGAACATCTGAGCACGCTCAACGAACCGGCTGAGCAGGGCTGGTCCGAGAGTTCCCATGCAGGTGGCCCGCCGGCGAGGGCGGCCGGCCACCAGGATCGGCCAGAAGGTTTCATCCGGCAGTCGTCTGCTCGGTGCGGGCTCGGGTGCTCGCGAGGCGGTAGGAGTCGGTGCCGGTCTCGATGATGGTGCCGTTGCAGGTGAGCCGGTCGACGATGGCCGCGGAAAGACGGGGATCGGTGAAGGTCTTCGTCCACCCTCCGAACGACTCGTTGGAGGCGATGGAGACGCTGGGCTTCTCCTCGCGCTCGGTCAGAACCTGGAACAGCAGTTCGGCGCCGTGCCGGTCGAGTTCCATGTGTTGGGTCGGGGACGAGACGCCGTGCACTGTTTCCAGTGCCGGTTTTCCCGTCCCCGCCCGCCGAACCGGACGTGCCCGTTGGCCGAGCATCCGGCTCTCCACGTGATCCGCAGGATCAGGCGAGGTATTCGCTGACCTGGCTGACGAAGGCCACATCGTCGGGGTTCGTCCGGCGGAAGCGTGCTCCGTCGTGATCGACTTCGTCGATGTTGTAAGGCGTGCTGATCTGCGCTGTTGTAAGGCGTGCTTATCTGCGCTCCGCGAAACGTGTGTCGCTGGACCCGCATCTTCGCCGGGTTGTAGAGGACGATCCCGCCCTCGGTCATGCGGTCTGCCCCGTAGTAGCGGCGCCGCAGCTGTTTCCAGGGTAGGTAGGAGAACGTTCTCTTCGATGCGCCGTAGCGGAAATGGGCAGCCCAGCCGGTCGTGTCCCTTGATGTGGTGTAGGCGATCAATCGTCGGTCGTGTTGGTGGTGTTGGGGAGTGCGGGGGCGCTTTTGCCGGGCTCGGTGGGG
>NZ_JBVJVY010000209.1:0-1519 GCF_055603265.1 Streptomyces sp. NPDC037288
CCCCACCAAAGACCGTTCCATGCCCCTGCCCACACCACTACACTCCCCACCCTCAGAACCCTGACCAGCAGAAATGGCGAAGTACTGCTGGAGTACTAATACTCCAGTCGCGTTTCTGGTCCTGAGCTGGCAGTTGTCGTTGTCCTGGGGTGGAGGGGATGGCTGGAGTCGCGGTCTGGGCTGCTGAGTTGGATTCGGTGTTCGCGCGGGTGGCGAGCAGGTTCGGCCGGGCGGATCTGCGGTGGCGGATGCGGGACTACGTCCGTGGTCTGCTGGGGCGGGCGACGCGCAAGAACGGCTGGCAGCTCGCGGAATGGGCTGGGCACCGCACCCCGGACGGCTTCCAGCGGCTGCTGAACAGCAGCGTCTGGGACGCGGACGCTCTGCGTGACGATGTCCGCGGGTACTTGGCGGAACGGCTGGGGCCCGACGGGGTGCTGATCACCGACGACACCGGATTCGCCAAGAAGGGCACCACCTCGGCCGGGGTCAGACGGCAGTACACCGGCACTCCAGGAAGATCGACAACTGCCAGATCGGGGTGTTCGCCGCCTACGCCACCGGCTCAGGCCGGGCTCTGATCGACCGGGAGCTCTACCTGCCCAAGTCTTGGACATCCGACCGTGAGCGGTGCCGGGCCGCCAAGATCCCTGACGAGCGGACGTTCGCGACGAAGGGCGAGCTGGCTTATGGACAGGACTGGCACTTCCGCCGTCTGCTCGAGCAGCTCGGCGTCGGTTACGTGGTGGCGGTGCCCAAGTCCCAGCAGATCAAGTCCCTGGCCGGGATCTGGCGCATTGACCACCTCATCGAGGATGCTCCTGCTGATGCCTGGCAGCGGCTGTCCTGCGGCGACGGGGCCAAGGGCCCGCGAGTCTACGACTGGGCCGCGGCCAAACTGCCTGCCAACTTCATCTTCGATCCCGACCCGCCGACCCATCACCGCTGGGTGATGACCCGGCGCAGCCTGCCGGACCCCGGCGAGATCGCCTGCTACCTGACCTACGCACCCGCCGGCATCGAGATCTCCGGACTGGCCCGCATCGCCAGCAGCCGCTGGGCGATCGAGGAGTGCTTCCAGGCAGCGAAGAACGAGTGCTGCCTGGACGAGTACGAGGTCCGCCGCTACCTCGGCTGGTATCGGCACATCACACTCGCCATGCTCGCCCACGCAGTCCTGACCGCGCTTGCAGCCCTGGCCAGCAATGACGCAAAGGGGGCTGGAGAAACGCATCAGCCCTCATCCCGCTCACCATGGCGGAAAACCGGCGGCTCCTGGACGCTCTCCTGCCCCGCCCCCGAGCCGTCCACGACCCCGTCACCTACGCACTGACATGGTCGGCCTGGAGAAGACGCCGTCAAGCCATCGCCCACCACTGCCACTACCAAACACGCAGCTCAGGACACAAACCGCTGCTGGAGTATAAGACCGTGTCCTACATGGTCAGTTTGAGGAACCGCTTGTAGCAGCAGAGGGCGGATGCCAGCCCGAGAAAGGCCAGGTAGTTGCCTGGTTTCC
>NZ_JBVJVY010000210.1:0-1506 GCF_055603265.1 Streptomyces sp. NPDC037288
CAGGTCAGACATCCCATGGCGTAGGGATGTCAAGCGGCTCCGGCGAGGGTTGCGTGGTGTGACCACGCGGTGGCCTCGTCGTAGAGGGTGCGGGTCTTGAGGCATCCGTGGAGGATGCCGACGAGACGGTTGCCGAGCTGGCGCAGGGCGGGGTTGTAGCCGGCGTCGCGGGCGCGCTGTTTGTCGTAGTAGCGGCGGGCGCCGGGCGAGGTGTTGATGGCGGAGAAGGCCTGTTTGTGGAGGGCGTCGGCGAGGCGGTCGTTGCGCGCATGGCGGGCATAGACGGCGTGAGTCCTGCCGGAGGCGCGGGTGATCGGGCTGGTGCCGGCGTAGTTCTTGCGGGCCTTGGCTGAGGCGTAGCGGATGGGGTCGTCCCCGAACTCGGCCAGCACCCGGGCACCGGTGATCTCGCCGATGCCGGGCATCGACAGATAGATCTCAGCGTCCGGGTGCGCGAGAAAATGCGCGCTCACCTGCTCTTCCAACGCGGCTATCTGCTCGTTCAGCGCGATCAGCAAGTTGGCGTGCGCGGTCGCCGCCGCGGCATAGGCGGCGGCGACCGGGGCGGCGACGCCGAGCTGTGGCTCGCGCAGGCCGGCCTGGATCGCGGCGGCCCGCTGGTCCCGGTTGCGCCGGCGGTGCCGGGCGAGCACCGCGAAGATCTGCGGCTTCGTCAGCTTCGCCGCGGTCTCGGGCGTCGGGGCCTTGACCAGCAGTTCCAGCGCGTCGGTGCTGGTCAGCTCCAGACCCGCGTAGGCGTTGAGTGCGTTGGGGAAGTACTCACGCAGTGTGTTCCGAAGCCGCTGGAAGGCGCGGGTGCGTTCCCAGATCAGGGTCTGGTGGGCACGGGCGACGACCTTGATCGCCTGGGCCTGGTCGCTGTCCCCGGCGACCGGCCGCAGCTGGTCGCCGTCGATGCGGACCATGTCGGCCAGCGCGTGGGCGTCGCCCTTGTCACTCTTGGCCCCCGAGGTGCCGTACCGCTCCTTGAACCGCGCCGCCTGGCGGGGGTTGACCGCGTAGATGCGGTAGCCGGCCGCGATCAGCGCCTGCACCCACGGGCCGCGGTCGGTCTCGATCCCGACCGCCACCTGCCCGGGCTCCAGGTCCTCACCGCCGTGGCGCGCGATGAGGGCATGCAGCTTCGCGATGCCCTCCACACCCTCCGGCATCCGCGCGGTGCCCAGCCTGCGGCCCGTCTCGTCCTGGACCTCGATGTCGTGGTGGTCTTCGGCCCAGTCGTCGCCGATGAACAGCAACAGTCTCCCCAGCTTCTCTCGTGCGTTCCCTGCGTGCAGCCCGCGGAAGGCACGGCTCGCTCTCTAATGGATCAAGTGCTCACGCCCAACCGCCCGGCGGGCACGCCATCCCATCAGCAGTCAGGCCTCCCGGCCGACCAGCGGGGGCACGGTCTGACCTCAGAACTCGCAATGATTCGGAGACCTGGAGTGCTCACCTGCTGGCGGCTACGGACCGTAGTCTTCCCCACGGCCCGACAAGGCCCAT
>NZ_JBVJVY010000211.1:0-1486 GCF_055603265.1 Streptomyces sp. NPDC037288
CGCCGGAGCGTTCGCAGGCGCGGCATCCACTGTTCCAGGTGATGCTGGTGCTGCAGAACACCGCCGCCGCCGACCTCCGCCTCCCCGGACTGGACACTCGAGTGCGCCGTATCGACACCGGCGCCGCCAAGTTCGACCTCGCCTTCGAGATGACCGAGCATCCGGACGGCGCGCTCGCGGGCCTGCTGGAGTACGCCACCGACCTCTTCGACCCGGCGACCGCGCGGTCCATCGCCGCACGGCTGGTACGACTCCTGGACGCGCTGACTGCCGACCCCGATGCACCCATCGGCTCCCACGACGTACTGGACGCCCGGGAACGGCGGCACGTGCTGGGAGAGTGGAGCGGCGCCGGGCGCGAGGTCTCGACTTCGACGGTACCCGAGTTGTTCGCGCGCCGGGTGGCGGCCGATCCGCAGGCGCCCGCGCTGGTCTCGGCGGACGGCGCACTGTCGGCCGCGGAACTCGACGCACGGGCGAACCGGTTGGCGCACCACCTCGTCGGCGCGGGTATCGGTACCGAGTCGATCGTCGCCCTCGCGTTGCCCCGATCCAGCACCGAACTCGTGGTCGCCGTGCTGGCGGTATGGAAGGCGGGCGGCGCGTATCTGCCGGTGGACCCGGCGTATCCGGCGGACCGGATCGCGTACATGCTCGACGACGCGCGCCCCGCGTTGGTCCTGGCCACCACCGAGACCACCGACCACCTGCCGGAAGACACGCAACCGGTCCTGCTCGACACCCTGGACCCGTCCCATGTGCCGGACACCGCACCGGATACACGCATCCTGCCGGCACACCCGGCCTACGTCATCTACACCTCGGGTTCCACCGGCCGCCCCAAGGGCGTCGTGGTCTCCCATGCCGGCGTCGCGAGCCTGCTGACCACCCAGGCGGAACGACTCGGTGTCGGACCCGGCAGCCGCGTCCTGCAGTTCGCCTCGCCCAGTTTCGACGCGGCCTTCTGGGAGCTGTGCATGAGCCTGCTCTCCGGCGCGGCCGTCGTCGTGGCGGGCACGGAAGGACTGCAACCGGGCGAGCCGCTGGCCGACACCCTCACCACACACCGAGTCACCCATGCCACCCTGCCCCCGGTGGTCCTGGCCGCGATGGACGCAACCGAGGACCTCCTGCCGGGCGGCACGCTCGTCTCGGCCGGTGAGGCCCTGTCGGGCGAGGTCGTCACCCGCTGGTCGGCGGACCGGAACCTGATCAACGCCTACGGCCCCACCGAGACCACCGTGTGCGCGTCCATGAGCGGCGCACTCGCTGCGGGCCAGAACCCACCGATCGGCCGGCCGGTCCTCAACAGCAGGCTCTACGTCCTCGACGCCCGCCTGCGCCCCGTCCCAGCAGGAGTGACCGGTGAGCTGTACATCGCCGGTGTCTCCCTGGCCCGCGGCTACCTCGGCCGACCGGGGCTGACGGCCGAGCGGTTCGTCGCCTGCCCCTTCGGGACCGCCGGGGAACGGATGTACCGAACCGG
>NZ_JBVJVY010000212.1:0-1430 GCF_055603265.1 Streptomyces sp. NPDC037288
CAGGAGAATCTCAATGATCGTGTCAAGCCGTCTGCGTGACCGGTGGGGCGGAGGTGAACAGCCTCTTGTCACGCAGCATCGCCCACAGCACGTCGACCCGGCGGCGGGCAAGCGCGAGCAACGCCTGGGCGTGCAGCAGTCCCTCGCCACGCTTCTTGAGGTAGTAGTCCCTCGACGGGCCCGGTCGCATCATCGCGGACTGCGCGGACATGTAGAACAGCCAGCGCAGGCGCCGGTTGTAGCGTTTGGGCCGGTGGTAGTTGCCGGTGCGGCGGCCGGAGTCGCGGGGCACCGGTGCCAGGCCGGCGTGCGAGGCCAAGCGGCCGGCGTCGCGGTAGCCGGACAGGTCACCGACGATTGCGACGAACTCGGCGCCCAGGATGGGGCCCATGCCGGGCATGGACTCGATGATCTCGGCGCGGTCGTCGGCCCGGAAAGTCTCGCGGATCTCCCGGTCATTGTCCTTGATCCGCTCGTCCTGGGCCAGGAGCTGGTGGGCCAGGTCGCGCACCAGCTTGGCCGCCCGGGCCTCCCCGGGCAGGGCGGTGGTCTGGGACTGGGCGGCCTCGACGGCCTTGGCCGCGACGGCGTCGGCGCCGCGGACCTTGCGGCGTTCCAGCCAGGTGGTCAGCCGCTTGACGCCGACCCGGCGCAGGGCAGCAGGGGTCTGGTACTCGGTCAGCATGACCACCGGGCCCTTGGCCGCGGAATAGTCGAAGGCCCGCTCCAGCGCGGGGCAGATGCCGACCAGCAGGTCGCGGAGCCGGTTGATGAGCCGGACCCGGTCAGCGATCAGGTCGCGCCGGTAACCGGTCAGCAACTGCAGCGTGGAGACCAGTTCCGGCGGAGTCTCGATCGGGGTGAAGTCCCGGCGCATGCGGGCCTGGTCGGCGATGACCAGGGCGTCCTTGGCGTCGGTCTTGCCCTCGCCCCGGTAGGCGCCGGTCATCCGGTTGACGGTGCGGCCGGGCACGTAGACGACCTGCTGACCGTGCGCGATGAGCAGGGCCAGCAGCAGGGCGGAGGCCCGGCCGGAGATGTCCACCGCCCACCGCACCTCGTCGGCCTTCTCCCGTGCCGTGTCGATCAGCGTCAGGATCTGGGCCTCGTCGTTGATCACCTTCGTCGAGAACAGCGTCTCGCCGTCGGCGTTTACCGCCACCGCCCAGTGGTGCCCCTTGCCGGCGTCAATGCCGACCCATATCCGCGCGTGAGACGTGCTCAAGCCCGTCGCTCCGTTCCACCGTGACCAGCACTTCCGTGGCCCGAGGAACACTCCGCCGACAGGTCCTTAACCAGCGATGCCCGCAGTTCTCAATCAGCAGCCGGAGCGTCCCGGAGGACCGGGCGGCCATTCTCCTGGAGCCATCAACGGCAGAAACCCCATCAGCCACACCCGGTCCTCCCGGACCGCCCAACATTCTTAAGGA
>NZ_JBVJVY010000213.1:0-1418 GCF_055603265.1 Streptomyces sp. NPDC037288
GGTCGTGTCCCTTGATGTGGTGTAGGCGATCAATCGTCGGTCGTGTTGGTGGTGTTGGGGAGTGCGGGGGCGCTTTTGCCGGGCTCGGTGGGGTAGATCTGGTCCATGCTGCCTTCAGGTAGGTAGCGGCGGGGAAAGGCGATCCACTCGTCGTGCATCTCGAAGAGCACGGCAGTGACCAGCCGCAGCAGTGAGTCGTCGTTGGGGAAGACCTGGACGACATCGACGCGGCGCTTGATCTCGCGGTTGATCCGCTCCAGCGGGTTCGTGGACTGAATCTTCTTCCAGTGCCGTTCCGGGAAGGCGGCGAAGGCGGTGAGGTCCTCCTTGGCGTCCAGGAGCATTTGTTTGACCTGGGGAAACTGTGCGCCGAGCATGTCGGCAACCGTGTCGAGCTGGTTGCGGACAGCGTCCTGGTCGGGCTGGGCGAAGATGGTGCGGATGGTCGCGGCGACCATTTCCGCGGCGTCCTTGGGGATCACTCCGAAGACATTGCGCAGGAAATGAACCCGGCAGCGTTGGTAGGCCGCCCCGATCATGACCTTGCGGATCGCCTTGACCAGGCCCGAGTGGTGATCGCCGAGCACGAGCCGGACACCGCCCAGGCCGCGTTCGCGCAGGTGACGCAGGAACTGGGCCCAGAACACCTCGGTCTCGCTGTCGCCGACCATCACTCCCAGCACCTCGCGGCCGCCGTCCTCGGTGATGCCGGTGGCGATCACCACGGCCCGCGAGACGATCTGGTGCGCGACCCGTGCCTTGCAGTAGGTCGCATCGAGGTAGACGTAGGGGAAGCGGGTGTGGTCCAGGGGCCGGCCGCGGAACGCGGTCAGCTGGGTGTCCAGGTCCGCGCAGATCCGTGAGACCTCGCTCTTGGAGATCCCGCTGTCCGCTCCCAGTGCCTTGACCAGGTCGTCGACCGAGCGGGTGGACACCCCGTGGACGTACGCCTCCATGATGACGGCGAACAGAGCCTGGTCGATGCGGCGGCGACGCTCCAGCAAGCTCGGGAAGAAACTGCCCGAGCGCAGCTTGGGTATGGCCAGGTCCAGGTCACCGGCCTGCGTGGTCAGCGTCTTGTCGCGGTGCCCGTTGCGCAGCGCGATGCGGGTCTCGGTGTGCTCGTTCCACTCCGCACCGATCCTCGACGTCGCCTCGGCCTCGATCAGCTCCTGGAGCATCCGCTCGGCCACGGACCTGACGAGTTCGAGTCCGTCCGCCGAACGCAGTGACTCCAGCAGCCGAAGTAAGTCATGCTGAGACAGGGCCATCATGCACCTCCTGGTTGAACTGGCCGTTTACCAGGGAGAGTTGCATGGTGGCCCGCCTGCCGGGCAGGGAGCGGAATCCCTATCGACACACGCCCCGGGGCGCACGCCCCAACACTGATCGGCTACACCACGAAGCGGGACGCCATC
>NZ_JBVJVY010000214.1:0-1400 GCF_055603265.1 Streptomyces sp. NPDC037288
GCGGGAGCTTGCAGCGGCGGTCACCCTCACGGGTGACGATGAGCATGGTTACCCACTCGACCAGGGCGTGAGGCAGGTCGAGTGAGGCAGGATAGAGAACCAACGAGGCTCCTCGCTGATGAGTTGAGACGTCGAACACCTCTCTCAACGGCATGGGAGCCTCGTGCGTTGCGGGACATCGACCCGTCACCAGATCAGTGGCCACGCTGAAAGAGCTCAATGATCAGAGTGTCCACGATCAAGGAGCAACGCCCGTGGACGACTTCACCCTGCGCCGCTGCCACCGCTACGCGATCACATCATCAACGCGGAGACCGGGGAGCGCATCGAGGTGCTCTCGAGGGGGCCGTCTCGTACGCCGCATGAAACACGGTGTCCACTCCCAGGGATCGACCTCTGCCGGCACTGCGCCTCACGCTCAGTAAGACCTGCCCCTCGACAATCTCGCCCGTGCCAGGACATCGGCGGCGATGGGGTGGCGTTGATAGGGGCGTAACTGCTGATGAAGGGTGTGAAGTGCACGGCGGATGAGGACAGAGCGCACGTGGGCGTGGTGATCGAGGAACCGGCCCCAGTGGTGACAGGCTGGTTCCAGTTGACCGGTGCGTATCAGCGTTTCTGCGAGCCGGGCTTGGGTGATGGCGAAAGACCTATGCTGTGTGGCGCTGTCACGGAGGCGCGCCGAACGGCGCAGGGCACCAATGGCCTCGGGATACATTCCCAGAGCAAGGAAGGTCTCTGCGCGCTGGAAGTGCAGCGCGGCGCTCGGGTAGTGCGAGAACGAGATGGTCTGTTCGGCATCGGTGTGGTGTTTGTCTTCGGCCCTGAGCAAGTCGGTAAGGGCCGCGCTGCGTTGGCAGGCCCGGGCGCGGGTGACGGCCCGCTGGATGAGGAGATACGAAGCCACCGATGGCGGGGCGCTGGGTCCGGCAGTCTCCACAGCGGTCTCGGCCAACTGGCTGGCGAATGACAGCCAGCCAAGGCGTAGACCAAGCGCACTCATCGCCCGCATCGTAATGGAGTACACCGTGCGGTCCTCGGCCTCATGCGCTAGATCGAGAGCGATTCGGTGATACTGCTCGGCCAGAGGGAGCTGGCCGGTGTCTGCCGTCATCTGAGCGAGGACGTGCGTGAGTTGAGCGGTAGTGGATAACACAACACGGTCTGCGCTCCCAGCCCCCAGGAGGCGTCCCACGTCGTCGGCAGTGTACAGGGCAAGCGCACGCCGTCCGTGGGAGCCGCCATGGCGTTCGAGAGAGCCAATGACATGCCGGATCAGGCCCTGGAGCGTCCTGAGTTCAGCCGACGGGGCCTTCACCGGTGCGGGCTCGGACGAGACTGGCTTCCATTCGTGCGACGGATGCGTCACCGTGCGGGGCGCGGAGACGATGGGCGTGCCA
>NZ_JBVJVY010000215.1:0-1400 GCF_055603265.1 Streptomyces sp. NPDC037288
GGACACAGACCCACCTTCCGAGCTCCAGGCCCTGATCGACGCGGTCACCAACGGACACGGCATTGACCTCTACCTCCGGATTTAACGAACTACCGTTACTGACTTCGGCTCGTCAGGGTGAATCTTCGCGAAGTCCCTGAAGGGCCCGGAGCGGTGGCTGTATCTCGTGCTGTGTGAGGTATGCGGATGGGGGCGGGCTGACCGCTGCGGGGCGGCAACGCCGGGAGACGGTACGGATGCAGGCGGCCGAGCTGTTCGAGCAGAAGATCAAGCCGGCGGAGGTCGCAAGACGCCTGCGGGTGAGCCTGAAATCGGCCTACCAGTGGCACAAACTGTGGCGGGACGTCGGTCGTGAGGCTCTGGCCTCCCGTGGCCCGGGCGGGTCGCGATGCCGTCTGTCACCGCGCTGCCTGGAGAAGCTCGCCGTCTATCTCGAGCAGGGGCCGGCCGCGCATGGATGGGTGGAGGATCAGGTGTGGACCGCAGCGAGGGTGGCCACGCTGATCGGCAGGAAGTTCCACGTCTCCTACAGCGTCTCGGGTGCAACGAGGCTGATGCACCGGCTCGGCTTCAGCCCGCAGGTTCCCGCCCGGCGGGTCGCCGAACGCGACGAGCAGGCCGTGATCGCGTGGAAGGAGGCGACCTGGGTTGAGGTAAAAGAGCCCGGGCGGCCTGCGGAGGTTACATCTGCTTCGAGGACGAAGCCGGGTTCACCCGGCGGCCGCCCAAAGGACGAACCTGGGGCCGGCGCGGTCACACCCCGGTCGTGACCGTCAGCGGCCGCCGCTCGGGGCGCCTGTCGGTGGCCGGGCTGATCGCCATGCGGCCTGGCTCCCGGACCCGGCTGTGCCATCGTCTGCGCACCCACCGAGCGGGGAAGGACAAGCGCCGCAGCATGGCTGAGCGGGATTTCATCGCGCTGATCGACGGCGTCCACCAGCTCGTCAAGGCGCCGATCGTGCTGGTGTGGGACCGGCTGAACACCCACGTCTCCCACGCCATGCGCGAGCTGATCACCGAGCGTGAATGGCTGACGGTGTTCCTGCTGCCCGCGAACTCACCCGACCTCAACCCCGTCGAGTGGGTATGGGCGCACGTCAAACGCAGCCTGGCCAACCTCGCCGTCGTCGCCCTCGACCGACTCGAGACCCTCATACGCAACAGGCTCAAGCGCCTTCAGTACCGGCCAGCCACCCTCGACGGCTTCATAGCCGGCACCGGGCTGGCCCTCGACGATCCAAAGTCACCCTGACGAGCCGAAGTCAGTAACGGTAGTTCGTTAAATCCGGCGGTGGTGTGGGTTGACGGCAGGTCGGGTTGGCCGTAGGCCGGTGGGAGGAGTCAACTTCCTTACTGGGGGCTGAAGATGACCGCTCGCCGTCCGTGTCCGCCTGCGCCGG
>NZ_JBVJVY010000216.1:0-1396 GCF_055603265.1 Streptomyces sp. NPDC037288
CGACGTGCTGTGGGCGATGCTGCGTGACAAGAGGCTGTTCACCTCCGCCCCACCGGTCACGCAGACGGCTTGACACGATCATTGAGATTCTCCTGCGGTGTCAGGGAATGAGAATCGCTCGGCCGCGCACGGCGCCGGCGTCCAGGTCGTCGAGGGCCTGCTGGAAGCAGGCGAGGGGGTACCGCTGGGTGTGCAGGGCGACCTTGCCGCGTGCCGCCAGGACCATCAGCCCGGAGAGGTCGTTGTAGGACCCCACGAGGTTGCCGATGAAGTTGATCTCCGTGGAGATGACGTCGATCGTGGGCACGTGGAGGTGGCCGCCGTAGCCGATGACGTAGTAGTTGCCGTTGCGGCGCAGGCAGGCCACGCCCGTCTCGACGGCGCCGCCCTCACCGACGAAGTCGAGGACGGCCTCCGCGCCGTGCCCCGCGGTGAGGTCCCGCACACGGTCGGCCTCGCTGCCGTCCGCGACGAGCGTGTGGTCGGCGCCGAGTTCCTTGGCCAGCGCCAGGGCCTCGGGGCTGCGGTCGATGACGATCATCTCGACCGGCGACAGGGCCCGCAGCGCCTGAATGCCGATGTGTCCGAGTCCGCCGGCGCCGATGACCACGGCCTTGTCGCCGGGCCGCAGCACCCGGGCCGCCTTGGCGACGGCGTGGTACGCCGTGAGCCCGGCGTCGGCCAGAGCCGCCACCGAGGCCGGCTCGAGGGACGGGTCGAGGGGCACGACCGAGCGGGCGGTGGTCTTCAGGTACTCGGCGTAGCCCCCGTCGGTGTCGATCCCGGGGAAGGCCGAGTGCATGCAGTGCACGTCGTCGCCGGCGCGGCAGGCGCGGCACAGACCGCAGGTCACCAGCGGGTGCAGGATGACCGGGTCGCCGACCTTGAGGTGGGTGACGGCCTGCCCGACCTCCGCGACCCAGCCGGCGTTCTCGTGCCCGATCGTGTACGGGAGGCCGACCCCGCTCTTGTCCTTCCACTGTCCTTCGAGGATGTGCAGATCGGTCCGGCAGACCCCGGCGCCCCCGATCTTCACGATCACATCCAGCGGACCGGTGATCTGCGGGTCCGGCACGTCCACGAGCACGGGCGGCTCGTCGTACTCGATGACCTGCACGGCTTTCATGGCGGCTCCCTGCGAGTCGGCGGGTGAGTGGTGCGCCGATTACACAGGCCGCCGATCGCAGGTGGATGTCTCAGAATCCGTCCGCGGATGTCTCAATGTGATACACGTCGTAGGCGCCGGCGCGGCCGAGCTGGTCCAATCACCGCACCGAATGTGACGCGCGCCGCACGGGAGTGTTACTGACTTCAGCTCGTCGGGGTGAATCTTCACGAAGTCCCTGATGGGCATGGATGGGTGGCTGTATCCCGTGGTGTGTGAGGTATGCGGATG
>NZ_JBVJVY010000217.1:0-1333 GCF_055603265.1 Streptomyces sp. NPDC037288
CTCAGGGAGGGCAGCGAGGAATATCTGAACTCGGAGAAGTACCAGCTCAGGACGCGTGACTGGGAGGCCGCCGCACGCGAGGGCCGCACCATCGCGCCGCTGATCACCCGACTGAACACCATCCGCCGGCGGAGCCCGGCCCTGCGGCAGCTGCGCGATCTGCACTTCCACCACGTCGACAAGGACGCGGTGATCGCCTACTCGAAGCGGAGCGGATCGAACACGGTCATCGTGGTCGCCAACCTCGACCCGCAGCACACCCAGGAGGCCACGGTCTCGTTGGACATGCCGCAACTCGGCCTGGACTGGCACGAGTCCGTGCCGGTGCGCGACGAGCTCACCGGCGAGACCTACGACTGGGGCAGGGCCAACTATGTGCGCCTCGAACCGGGTCATAGGCCCGCGCATGTCTTCACCGTCCTGCGACCGTCCAACCCGCAGATCGGAGGGTCACCCACAATATGATCGTCAATGAGCCCGTTCCGGACACCTTCGAGGACACTCCCGCCAAGGACCGGGACCCGGAGTGGTTCAAGCGTGCCGTCTTCTACGAGGTCCTGGTCCGCTCCTTCCAGGACAGCAACGGCGACGGCGTCGGCGACCTGAAGGGCCTGACCGCCAAGCTCGACTATCTGCAGTGGCTGGGGGTCGACTGCCTGTGGCTGCCGCCGTTCTTCAAGTCGCCGCTCAGAGACGGCGGTTACGACGTCTCCGACTACACCGCGGTCCTGCCCGAGTTCGGTGACCTCGCCGACTTCGTGGAGTTCGTGGACGCCGCCCACCAGCGCGGCATGCGCGTCATCATCGACTTCGTCATGAACCACACCAGCGACCAGCACCCGTGGTTCCAGGAGTCGAGGCGGGATCCGGACGGCCCGTACGGGGACTACTACGTCTGGGCCGACGACGACAAGCAGTTCCAGGACGCCCGGGTCATCTTCGTCGACACCGAGGCCTCCAACTGGACGTACGACCCGGTACGCAAGCAGTACTACTGGCACCGCTTCTTCTCGCACCAGCCGGACCTCAACTACGAGAACCCGGCGGTGCAGGAGGAGATGATCTCCGCGCTGAAGTTCTGGCTGGATCTCGGCATCGACGGGTTCCGGCTGGACGCGGTGCCGTACCTGTACCAGCAGGAGGGCACCAACTGCGAGAACCTGCCGGCGACCCACGCGTTCCTCAGGCGGGTGCGCAAGGAGATCGACGCCCAGTACCCCGACAAGGTGCTCCTCGCCGAGGCCAACCAGTGGCCCGAGGACGTCGTCGACTACTTCGGCGACTACGCCTCCGGCGGCGACGAGTGCCACATGGCGTTCCACTTCCCGGTGAT
>NZ_JBVJVY010000218.1:0-1330 GCF_055603265.1 Streptomyces sp. NPDC037288
ATCACCGGGAAGTGGAACGCCATGTGGCACTCGTCGCCGCCGGAGGCGTAGTCGCCGAAGTAGTCGACGACGTCCTCGGGCCACTGGTTGGCCTCCGCCAGCAGCACGGTGTCCGGGTACATCGCGTCGATCTCCTTGCGCACCCGCCTCAGGAACGCGTGGGTGGCCGGCAGGTTCTCGCAGTTGGTGCCCTCCTCCGCGTACAGGTACGGCACCGCGTCCAGCCGGAACCCGTCGATGCCGAGATCCAGCCAGAAGCGCAGCGCCGCAAGGATCTCCTCCTGCACCGCCGGGTTCTCGTAGTTGAGGTCCGGCTGGTGCGAGAAGAAGCGGTGGAAGTAGTACTGGCCGCGCACGGGGTCGAAGGTCCAGTTGGAGGATTCGGTGTCGACGAAGATGATCCGGGCGTCCTCGTACTGCGTGTCGTCGTCGGCCCACATGTAGTAGTCCCCGTACGGGCCGTCGGGGTTCTTCCGGGACTCCTGGAACCACGGGTGCTGGTCGCTGGTGTGGTTCATGACGAAGTCGATGATGACGCGCATGCCGCGCTGGTGGGCGGCGTCCACGAACTCCACGAAGTCGGCGAGGTCACCGAACTCGGGCAGGACCGCGGTGTAGTCGGAGACGTCGTAACCGCCGTCTCTGAGCGGCGACTTGAAGAACGGCGGCAGCCACAGGCAGTCCACGCCGAGCCACTGCAGATAGTCGAGCTTGGCGGTCAGGCCCTTCAGGTCGCCGACGCCGTCGCCGTTGCTGTCCTGGAAGGAGCGGACCAGGACCTCGTAGAAGACGGCACGCTTGAACCACTCCGGGTCCCGGTCCTTGGCGGGAGTGTCCTCGAAGGTGTCCAGTACGGGTTCGTTGACGGTCATGACGCTGAGGGCCCTCCGTTCCGGGGCGTCGCCCGCCCGACGTGGAGCACGTGCGCCGGCGCGCTGCCCGGCGTCAGACGCACGTAGTTGGTCCTGCCCCAGTGGTACGTCTCATCCGTCAGTTCGTCGTGCACGGACAGAGCGGCGTTCCAGTCCAGGCCGAGTTGCGGCATGTCCAACGAGACCGTGGCCTCCTGGGTGTGCTGCGGGTCGAGATTGACGACCACGATGACCGTGTCCGTTCCCGTGCTCTTGCTGTAGGCGAGCACGGCGTCGTTGTCGGTCCGGTGGAAACGGAGGTTCCGCAGGCGCTGGAGCGCGGGGTGCTGCCGACGGATCGCGTTGAGCTTGGTGATGAGAGGTGCGATGGTGCGGCCCTCGCGTGCGGCGGCCTCCCAGTCACGCGTCCTGAGCTGGTACTTCTCCGAGTTCAGATATTCCTCGCTGCCCTCCCTGAG
>NZ_JBVJVY010000219.1:0-1326 GCF_055603265.1 Streptomyces sp. NPDC037288
GGCCCGGTTGGGGTTATACGTGGCTGATGTGTTCGCCTCGGTGCCGCGCAAGGACCAGCGCGCCAAGGGCGACTGCTACCTGCGGGGACTCATGCTTGACGGCCGCCGCAAGTCGATCCAGGCCATGGCCGCTCGGCTGCCGGACGGCAACGAGCAGAACCTCCAGCAGTTCGTGAACCAGTCCACCTGGGATCCCGTGCCGGTGCAGCGCCGGATCTGCGAACGCATGCTGCCGCTCATCGCCCCGACGGCCTGGGTGATCGACGACGTGTCGGTGCCCAAGGACGGAAGAATGTCGGTCGCGGTGGCCCCGCAGTACTGCGGGGCCCTGGGCAAACGCGCCAACTGCCAGGTCGCGGTCAGCGTCCACGCCGCGACCGACACCGCTTCATGCCCGCTGCAGTGGCGGCTGTTCCTGCCGCAGGAATGGGAAGCGGACAACGACCGCAGGCCTGCCGCCCGCGTCCCAACCGAGGTCACACACCGCGAGAAGTGGCGGCTGGCTTTGGACATGCTCGACACGCTGGCCGACTGGGGAATGACGCCGCCGGTCGTCGTGGCCGACGCCGCCTATGGCACCAACGCACACCTGCGGGCCGCCCTGACGGACCGCGGAATCGACTACGTGCTGGCCGTCCGCGCGGACGTGAGCGCCCACCCCTTCGACGCGGAGCCCGAGACGCCGGACCGCAACGGACCCATCGGCTGCTGGCCCCAGCCCCGCTATCGACAGCCCGCACCGTCGCTGGCGGCCCTGGCCGCCGGTCTCGAGCCGCAGACGTTCACCACCATCGCCTGGCGGCAGAGCACGCGCGGGGAGTTACAGTCCCGCTTCGCCGCCGTGCGCGTCCGCCCCGCCGGCAAGGCCGTCGAGCGTCCGATCAAGGCCGCTGCTTCCTCCGAGCAGGGCTGGTGGGACGGCATCCTGCCCGACTGCTGGCTGCTCGTCGAGTGGCCAGAAGAGGCCGAGACTCCCACCGAGTACTGGCTGTCCAGCCTGCCGGCAGACACCCCGATCGCCGACCTGGTCCGCCTGGCTAAGTCCGCTGGCGCATCGAACACGACTACCGAGAACTCAAGCACGGCCTGGGCCTGGACCACTTCGAAGGCCGTTCCTGGCCTGGCTGGCACCATCACGTCACCCTCGTGACCGCCGCCCACGCCTTCCTCACCGAACAACGGCTGGCCCCAAAAGTCCCCGGGCCGGGCTCACTCTCTACCAGATCCTCGACGCCCTCCAAGACGTCTTGAGGTGCTGGACCGGCATCTGCACCACCTGCCACCAACCCCTGCCCAGCAGGACACACACAACACCAAGATCAAGAC
>NZ_JBVJVY010000220.1:0-1324 GCF_055603265.1 Streptomyces sp. NPDC037288
AGATGCCAGCGGCCGGGCCAGCCGCAGCTGGGTGTAGACGGCGAGGATCAGCCACGTCCATCGGTCGGCTGCTTCGGGGGTGCGGATCTTCGGGGAGGTCCAGCCGAGGGTCTGCTTGAACAGACGGAAAGTGTGCTCGATGTCGAAGCGTCGCAGGTATGCCTGCCAGAGACGGTCGGTGTCCGCCGCAGTGGCATCGGTGCCTGACCACCACAGCCAGACCGGCTTCGGTGTTGCTCCGCTGGGCAAGTGGCCGATGTCCAGGCGGATCACCGTCCCTTCGACGATCGGGAGGGTGCCGTCGTCGGCTGCCCAGGAAGAGCGGTGGGTCAGCTTGGGGTGCAGCCGGTTCCATGAGCGGGCGGTGGCGGTGCCGTAGAGGCGGGTGTCGGCGGCCGTTTCGGTGTTCGGGGTGCCCCAGGTGTCAGGCTGTCCGAAGACGAACTCGCCGCCGTGTCGGGGTGGTCGGCCCTGGGTGTGCGGGAGGCGGGGTGGGGCAGCCCTGCGTAGGACGCGGTCGGATCGCATCCTGGCCAGCACTTGGACCGGCAGGTCTTTGAGGAGGAAGCCGAGGCGGGGTGCGTCGTATCCGGCGTCCGCGACAATGAGGATGTCCGGGTCGCCCGTCTGCCACTGTCCCGCGGTGATCAGTCGCTGAAGCAGATCGCGCAGCTGCCGGGCGGTGACGGTGGCGGTGTCGTCCCCGGGCGTCAGACGCAATGCGTCCAGCGGTGCGGTCCATGAGCTGCGGCCCGGCTCGAGCGCGCAGATGATCGAGTAGGGCCAGCCGGGGACCGGGATGTGCTGGTCCTTGCCCCGGCCGTAGGTGTGACACAGGATCCGTTGGGGCGAGGTGTGGGCGTCGGGCCGCAGCCAGCAGGTGACATCGACAGCCAGGACCAGCCGGCCGTCGGCAGCCCGCGGCAGTGGCACTTCGGCCAGTGCTCGCCGCAGCCGGCCGGCATCGACGCGTCCACGGGCCACAGCCGCATAGAGCCCTCCATGGCCGCGACGGTGTTCACCCACCAGCGACAGCTCGGCCAGCGATCTCACCGGTCCGTCGCCGCACAGAACAGCATCAGCCAGCTCGAACAACGCGTCCGAACGAGCGGTCAGACAGGCGTAGAACTCGCCCCGGAAGCATGACAGTTGCTCCAACGGCTCTCGCCGGGCGTAGTGATGCAGCAGACTCATCCTCACGGCCTTCGTGCTGGACGTGTGTGTTCCTTGGTCGGAGCACATGTTCAGCCGAAGGCCGCTTCCATGTACGGCGGTTACCGGACCAGGTGATCAAGTTCGACACACCATTCGACGCCGGACGTTA
>NZ_JBVJVY010000221.1:0-1304 GCF_055603265.1 Streptomyces sp. NPDC037288
GTTGAGACTTCAGACATCTCGCTCAACAGTCCGAGGGCCTCGCCCGTTACTCGACCGGCCTCGTCACCCGATCGGTGGCCAAATTGAAAAGCCTCTGGTTCCCGCACGGCCTCGAGATCACTCAGCGACGACTGCTGACACCTCGACAACGCCCAGGGAACAGGGCAGACAGCCCCGTCGCACATACCGACCGGATACGACGCAGATCTGAACAGATGGGGAGAACTCCGGCGCAGCCCTGAGCAGCTTGTACGCATACCCCTGCTGCCCGGCATCGAAGGTCAGCGTGTCACGCGGGGCGCCGACGCCCGGTGCAGCGCCTGCCAGGCCAGAAAGGGTTCCCGCCAAGCGTCGGGCCCGCCGCCTCAGGGTCAAGGAAGGCGGCAGGCCCAACAGCCTCAGCGCACGAGCCGGGTACAGCTCGCCGCCTCAGAGCCGCAACAAACCCAGGGCCAGCAGCCACCACCATGCATCCGCTGTCCCTGGACTTCCGGCCATCTTATGAGAGAGACAAGTTCCCTCAGCATGACGGACACCACCCACCTGGCGTAGTGGGTCCGACCGAGGTAACAGCTTCGGACGCCTTGTACCGCTCCGCGGGTACGGTTCAACACGTTCACGGCCCTGGCGGCTGAAGCGGCTTCCGCTCCCTACCAGGAACCCGCTCTACTGATAGCGCCCGGTCTGCACCACGCGGCAGATGCAGACCTTCGGCAATTGCCGGGGTGGGCGGCCAGCAGTAAGCCGCACACCCCGCATCAAAGTCCTTGGTCTGCCCACCCAAGGACAGCGGTGCGTCGCCATACCCGTCCGTCGCTTCAAGGACCGGGTCCCGAGCCATGGCGGCGCACCATCCAAGCGTGCGCCAGCTGGGTTGCGGCCTGAGAGGTGGGTACGGCTCCCACCTGATCCGGGTGTCTGCCCCGGCGTCGGAGTGAGTGTCTGAATACAAGAACGTCCACCGGCTGATCTTCGAGAATCCGGCCGGCCTGCATGGACGCCGCCCGGGTCTGCGATCTCGCCGAACTTTCGCCGATCTCGTCCGTCACCAGATACCTGCCGCTGGGACCGCCAATTGGGAGACGACTCGATCGCTGTGTAGGACCGTGCCCGGCGAGGTCGTCTGCTGGGCAGAGGCAGCGCGACGAGCTGGCGGAGATGACCGTGCCCCGGATATGGGCCGCAGTGGACATAGGCAAGGAACACCCTCACTGAACCGTTTTCATCCTGAATATGTGCAGGTCATCAGGGTGTGGACGGCTTGAACTGCTGTGCCGATGCGGCGGGTGGAGCAGCGTGCTCGC
>NZ_JBVJVY010000222.1:0-1291 GCF_055603265.1 Streptomyces sp. NPDC037288
CCTCGTCGGTGCTGGGCGAACGCCCGTACTTGGCCGGGCCTGGATGCCTAGAGAGAGATCGGCGCCGCCCAGCGCCGTCGAGCGTCAATACCCACGTCTTGTTCACTCGTTGGCGTTGGTGGGGCGAGCCCATCCCGCGGTGACCTCTCCATAGGCCCGAGCCGACCGAGCTCCCGAAGAGACCGAGGCCCGTGGGGTGAGCTGGTGCCACGAACAGCTACTGAGGTGGCGGACCGGTCATGAGAGTCGAGTCCTGGGATTAGGTCGCTGCGTGGCCCGCATGAACAAGAAGTCCGATCCCGGCGATGCCCTCGTGCTGGCGAACATCCTGCGCACAGACATGCACGCCCACGGCCTCTGCCCCAGGACAGTGAACTGGCTCGAGCCATCGCCGTGCTCGCGCCCGTGCCCAGCAGGACGCCGTTTGGAATCGCCAGCAGATCGCCAACCAGCTCCGTTCACTGCTGCGTGAGTACTACCCGCTGCCCTCGCAGCCGTGGAGCCATGGAAGAAGGGTCTGTGCCGGTCCGAGGCTCACGAACTTCTCCGCCTCGCCCCCACTCCGACCCGGGGCGCAAGGTTGACCCGCGCACAGCTTCAAGCCGCGCTCAAGCGGGCAGGCCGCAGCGCGGCATCGAGGCGGAAGCTGCACGGCTTCGCAGCATCCTCCGAGCCGGGTGGGCGCACCAGCCGCCGCTGGTCGAAGACGCGCTCGGCAAGCAGATGCTGGTGCTCCTGGCCCAGCTGGAGGCCGCTTCCAAGGCGGCCAACGACCTTGAAGAGGCGGTGGCCGAGGCGTTCCCTCAGCACCCGGACGCTGACATCATCCTCAGCTTCCCCGGCCTCGGCGTTCAGCTCGGCGCCCGGGTGCTGGCCGAGATCGGAGACGACCGTCGACGCTTCGCAGACGCCCGCGGCCTGAAGGCCTACGCCGGCGCCTCACCCATCACGCGCGCCTCAGGCAAGAAAACGAATGTCACCCGACGATGGGTGAAGAATGACCGCCTCAACCATGTCGGCTTCCTCTGGGCCTTCTCCGCCATCAGCGCCTCACCTGGTGCCAAAGCCCACTACCGCAGGCGCCGCGACGATCACGGTGACTGGCACGCTGCCGCCCAACGGAATCTCTTCAATCGCATGCTCGGACAGCTCTACCACTGCCTCCAGCACCACAGGCTGTTCGACGAGGACACAGCTTTTCCGGCCGCACTCGCCAGGGCGGCTTGACGAGCTGAGGGCCTGAGGTGTCTTTCTCGGACTCGCCGCAGCCATGTGCTGCTACAAACGGCTC
>NZ_JBVJVY010000223.1:0-1265 GCF_055603265.1 Streptomyces sp. NPDC037288
TTCGTTGGGGCTGAGTTGGCCGTTGGCGGAGTGCCGACGGCGGGTGTTGTAGCGGGTCAGCCAGGCGAAGACAGTCCTGCGGCAGGTGCCGGCGTCGCCGTAGTCGCGGGCGCCCCGGAGGGTCTCGCGTTTCAGGGAGGCGTGGAAGCTTTCGCAGGCCGCGTTGTCGGCGCTGGTGCCGACCGCGCCCATCGACCGGGTGACCCCGAGTTGGTCGCAGAGGTCGGCGAAGGCGCGGGATCCGTACTGGGCCCCGTGGTCGGAGTGGAACACGGCGCCCTCCAGACCGCCACGTGTTGAGGCCGCCATCCGCAGTGCGTCGGCGACCAGGCCGGTGCGCATGTGGTCGGCGATGGACCAGCCGACGACCTTGCGGCTGAAGCAGTCCAGCACCGTCGCGAGATACAGGAACTCCCCGCTTTCCAGGGGGAGATAGGTGATGTCGCCCATGTATTTCAGGCCCGGCTCGGGGGCGGTGAAGTCTCGCTGGAACAGGTCCGGGACCGGTTGGGCTGCCAGGTCCGGGACGGTGGTGCGCACGCGTCTGCGCAGGCGGATGCCGGTGATGGAGAACGTCTGCATGATCCGGGCGACCCTCTTCTCGTTGATCCGCCGCCCTTTCTCGCGGAGCTCGGCGGTCACGCGCGGGGAGCCGTAGGCGCCGCCGGACTCGCCGTGGACCTGACGGATCTCCTGGGCCAGGACCCGGTCCTTATGCTGCCGGGCGGCCCGGGCCTGGGCGCCGGCGAGCCACTTGTAGTAGCTGGACCGGTTCACGTCCAGGACCTCACAGAGCCGCTTCACCTCGTAGGTGTCCCGGTGGTCGTCAACGAACTGGAAGCGGCTGATCACCAGTTCGTCTCTCCGGCGAAATACTTGGCCGCCTTGCGGAGGATGTCCCGCTCAGTAGCGAGCTTGCGCTCACTCGCCTCGAGCTCGGCCACCCTCGCCTCCAGCTGCCGCACCCGCTCGTCCGGATCAACGGGCGATGCCGCCTCCCGAGGCCCGGCGCCCGGCTTCGCAGCCGCGGCGGTGATGCCGCGGCTTTCACGGTCCCGCAGCACCCACTCACGCAGGGTCGCCCGGTTGATGCCCAGGTCAGCGGCGATGCTCTTGTAGGTCGCCCCGGGTGTGGACTCGTACAGGGCCACAGCATCGGCCTTGAACTCGTCCGAATAGTCCTTCATCGCCATCGGCGGTCTTCTCGCTTCCTCCGGATCAAGCAGATCCAGTATCAGCGTGTCCACCACTCAGGGGGAGGCCCC
>NZ_JBVJVY010000224.1:0-1254 GCF_055603265.1 Streptomyces sp. NPDC037288
ACTTCGAGCGAACCGTCACCGAGGCCAGGACGCAGGCCCATCAGGAGGACCGAGCAGCATAGGGAAGTCCTCCACGCTTTCTGGGGATTGACACCCTCTGACACTTCCCTGACCGTCTTTGACCACACCACGTAAGGAGACCCGGATCCACATGAGCGACAACACCGAGAACCTTGAACAACTCGCGGAGGGCGCGGCCCGCTCCCTCGTCGAGCTCGGTCGCCGCCGTTCAGACCCGCAGGATCAAGTACCCGCTGGAGGCATATCGCATCTTCAGCTACCTCACCCGTGCCGCTGGAGAGATGAGGACCGCTCTCGACCTCGTGGCAACGTCCGTCCAGGCTCTCCATGACAGGGGACACCTGATGTCCGACTACCGGGCCGCGCCGCTCGACGAGGTGCTCGAACGTCACCCAGTCATCTGGCAGGGCACGGGACCTCGCAGGCACCCTGCACGGCAACTTGAGCAACGCCCACTCTGCGATCGGCCATCTCGCGTCCAAGGAGGTGCCCGACGGACTCGGCAGCCGGAGCGGAAGCCACGCCAGACGGGGGGCGATCGTCTCCGGGCAACATGAGTGAAAGGCCGGGAGCCGGTGGCGTGATCGCCGCCGGTTTGTCGGAGGGGCTGTTCGTGGACGCGCCGTCGTACCGGGGTTTCCGCTTCCCGCCGGAGGTCATCTCCCACTGCGTGTGGCTGTACCACCGGTTCAGCCTGAGCCTGCGCGACGTCGAGGAGTTGATGCTCGAGCGCGGCATCGAGGTGACGTACGAGACCATCCACCAGTGGGCGCGCAGGTTCGGCCCCGCCTACGCGGCCGCCTTACGCCGGCGTCGCCCGCGGCCGGGCGACAAGTGGCACCTGGACGAGGTCTTCGTGATGATCAACGGTGTGCAGAAGTACCTGTGGCGGGCGGTCGACCAGGGCGGCAATGTGCTCGACATCCTGCTGCCAGAACCGGCGGGACGAGCCCGCGGCCAGGCGCTTCTTCAGTAAAATCATGACGAAGACCCGGTCCCTGCCCGGGGTGATCGTCACCGACAAGCTCAGCGGTTACAGGGCCGCCCACCGCGAGGTCATGCCCTCGGTCGAGCACCGCTCCCACAAAGGCCTGAACAACCGGTCCGAGAACTCCCACCAGCCCACGAGGCAACGCGAGCTGAGGCGCCCCGAAGTTTCCGGACAGTGGTCCCACTACGATGGGTCTGTTCGGAAAGGGAAGCTGGTTGTCGCAGAAACGCAGGAACTTCACT
>NZ_JBVJVY010000225.1:0-1209 GCF_055603265.1 Streptomyces sp. NPDC037288
GTTCAGCCGAAGGCCGCTTCCATGTACGGCGGTTACCGGACCAGGTGATCAAGTTCGACACACCATTCGACGCCGGACGTTAAAGATCAAGCTAGTAGTCGTAGGCGGTCACTGCGCGCATGACCGGCTGGCCGCGCATGAACCTGGCTCCACTCATCAGGCCCCCTTGGAATCGATCATCTAGGGAACCGGGAGGCGCTCTACCGGCGGACCGCCGAGATCAGTCCGCCGGGCCGCTCCTCGCGCTGCGGCGGGGTGCTGATCGGGCGGCCGTAGGCGGCAGCGCACTCGCGCAGGGTGTGGCTGCCGGCCTCCCAGCCGTGCCCGGCCAGCCAGCCCACCGGGTCGTCGGGCATCTCCGAAACCCACATGGACGCCGCCGATCCCGGCACGGCGTCCACGCCGAAGCGCTCGATCACACCGCGCGAGCCCAACGTCAGCCCCATCCGACTGCCTGCCGCCGACTGCGCGCTGATCCGGGCCAGCAGCAGCTCCACCGCGTCCTCGGGCAGATAGATCAGCAGTCCTTCGGCGATCCACACGGTCGGCACCGCCGGGTCGTGCCCTGCGGCGGCCAGCGCGGCCGGCCAGTCCTCACGCAGATCCACCGCGACGGTGATCCGATCGCAGCGTGCGACAGCCCGCTCCTGGCGCAGCACCGAAGCCTTGAAGTCCAGTGGCGCGGCGGTGTCGACCTCGAACAGCCGGGTGCCCTCGGGCCAGTCCATCCGGAAGGCCCGGCTGTCCATGCCGGCGCCGAGCAGCACGACCTGCCGGACCCCGGACGCGGAGGCCTGCTGCAACAGGTCGTCGAGGAACTTCGTCCTGATGACGATGGAGAACGACACGGCCAGCCGGCGGCGTTGCGCGGCTTCGTCACCGGGCAGCGACGGCGAGGAGGGCCACAGGCCGCCGGCGGTGGCGAAGGCCTGTGCCAGTGGGTCGCGGAACAGCGCGTTCTCCCGCTCGGTCTCCAGCGCCCGCACCCGGGCCACCCCCACCGCCGTTGCCCACACTCCCGACGGCTGCACCCGCTCCTGCTCATCAGTCACCGCGCCAGCCTAAATGATCGATTCCAAAGGGGCCTGATGAGGGGAGCCAGGTTCATGCGCGGCCGGGGCCTCCCCCTGAGTGGTGGACACGCTGATACTGGATCTGCTTGATCCGGAGGAAGCGAGAAGACCGCCGATGGCGATGAAGGACTATTCG
>NZ_JBVJVY010000226.1:0-1208 GCF_055603265.1 Streptomyces sp. NPDC037288
GGGAGTTATGCGGCCGGGCGGGCGCCCGTCTGGCCAGCCTGCTCGCCATGCCGGTCTCCCGCAGTACCGTGCTGAGGTGGCTGTGGCGTCTGCCGGTGCCCGAGGCGCCGGTCCCGCGGGTGATCGGCGTGGACGATTTCGCGCTGCGGCGCCGTCACCGCTACGCCACGATCATTACCGATGCTGTCACCGGCCGGCGCATCGAGGTCCTGCCCGGCCGGGACGCCGATCCCCTGGAAGCCTGGCTGCGCAAACATCCCGGCATCGAGGTCGTATGCCGGGACGGCTCGGCCACCTATGCCGAGGCTGTCCGCCGCGCCCTGCCCAACGCGGTGCAGGTCAGCGACCGCTGGCACCTGTGGCGCAACCTGTGCGACAAGGTCCAGCTCGAGGTCCGCGCCCACGCCGGCTGCTGGGCCGCCGTCCTCAACCCGCCGCTGCCCGGCGGCATCCGCGAACAGACCACCCGTGAACGCTGGAACAAGGTCCACACCCTGCTCGGCCAGGGCGTCGGCCTGCTGGACTGCTCCCGTCGCCTCGGCCTCGCATTGAACACCGTCAAACGCTACGCCCGCATGCCCGAGCCCACAGGTCTGCGCATCGCACCGGCCTACCGGCCCACTCTTGTCGACCCCTACCGCGAACACCTGCACCGTCGCCGGAACGAGGAGCCGGGCGTCCCCGTCCTCCACCTCTTCCACGAGATCAAGGAACTCGGCTACACCGGCAGCCTCAACGGCCTGCACAAATACCTCAACCAGGGCCGCGCCGACGGCGACCGGCCCGTCACCACCCCACGTCGCGCCGCGCGGCTCCTCCTCACCGATCCGGACAACCTCCGGCCGAAGGAGGCCACCCTGCTGGAGAAGATCACCGCGGTCTGCCCGGAGATGACTGAACTCGCCGACCTCGTGCGCGGCTTCGCCGCTCTGCTCACACCGGCCCAGGGCAACGATCTGAAGCTCACCGAGTGGATCACCGCCACCCGCGCCGCAACCCTGCCTCACCTGCACAGTTTCACCAACGGCCTGGAACTCGACCGCCCAGCCGTCGACGCCGGCCTCACCCTGCCCTACCACAACGGTCGCACCGAAGGCGTCAACACCAGAACGAAACGGATCATGAGACAGATGCACGGCCGTGCCGGATTCGATCTCCTCCGCCACCGTATCCTCCTGCACTGACGGCTACCCACCGTCACCACCGAC
>NZ_JBVJVY010000227.1:0-1178 GCF_055603265.1 Streptomyces sp. NPDC037288
ACCCCACGAGAGGTCCACGACGACTACCTGAATCAGCAGCTCGCCGCATGAATTAGCCAATAAGCTGCTGTACGGAAACCGCAGGGCCCCTCAGTGTCCACCCTACGGGGGAAGTGCCGATCACACCCCAACAACGTGACAGCACCCTCGCACGTTCTGCCCACCGCCACAGTCACTCGATCAGTGGCCCACGCTGGAAAGGCTCAGTGGACGAGACGGAGCAGGTCAATGTCGATGCCGAAAGGGACCGCTGTCTTCATGCGCTCGCGGTTAATACCGGTGGCGACGTAGGCGCGGGTGGTGTCGTCCAGCTCGTACGTATGGATGACGGGGAGGCTGTCTTCCTCCTCGATACGCCAGTAGTGGGGGATACCTGCTTGCGCGTACTTGAACGGCTTCAGCGACCGATCCCGGTCGGCGGACTCGTCTGAGACGACTTCGACGACGAGGGCGACCTGGTCGGGGAGGTAGCGCGTACGGTTCGGGTCGTAGGGGACCGTGACAGCAAGGACGTCAGGCTCAGGTCGGTTCTTCTCATTCAGTTTGACCGTCATTTCCCGGTCGATCGTGAATCCCTCGGGGGCCTGATCGTCCAGTGCAGTCGTAAGCCTGGTGACGACGCGGGCGTGCCAGGACCGCTGCGGGGACATCATGAAGATCAGCGCTCCATCGATCAGCTCGGTGTGCCGTGGGAGGTCGGGTGCGTTGTCGAGGTCATCGGCCTCCCACCCACTCGGCCGGGGGGGCAGCATCCAGGGTGGGAGCGCTTCCCATGCGGTCGTCATCGTGTCCTCCTTTGGGCGCCCCGGCCAGCTTATCCGTCAGCCCCGCGTGGCGGCGGCCTCGGCAGCGGCGCGGTCGCCGGTGTCCGCGCTCGTGACCAGACCTGTCCCGTATGGTGGACGCCTCTGAGCCCGGCACCGCCAGGAGCCGGGGGAGGATGCTGTCATCTGAAGGAGTGGGGCCGGTCAAGTGCCGGCGGCGCAGGCGTGACTGAATGCGTACGGTACGTAAGAATTCCTGGCTTCGGCGTGCACAGTTGCCGCCTCGATTCGGTTGGCTGATGGGGGAGGGCGCTACTGGTCTCCGTGTCGACGGTGGGGGTCGGCAACGGCCGCCGAACGGGAAGGGTTTCGAGGCAAGTGGATCTCGATATGGCTGCTCGCCTGCTGCCGGGG
>NZ_JBVJVY010000228.1:0-1166 GCF_055603265.1 Streptomyces sp. NPDC037288
CGCCTCACCACGTAGGACACTTCCCAATGTCGTTGTCAAGCTGCTGCGGTGACGGGTGGTAGGACTTCGTAGCATCGCCTGTCACGCAGAAGCGCCCATAGGACGTGGACGCGGCGGCGAGCGAGGGCCAGCACGGCTTGGGTGTGCCGCTTTCCTTCTGCTCTCTTGCGGTCGTAGAACCGACGGGATTCCGCGCAGCTGCGGATGCTGATGAGGGCGGAGGTGTAGAAGACTCGTTGCAGTCCGCGGTGGTATCGCTTCGGTCGGTGGAGGTTGCCGTTGACGCGTCCGGAATCTCGAGGTGCGGGAGCGAGGCCGGCGAAGCCTGCCAAGCGGTCGGACGAGGCGAAGAAGGCGAGGTCTCCTTGAGTCGCTGCCAGAAACTCAGCTCCGAGAAGTGGGCCGATCCCGGGCAGACTGGTGATCACGGGGGCGAGTTCGTGCTGACGAAACCGGCTTTCGATGAGCTTGTCGACCTCGGCGATCTTCTCGTTGAGGGAGATCACCTCCCTCGCCAGAGTTTGCAGCATCTGGGCAATGGCCTTCTCGCCGACGACTGCGGTGTGCTGTCGTTCGGCTGCCTCGACGGCGGCCCGCGCCAGCGTGGCGGCGCCGCGGACCTTCCGGTTGCGCAACCAGGTCTCCAGACGGCCTGCACCCATACGGCGGATCGCGGCCGGGGTCTGGATATCCGGTCAACAGCACCAACGGACCGGCATTGGTCAGTTCCAAAGCTCGTTCCAGTGCGGGAAACATGCCGGTCAGCGCTCCGCGCAGCCGATTGACGGCGCGGGTGCGGTCGCACACAAGATCAGCGCGGCGGGCCGTGAACAGCTTCAGTTCCACCGTGTCCTCGTCTCCAGGCCGCACTGGGTTCAGGTCGCGGCGCATACGAGCTTGATCAGCGATGACAAGCGCGTCGCGGGCATCGGTCTTGCCCTCGCCGCGATAACCACCGGACGCTCGGTTGACCACGCGGCCGGGGATATAGAGCAGATGCTGATCATGGTTGACCAGCACGGCGATCAGCAGGGCCGCACCGCCATCGGGGATGTCGACGGCCCAGGTGACATCGTCCCCCAGCGCCAGGACGTCAGCGATGAGCTGCAGCAGTTCAGGTTCGTCATTAGCCACCCGACGCGACAACAGCCTGGCACCGTCGGTGT
>NZ_JBVJVY010000229.1:0-1150 GCF_055603265.1 Streptomyces sp. NPDC037288
GTGGCTCAAAAAGCTCATGCCGAAGATCGTGGCTTTCAGTGATTGGCCGCCCTGACCTCGCGACGACACGGCCACTGATTGGGATGCGCGAGCAGTCGCTTCGTAGGGACACGTCGGCGTGGTCGTCTGCGGGAACACAACAACCGAGCTGTGAGGAGGCCCAGGTTGGCTGAGCTGTGGGCGGGGACGGACGCGGGGAAGGCCGAGCACCAGTGCACGGTCATCGACATGAGCGCAACGAAGCTACTGTCGCGGCGGGTGCCCAACAACGAGCCCGAACTGCTGGAACTCCTCGGCGACGTGCTTGCGCTCGCGGACGGTGACCCTGTGACGTGGGCGGTCGACCTGAACGCCGGCGGGGCCGCGCTGTGGATCGCTGTGCTGACGGCGCACGGCCAGCAGGTCATCTACATCCCCGGCCGGACCGTGCACCACGCGTCGAGCTCTTACCGCGGAGATGGCAAGACGGACGCGAAGGACGCCTTCGTCATCGCCGACCAGGCGCGCATGCGCCGTGACCTGCAGCCCCTGCAGGAGTGGGACGAGATCGCGGTCGACCTGCGGATTCTCACCGGCCGCCGCTACGACCTGTCCGCAGACCGCACCCGCGCCATCAACCGGCTTCGCGCCCAACTGCTGGAGTACTTTCCGGCCCTTGAGCGTGCCTTCGACTACAACACCTCCAAAGCCGCGCTCACCCTCCTGGCCGGCTACCAGACCCCTGCCGGCCTGCGGCGCATGGGCCCGTCACGGCTCGCCGCCTGGTTGGCCAACCGCAAGGTCCGCAATGCGTCCGCCGTCGCGGCCACAGCAATCGAAGCCGCGAACCTGCAATACACACAGGTCCCCGGCGAGAAGACGGCCGCGGTCATGGCATGCACGCTGGCCCGAGCGGTCGCCGATCTGGACCAGGAGATCGCCCGCATCGATGCGCAAATCGAGGCCCGGTTCCGCGAGCACCGGCACGCCGAGGCGATCACCAGTATGCCCGGCATCGGCAGCCTGCTCGGCGCCGAGCTGGTCGCCTGCACCGGCGGTGACATCGCATCCTTCGGCAGCGCAGGGCGCCTGGCCGGCGTTGCCGGCCTGGCCCCGGTCCCGAAGGACTCCGGCAAGATCAGCGGCAACATGCGCCGCCCCCGCCGCTACC
>NZ_JBVJVY010000230.1:0-1148 GCF_055603265.1 Streptomyces sp. NPDC037288
AATCTTCACGAAGTCCCTGATGGGCATGGATGGGTGGCTGTATCCCGTGGTGTGTGAGGTATGCGGATGGGGGCGGCCTGACCCCTGAGGGACGTCGGCGTCGGGAGACGGTACGGATGCAGGCGGCCGAGCTGTTCGAGCAGAAGGTCAAGCCGCCGGAAGTCGCACGGCGGCTGCGGGTGAGCGTGAAGTCGGCCTACCAGTGGCACCAGGTGTGGCGGGACGGCGGTGCACGGGCTCTGGCCTCCCGCGGCCCGAGCGGGTCGCGGTGCCGCCTGTCCCCACGCTGTCTGGAGAAACTGGCCGCGTATCTCGAGCAGGGCCCGGCCGCGCACGGCTGGGTGGAGGACCAGGTGTGGACGGCGGCGAGGGTGGCCACGCTGATCGGCAGGAAATTTCACATTGCCTACAGCGTCTCCGGGGCCACGCGGCTGATGCACCGGCTCGGCTTCAGCCCGCAGATCCCCGCGCGCCGGGTCGCCGAACGGGACGAGACGGCCGTCACGGTATGGAAGGAGGCGACCTGGGCCGAGGTAAAAGAGCCCGGGCGGCCTGCGGCGGCTACATCTGCTTCGAGGACGAGGCAGGCTTCACCCGGCGGCCGCCCCAAGGACGCACCTGGGGCCGGCGCGGCCGCACACCGGTCGTGACCGTCAGCGGACGACGCTCGGGACGGCTGTCGGTGGCCGGACTCATCGCCATGCGGCCCGGCTCCCGCACCCGGCTGTGCCACCGCCTGCGCACCCACCCCGCAGGCAAAGGCAAGCGCCGCAGCATGGGCGAACGCGACTTCATCGCGCTGATCGACGGCACCCACCAGCTCCTCAAGGCACCGATCGTCCTCGTGTGGGACCGGCTCAACACGCACGTCTCCCACGCCATGCGCGAGCTGATCGCCGAACGTGAATGGCTGACGGTGTTCCTGCTGCCCGCCTACTCACCCGACCTCAACCCCGTCGAGGGCGTGTGGGCACACGTCAAACGCAGCCTGGCCAACCTCGCCGTCATGGCCCTCGACCGGCTCGAAGTCCTCGTCCGCAACCGGCTCAAGCGCCTGCAGTACCGGCCCCACACTCTCGACGGCTTCATAGCGGGCACCGGCCTGACCTTCGACGACCCACCCTCACCCTGACGAGCTGAAGCCAGTA
>NZ_JBVJVY010000231.1:0-1129 GCF_055603265.1 Streptomyces sp. NPDC037288
GCGATGGTGCGGCCCTCGCGTGCGGCGGCCTCCCAGTCACGCGTCCTGAGCTGGTACTTCTCCGAGTTCAGATATTCCTCGCTGCCCTCCCTGAGCGGGGTGTTCTCGCACAGTTCGTAGCCGCTGTAGATGCCCCAGGCGGGGGAGAGGGTCGCGGCGAGCACGGCCCGCACCTCGAAGGCGGGCCGGCCGCCGTGCTGCAGGTACGCGTGCAGGATGTCCGGGGTGTTGGCGAACAGGTTCGGCCGCATGTAGGCCGCCGCCTCCCCCGACAACTCGCCCAGGTACTCGGTGAGTTCCTGCTTGCTGTTGCGCCAGGTGAAGTACGTGTACGACTGCTGGAAGCCGATCTGGGCGAGGGTGTGCATCATCGCCGGACGCGTGAACGCCTCGGCCAGGAAGATCACGTCCGGGTCCTTGCGGTTGACCTCGGCGATGACCCGCTCCCAGAACACGACCGGCTTGGTGTGCGGGTTGTCCACGCGGAAGATCCGCACCCCGTGACCCATCCAGTGCCGCAGGATCCGTACCGTCTCGGCGACCAGACCCTCCATGTCCGCGTCGAAGGCGACCGGATAGATGTCCTGGTACTTCTTCGGCGGATTCTCCGCGTAGGCGATCGAGCCGTCGGGCCGATGACGGAACCACTCGGGGTGTTTGTGCACCCACGGATGGTCGGGAGAGCACTGCAGGGCGAAGTCGAGGGCGACCTCCAGACCCAGCTTCCGCGCCTCGCCGACGAAGTGGTCGAAGTCCTCGATCGTGCCGAGGGCGGGGTGCACGGCGTCGTGCCCGCCCTCGGGCGAGCCGATCGCCCACGGCACGCCCACGTCCTGCGGCCCGGCGGTGAGGGTGTTGTTCGGCCCCTTGCGGAACGTCGTACCGATGGGATGGATGGGCGGCAGGTAGACGACGTCGAAGCCCATGTCCGCGATCGGCTTCAGCCGGCGAGCGGCCGTACGGAACGTGCCGTGCGGCTGCCCGGCGGTGCCCTCCGAGCGCGGGAAGAACTCGTACCAGGAGCCGTACAGGGCGCGTTCGCGCTCCACCAGCAGCGGCATCGGATCAGAGGCGGTGACCATCTCCCGCAACGGATGCCGGGACAGCACGTCGTCCACCTCCGGGGACA
>NZ_JBVJVY010000232.1:0-1103 GCF_055603265.1 Streptomyces sp. NPDC037288
TCCCGCATCCGCCACCGCAGGTCCGCCCGCCCGAACCGGCCCGCAACCAGCGCGAAGACCGACTCCAACTCCTCGGCCCAACCCTCGACTTCAGTGATCCCCTCCACGCCGGGACAACGAGAAGAACCAGCTCAGGACACGATTTCTGACTGGAGTACTAAGGACGGACATGCCCGACGCCGGATGAGTAGCCGCAGAAACGGAAGCATGAGATGTCGCCGATGGTTTGCACCTGTGGTGGTTGCCAGGGCTACGTGGCAGGGACGCCGAGGCCTGCTCAACACGGTTGGGCCCGTCACCTGAAACTGATGCAGAATGAGGCGGCGACGGGCCCAACGCTCAACCCCGGAAGCTCACTCTTCCCCCGGGACTTCACTTATGAGAGCGAAGAAGTCTCCCGTCATGACGCATACGAACCCGATACCGGTGCGCACCCAGGAGGTATCGGCCTACCGACCACTCCTCCAAGGCACCGTGACCTGCCCCTATGGTGCTCAAGACCTAGCAGAAAAACAATTGCTGTGAAGGTTCCTGAGCGCTCGTCGGCCTGCCTAGGCAAGCGCTGCCGCAGGGAAGGATGAGCCATCTCAGCCATAGTCGACTGCGCCGAACGAAGAACAGACCACCGACCATGGTCCCAGCCCAAGGCAATGGGGATTGGCCTTCAACGCCGGTACCCATCATCGGCGGTGTGCCTGCGACAGTGCTCTATGCGGGCGCCGGCCCTCGATGCACGCCGAAGCAGAACAGCACGCAGGCCGTGATAGCCGTGGTTCCCAGCAGACCGGTCCCCCAGCGCAGCGGGCGTGGGACGTAATCTGCCAGGCCGACCCCCCACCAGCAGAAGACCGATGTTTCCCATAGCCGTCACGAGCGATGCGCCGAGAACGTGCGGGCCGTAATGGACATCTGCAGGAGCCAGCCCGGCCAACGCCAAACCCGCACCTGCACAGGCCAGCAGCAAGCGGACCACAGCGGCGGCCGGGCCAGGGCACCCCAGACCACCTGTGAGTGGGCGTTCAGGTATGCCTCATGCCGGTATGAGAGTTCTGTCGCTGTGCCAGTTTGAGGCCTTTCGACGTATCGATGCGACTCATCACTTC
>NZ_JBVJVY010000233.1:0-1101 GCF_055603265.1 Streptomyces sp. NPDC037288
GACAGACCCTTCTTGTTGGGGTGGTGGCCTCAGGTGCCGCTGGCAGGGCGAGGACGCACCAGGTGGTTGAGCCGTCCTCGCTGATACCCCAGGAGCCGGTTCGCTCGTTGGCGATAGCTTCCACGAGCCATAGTCCCCGGCCGTTCTCCTGGCTTTCGCACGGTCTGCTCTTGATTGGACGGGGCTTGGCCACGCCATCGTGCACCTGGATCAGTAGGTAGCCGTCCAAGCGGTCGAGAGTCAGCGTGACTTCTTCTCCGGTGCTGTGCTGGATGGCGTTGGTAACCAGCTCGGAGACGATCAGCGTCGTGTCTTCCAATATGCAGTCCAGGCCGTGCTCCGTTAGGCACATCCGGGTGAGGCCTCGCACTATTGTGACCTGTGAAGCGTCTGCAAGGCTGGGGAGTTCGTCTGCCTGGCGCTTGGTGATCGGGAAGGTGGAAGTCATCAGCTGGGTACCAGCGATGCAGGGGCGGTCCAACCGTGCGGGTTCCGTCCTCATTTGCGTTTCCTCTGGGTGCCTGGGGGGTGCCATCGCGGCTGAGGCTGGCCGCGGATGGCTGACAAACGCTGCCCGCTTTTCCTGAGCTTTTTTCTGTAACTGTTGCTTTCTGTTGCGGGAGTCACAAACATTGGACAACCTCCCCGTCAATGGCGGCCGCGATGGAATGGTCTCGTGACATCCGACGGGTTGGTTATGCTAAGCGGTGAGCTGCGGCACACCGATCCTTACCATTAGGCAAAGTTTGATACCCGTCAAGAAGTCCGTGCAGGGCGCTTCCGTCTGTTCTGTTTGGATATCAGTACAGGAGCGAGTCGTACATGCACCTGACGTCAACAATGGCGGGCACATAAAGCAAGGTCGTGAACTTGTGAAAAGGTGCTCCTTGTCGTTGCGGTGGTGTTGTCTACACATGACGGCGTTATCAAGGTGAGTGGTGGGGGCGCGATGATCTTGGTGAGGACCGTCGCGGGGGGGTCTGCAGGTGGTGAGGCGTCCCCCGGAGTGTGGACACGGGGGTTTCATGTTGCGTGGGTGAGCGTGCGCTCTGCTGTTGCTGTTCGAATTCGGCTGGTGAGAGGTAGTTGAGGGCGCTATGT
>NZ_JBVJVY010000234.1:0-1099 GCF_055603265.1 Streptomyces sp. NPDC037288
AGAGCACGCTCCTCCACCCGCCGCGTCAGCCGCACCGTCCAAGCCATCCACGTGCTACTGACCTGCGACTCTTCAGGATGAAAGAGGTTCAATGAACCGGGCGAACGCCGCGCCGCGGAAAGCGCCTGCGTTGTCGGTGACCAGCTCGATCCGTTTGAGTACGCCGCTCTCCTCGTCGACGGGCAGCAGCTCGACGAGCCAGGCGCCGCCCAGATGCTCGGCTTCGGCGATCGCGACCGGCGGCGATGGCATCCGCGCCGGTGCACGAAGGTGAGAACGTCCAGCCATGTTCGTACTTCGTGAAGTAATCGGTGATGCCGGCAATGCGCCGGATGCCACCACCACCTGTCTCGTAATCGGAGAAGCCCAGCTGCTGCCACACCTAGTTCGGGCGCGTGGGCGGCCCGGCGAAGGCCGCCTTGCGGGCCTTCGCGAGCTCGCGGCGTTCGCTCTGGTAGTCGACGGGCTGCAGCAGGTCCCTGCGTCTCATGGCGCGCTCGACCGAGGACGCGGACAGCGTGTGGCCGTCGGCCCGCATGAGCCAGTGGATCTTGCGGTGGCCCCAGGCTGGCCAGTCGGCGGCATACTTCCCACCACGGGTTCGGCCGTGTCCACGACCGGTGCCGGCCACGGTCCCTTGACGGCGTTCTGGCCACGGCGGGCCCGGCCCGGCCAGCGGCAGTACGAACGGCGCGGGATACCGAGCAGCTCGCAGAACCTCGAAGTCGGCATCGCCGCCTGAGTGCGGATCACTTCGAGGTCCTCGAAGGGGCCAGGCGCCCCTGGGCGGACTTCTTCCACACTCGCAGCTCGACGCGGGCCTCGCCGAGCGCCGTCTTGAGTTCCTCGAGCTCGGCCTCGAGTATCTCCTCCCGCGAAGAGGAGCGGCGCCCACCTGCGGTGGCCAGCCCGGCCTTGCCGGACTCCAGGAACTGATCACGCCACTTGGCGACCGAGGTCTGTGACGTCTTGTGCTTCCGGGCCGCGTCAGCGACGGTCATCTCTGAACCGTTCCGGGTTCGATAGAGACTCGATCATTTGAGAGGATCGAGTCATGGCACGTCCTTCCCTCTACCCCGTTGAGCTGCGTAAACGAGCG
>NZ_JBVJVY010000235.1:0-1076 GCF_055603265.1 Streptomyces sp. NPDC037288
TGAGGGGCCCCACGCTTTCCGGACAGCTACCTATTGGCTAATTCATGCGGCGAGCTGCTGATTCAGGTAGTCGTCGTGGACCTCTTGTGGGGTCCGATACCCGAGTCCCGAGTGGCGGCGTTTCGTATTGTAGCGGACCTCTCAATTGCTGGTAGAAGGCACTGTTGCGGGAAGAGGCGGCCATGGTGGCCTCGTGTCCGTCCCGCACCCGTAAGGCGCCGTAGACCCAGGTCTTCTCCGGCCTCGACCGTAGTCGATCTCGGACTTGGTGCGGTGACCGTCCGGCGACCAGCCCGGCGCCGGCGGGAAGGTACAGGGGATCACCGGTCCGAGCTCGTCGGCACAGACGACCGTCGCGCCTTCGGGCGGGCAGGTGTAAAGCCCGATGATCTCCGGGTCCTTTGACCGGGTCCAGGACCGGGTGCGGCGCCAGCGCACCCCCTCGGCCAGCAGGATCCGACGGACCTGACTGCGGCTGATTTCGATGCCCAGCCGCTGTGCCTCAGCAGCCAGTGCGTCCAGGGTCCACTCCAGCGGCCCGGACTCATCCGCCGCGGCCAACTCGCCGTCCGCCTGCACCGTCAGCCGGCCCGGTGGTGGCTGTATGACCCGGCCGATGACCCTGGAGCGCTCCGCTTCGGTGATCCTACGCTTGCGGCCCTGACCGCCCAGATCCTCCAAGCCGTCCAGGCCCAAGCGGTTGAACCGGTGCAGCCAGCGGCGGACCGTCTCGGGGCTGCACCTCAACTCATTCGCGACGGCAGGCACTCGCTGTCCGGACCAGCTCAGCTAGATCATCCGCGCCCGTATGACCAGATCACGAGGAGCCTTACCTGCTCGCGCCAGTCGATGCACGAGCTGGTCCTCGCTTTCGTCACAGCTCGGCCGCGCCCGTAACACCACCGTCCAGCACTTGCCCCCGGGCAACCGAACCACCCCGCCACCAGGACATATACCCAGCAAAAGAAGGAATCCAGGCATTAGTACTCCAGTCAGAAATCGTGTTCTGAGCTGTGTCTTCTTCGGTAGTGGCAGCGGCGGGCGATGGCTTGGTGGTGTCTGCGCCAGTGGGACCA
>NZ_JBVJVY010000236.1:0-1061 GCF_055603265.1 Streptomyces sp. NPDC037288
GGTGCCCCTTGTAAGACGGCGCGGTGTCCACGAACAGCTCCCAGGATGACCAACCCGAAGATCATCTCACCGGCTCAGATCAACGTGACAATGCCAGCCCGGATGATTGACCTCAAGTAGCTGCCCCCTCTCCCGTAAGGTATGCGTAATGTAGCATACACACATGACTCTGAAGCGGACCATGGTCCATGCTGACCCTGAAGACCTGGCCATCATCAAAGAGGCCGCCGCACGGCAGGGTGTCTCCGAGGCGGAATTGATCCGCCAGGGCATCCACCTTGCTGCCCTCCGCGCCCGCCGTCGTACCACTCAGCTGCGACTGCGCCGCTTCGACAGCGGAGATCCCACCCTTGCCGAGCGCGCGGACGACATCATTGCCGAGTCCCTCGGGTCGGATGACGCTTCGTGATCCTCATTGCCGACACCTCCGGCCTCCTCGCCGCCTTCGATACCGCATCCCCCGACAGCGACGGAGCTTTCGCAGCACTCGAAAACGCTGGTCTTGTTGTCGTTTCCCCGATGGTCATGACCGAGATCGACCACGTGGGACGCCGCGTACTGGGATTCGACCGCGCCATAATGATGATCGAGGACATTACAGCGCAGGCCCGTACAGGAGACTGGGCAATCCCCGCCACTGGACCGGAAGTACTGAGCCGCGCCCTGACTGTCCGGGCCCGTTACAAGAGCCTGCGCCTGGACCTTGCTGACGCCGTGAACGTGGCGCTTGCCGAGGAATACGACACCGACTGCATCCTCACACTCGACCGCAAGGACTTCCGCGCGGTTCTCCCACTAACCGATCACAAGGCATTCCGAGTGCTACCCGACGACGCCTAAACCGTAAGCATTCAGAAGGTCGTGATCGGGTCCGCTGTCTGACGATGACAGGTGGTGGGTGGGTGCGGCAGGATCCGTGCTCGTGTCGTCCGCTTTCGAGTCCGCGTCGCGTGAGGATCTCCTTGCGGGGTGTTATCAAGTTGAGGAGCGGGGGTGTGATGATCTTGGTGGGGATCGTTGTGGGAGGGGCCGTTCGTGGATACCGCTGCACCGTCGTACCG
>NZ_JBVJVY010000237.1:0-1048 GCF_055603265.1 Streptomyces sp. NPDC037288
GGACCCCACAAGAGGTCCACGACGACTACCTGAATCAGCAGCTCGCCGCATGAATTAGCCAATAGGTAGCTGTCCGGAAAGCGTGGGGCCCCTCATTGCTACGGCGAGCACGCTGCTCCACCCGCCGCATCGGCACAGCAGTTCAAGCCGTCCACACCCTGATGACCTGCACATACTCAGGATGAAAACGGTTCACTGACCTGCGACTCTTCAGGATGAAAGAGGTTCAATCACAGTCCTCCCCCGGCTATCACGCCAGACGACCGCCCTGTGCGGCGCTGATTCGTCCATGCAGGCCACCGGGCTTATCTGCATGGGCTATTAATCGGGCGACGGAAAGGACTTCGCGGATGGGTTGTCGGGGTATCCGTCGCGGGCGGAATTGGTACACGACCTTGTGGAGAACTCTCACATCTCCAACCGCTCTATCCTCTGCGGATGGGCTGGCCAGGCCCGGCAGATTGCGGGTGGGTGCGGCGCCGGATCATCCGGCGATCACGGTCATGAACGACAACGGGCGCTCATGCGCCCCTTCCACCAGAACTCTCGCTACATATGGGTGCCCAGACCGAACCAGGGATCACCATCGACCGCTCAAACCCTCGTCCTTTAAACGCCTGGTCGAATCACCGGAATACCACACTGCAGAAGGAGCGGAAGCGTGGCCGACAGATCAGTATATCAAGATGTGCGGCGGCCCGGGGCCGGGGCGGTGCACTGGTGGTACCCGGCATTCGGGCTCGCTCAACAAGGGGCGCGCTGCTGGGTTCGATCGATTGTGCCCGCCCCCTGGCCCCCGGCGACAGAGAAGTGCCCGATGAGTGCTCCGACGCGTGACCGCTCCGGCGTCATCGACCTGGCCGAGCTGAACGGCCCGGATGCGGTCCGGGGCGTACCGGTGGGAGAACTCCCCGGGCTGGCCGCACGGATCCGCGAGTTCCTGAGCCTTTTCGACGGTGAGCCTCCAGGGTGAGGATGGCCTTTGTGGTTGACGTGAGTGCGTTCGGGCTGAGTCTGGCCTTGCGGAGGATCCGCCAGGTCTTGATCC
>NZ_JBVJVY010000238.1:0-1046 GCF_055603265.1 Streptomyces sp. NPDC037288
TCGGCGGCGGCCTGGGCGCGCTTGGCCAGGACCCGCTTGGTGAGGGCCTTCATCGCGGGCTCGCGCTCCTTGAGGTCGGCGACGAGCGGCGTGGCGATGAAGATCGACGAGTAGGCACCGGCCGCGAGGCCGACGAACAGCGACAGCGAGATGTCGTTCAGCGTGCCGGCGCCGAGGAAGCCACCGCCGATGAACAGCAGGCCCGCCACCGGCAGCAGGGCGACCACGGTGGTGTTGATGGAGCGGACCAGGGTGCCGTTGATCGACTGGTTGGCGATGTCGCTGTAGGTGAGGCGGGTCTGCTTGGTGATGTCCTTCGTCTGCTCCTTGAGGCTGTCGAAGACGACGACCGTGTCGTAGAGCGAGTAACCGAGGATGGTCAGCAGACCGATGACCGTACCGGGCGTGACCTCGAAGCCGACCAGGGCGTAGATACCGGTCGTGATGGTGATGTCGTGGATCAGCGCGACCAGGGCCGCGACGGCCATGCGCCATTCGAAGGCGATGGCCAGGTAGATCACCACGAGCACCATGAAGATGCCCAGGCCCTCCCAGGCCTTGTTGGCGATCTGCTCACCCCAGCTCGGGCCGACCAGGTCGGCGGCGAGCTTCTCGGGGTTGAGGTTCAGGTCCTTGGCCAGCGTCTGCTTGATCTTGTCGGACTCGCCGGTGTCGATGCCGGCGATCTGGATGCGCAGGCTGCCGTTGCCGAGCTTCTGCACGATCGCCTCATGACCGGAGGCCTCTTTGGCGTAGCTCTCCGCCTGGGCCACCGAGGTGCTCATCCTGGTCGGCGTGGTGAAGACCGCGCCGCCCTTGAACTCGATGCCCATGTTCAGCCCGCGCACCGCCAGGCCGACGATGGCCGTGATGGTGATCAGGATGGAGATGCCGTACCAGATCTTGCGCTTGCCGACGAAGTCGTACGAGATTTCGCCGCGGTGCAGTCGAGCGCCGAGGTTGCCCAGTTTCGACATCGCTCAGGCCTCCTTCGGGTCGACAGAGCCGGCGGCAGGACCGGCGGGACGGCGGGTGCGGCGCAGCGG
>NZ_JBVJVY010000239.1:0-1034 GCF_055603265.1 Streptomyces sp. NPDC037288
CAGCCCCAACGAATACGAACACCGACACCACACCGCTAAACTCACGCTCGCCGCGTGATCAATAACCGCGTGCCCACCTTCATGGGGGAAGGCCCTGGGTCACCGCGTCCTCGTCACCCCCCGCCGGGTAGGCCGAGGCGTGCGCAGGTGCGGAACAGCTCGCGGTTGCCCAGGCTCGACAGCCGCTCCCGCAGGGCGGGGTCGGCAATGACCAGAACGGCCTTGAGCTGGTTGATCGCCTGGGTGCGAGCCTTGACCGCAGAGTCCTTCGCGAGCTTCAACATCCGGGCGCACTGCACCGGACCGTCGCCGGATTTTGCCCGCGCCCGGGCGCGACCGCTGACCACGGCCCGCGCGGCAGCCTGCGCATCGAGCGGGTCCGACTTCCCCAACAGACGGCGGGCCGAACGGGCGGGCCGTTCACCTCGTACCCCTCGAAGCGCTGCGCCAGCAGGTAACGGGACAGGCCCGCACCGAAGGTGCCGGTGCCCTCCACACCGGCCCGGCGCACTTTCCCCAGCTTGCCGGCCCAGACGAGCAGCCGGCGGTAGCCGGCCGCCGTGGCCGGAAAGGACTCGGTGCCCAGGACCTTCCCCAGCGGGGAGATCACGGCGGCGACGTGAACCTCGCCGTGCGTGTCCACGCCCAGGACGACTTCGCCGGGAACAGGTGGATCCGTGCTGGTGGAGGAGGTGCTGCGCTGTCGGGTCGTCATGGTGGTTCGCCTTTCCCGCGCCTGACGTGCTGGGTGAATGGCACCGGCTCGCTCGGGCGGTCTGAACCGTGATGGCGCCCGAAACTCGGCAAGGCCCCTATGGGGACACGCCCTGTGGCTCGGTGACAGCAGGCACCATCCCGCAACGGCAGTCGACAAGCCCGTGACTGGACACTTCGGTCATAGATCTCATGAGTCAGACCCCCGTCCGGGACGGCGTTGCTGGGCCTTCCCCCATGAAGGTGGGCACGCGGTTATTGATCACGCGGCGAGCGTGAGTTTAGCGGTGTGGTGTCGGTGTTCGTATTCGTTGGGGCTG
>NZ_JBVJVY010000240.1:0-1031 GCF_055603265.1 Streptomyces sp. NPDC037288
TGTACCGCTTCGTGTACTTGCTTCCCACCTGGTGCTACTTCCTCTGGAACCTCATGTCCCAGTCTCCAGGTGTCCACGATCAAGGGGAAGCTTCAAAGATGATGTTGGCGGGCAGTTTGGCTGCGGCCCAGTCGTAGACGCGGGGGCCCTTGGCTCCGTCGCCGCAGGACAGGGTCTGCCGGCGTCGTCGGGTGCTTCCTCGATGAGCTCCTGGGACTTCGGCACTGCTCACGACATAGCCGACGTCGAGCTGTTCGAGCAGGCGGCGGAAGGACCAGTCCTGTCCGTAGGCTTCATAGGCACTCACCCATGCGGCGGGCAGACCTGCGACGATGCTGCGGCGGACCAGGCTCCTGGCCAGCTCGCCTTGGGTTGCGAAGGTGCGCTCGTCGGGGATCCGGACACACCGCGTTGCCGACCCTCTTCCCACTGCCACCAGCGGCGAGAAGAGGGCCACACACATGACGGGCCAGCCCCTGTCAGCTACTGCTCGTCGAGCTCGCTTTGGACGTCATCTAACGACTCCCGCCGCTCGGTCGGCACGCCATGAATCCCGTCCCGCGCGTGACGACCACGCCCTTGCGCGCTTTGCAGCGACTGCTCAGACTCGATCCCTTCCTTGTCAGGCTGCGCCTTGTTCCACTTTTCGTCTTTCCTGTTCGGATCTTTCCTGCCCATGGAGCTTCACTCCTTGTATGGCGGAGACGGGTCAGGTTCAGGTTCGCACGCAGTCATGGCAGCCGCATCTTTGAGTGCTTGCGCTCCGTTGCCGGGTTCCGGAGGGGTGTTTCGGCTCGCTGTCTTCCCTCTTTCCCTGCCGCTGCCCACCTCCTCACCCCCTCCGACCATGTCGGCCACCACGATGATTAGCTGGACGCCGTCCAGACGGCGGGCAAGGCAAGCGCAGGAACTTCATCCAGAACGCCTTCGACTCACTGAACCGTTTTCATCCTGTCCTGCTGGGGTGAAGGTGCAGGTCAGCGGTGTGGGGTGACGAGACGAGGCTCCTGGTCGTTGCGGTGGTGTTCTCT
>NZ_JBVJVY010000241.1:0-1028 GCF_055603265.1 Streptomyces sp. NPDC037288
CCGCGACCGCTTTCATTGCGGCCCACTCTGTGTCGTACTCCGGACGTACCTCGGCGACCATGCGGACCGCTCGTTTACGCAGCTCAACGGGGTAGGGGGAAGGACGTGCCATGACTCGATCCTCTCAAATGATCGAGTCTCTATCGAACCCGGAACGGTTCAGGTGTTGCAACGACCGATTGAGTCCGGGGAATATACGAGCGAGGCGTACAACAGCCTCTGCTCCCAGCTGGGCGTGGTGCAGTCCATGGGGCGTGTGGGATCGGCCCTGGACAACGCGGCCGCGGAGTCGTTCCACTCGTCGATCAAGGTCGAGTACATCCACCGGCAGCGCTTCGCCACCCGAGCCGAGGCCCGGCTGAAGATCGCCACGTGGATCACGGACTTCTTCAATACGCGCCGCAGGCACAGCGCGGCCGGCGGACTGGCTCCGGTGGACTTCGAACGAACCGTCACCGAGGCCAGGACACGGGCTCATCAGGAGGACCGAGCAGCATAAGGAAATCCTCCACGTTTCCAGGGGATTGACAGTCCACACGCAATGCGCGATCACCTCGCCCGGTTAGCGGAAGCCCTTGTATGACGGCGACACCGTATCCACGAACAGGACCCTCGCCAAGACGATCAACCCGAAGATCATCCCACAGCACAACCGCCAAGTTGATAAGGCCCTTCGTGAAGGTTCTCAAGCACGTCCGGCGCAGCGTGGTCAACCAGGCCAAGAACGCGATGTTGACCCTTGGCTCGTTCCTGGCGATGCTGGAGGCCAAGGCCCGCCGCAAGCTCGATAGCGGCCCCCGCCGCAGCCGTTGTGCACCGCGGGTCCTCGAGCGTCCGGACTCGAAATACTCGCCCTCGATCAAGAAACGGCAGCACGGACCCACCCCGCCGCGTCCCAGTCAACGTCATCCCCCTTGCCCCGATGATGCTTCATTACTGACTTCAGCTCGTCGGGGTGAATCTTCACGAAGTCCCTGATGGGCATGGATGGGTGGCTGTATCCCGTGGTGTGTGAGGTATGCGGATGG
>NZ_JBVJVY010000242.1:0-1026 GCF_055603265.1 Streptomyces sp. NPDC037288
GCCGATCGGGGACGGCTCCACGTCGTTCACGGGCAAGCAGCCGCACCAGCCGGCCAAGCCGGAGCCGCTTCAGCCGGGGCAGACCCCGCCGCAGTTCGTCATCTTCTCCTGGGACGGTGCCGGTGAGGTCGGCAACGGACTCTTCCCGCGCTTCCTGGATCTCGCCAAGGAGCACGGCGCGAGCATGACCTTCTTCCTCTCGGGGCTGTATCTGCTGCCCGAGTCGAAGAAGCGGCTGTACCTGCCTCCGAACAACCCGCGCGGCGCCTCCGACATCGGCTACCTCACCGACGAGCACATCAAGGCGACGCTCGCCAACGTGCACCGGGCCTGGCTGGAGGGCCACGAGATCGGCACCCACTTCAACGGGCACTTCTGCTCCGGCCACGGCACGGTCGGCAACTGGACCCCGCAGCAGTGGAAGAGCGAGATCGAGCAGGCCAAGGCGTTCGTGAAGCAGTGGCGGACCAACACCGGCTGGTCCGAGCTGCCCTCGCTGCCCTTCGACTACGACAAGGAGCTGGTCGGCGGCCGTACGCCGTGCCTCCTCGGCCAGAACAACCTGCTGCCCACCGCCCGTGAGCTGGGCTGGCGCTACGACGCCTCCTCGCCGGGCGGTCGCCAGATGTGGCCGGAGAAGAAGCTCGGGATCTGGGATCTGCCGCTGCAGCAGATACCTTTCCCCGGACGTTCCTTCGAGGTGCTCTCGATGGACTACAACATGCTCGCCAACCAGTCCGTGAACTCCACCAAGGCGCCCGCCTACAACTACCCGGGCTGGCGCAAGCAGTCCGCGCAGGCGTACATCTCCGGCTTCCAGCGGGCATACGAGACAAACCGGGCACCGTTCTTCATCGGCAACCACTTCGAGCACTGGAACGGCGGCATCTACATGGATGCCGTGGAGGAGGCCTTCAAGCACATCGCGCGGGAGAAGGAGAAGGGCGGGGACGTGCGGCTGGTCTCCTTCCGGCAGTTCGTCGACTGGATGGACGTGCAGAAGCCCGAGGTGCTCGCCAAGCTGCG
>NZ_JBVJVY010000243.1:0-1010 GCF_055603265.1 Streptomyces sp. NPDC037288
TGCGGTCATAAGTGAGAGACAGGTCGTGGACTTGGCCAAGGGTGTTCACTGCTCGGGCCAGTCGAGCAGCTGTCCAGCCTGCCTCCTGTAAGAGCACCCTGAGCTGCGCGTTGGGATGACTCCTTGCCATGTACTACCTCGACTGCTCAATGACCGTAGGCTCGTCGTGAAGGGCTTGAGTACGGGCAGCCTCCGGGCCGCAGCGAAGGAGGGGTGGGATTGCAGCGGCCCCAACGGGGAGCCGCCCCCCACCACGCCGTCTCCGGACTCGCGCCTAGCTACCGGCGAAGCGCTCCTAGCAGCGGCGAGCCCAACCCCAACGGTCCGAACACGGCCTCTGTCCTGGCACGCTTCCGTCCGGTCAACGGTCCTCAGGTACCCGAGCAGCCGATAACCATACTGCCGTTTCTCGGTCTAAAACTGACGATCATCGTTGGCACCTGGGTCTCCGATCACTACGGAGATCCGTATGCCGAAGTCCACTCCCACCACCCCGCCGCTTGACCGTGACGCCAAGCGGCGCCTGGCCGTCATACGCCACGTCGAAGAGGGCACCGGGAACGTCGCAATGGGGCCAGGCGCTTCTTCCGTAAAATCGTGAAGAAGACCGGGTCCGTGCCGGGTGATCGTCACCGACAAGCTCCGCTGACCGGCTCAACCACGCCGGCTACCTCTGGGCCTTCGCCGCTCCGAACGGATCACCCGGGGCCAAGGCCCACTACCGTCGGCGCCGCGACAAACACGGAGACTGGCACGCGGCCGCCCTGCGGAACCTCTTCAATCGACAATGCCACGAAGTTAACGCCGCGACCGCCGAGTCAAGGGCATTCGCTGGGTGAAGGCTGAGGCGGTAGGCAATCGGGGGCGAGCCGGTAGGTCGCGTTTACGATCTTTTCGAGGAGGCCTTCCCGTGGGCGTTACTGACTTCAGCTCGTCGGGGTGAATCTTCACGAAGTCCCTGATGGGCATGGATGGGTGGCTGTATCCCGTGGTGTGTGAGGTATGCGGAT
>NZ_JBVJVY010000244.1:0-1003 GCF_055603265.1 Streptomyces sp. NPDC037288
GCTACCTCACCCCGGCCGAGACCAGGCGGCGCCACCAGCACACCCTCGCGGCATAGAGATCGAGTGTCCAAGTTCACGGGGAAACTTCACGGCCGATGAACCTGACGCCCGACGACCTCGCTGCTGCCCTCTGAAGGGGCGAGGGGTTCTCCGCGGCGACGGCACGTCACCACGTGCTGGGAGACGGACCCTGGGCCTGGCAGGAACGACTCGATCGGGCGAACGTCTGACGGTCGACGCGGCGCACTCGGCGCTTAGGATCCGTACCCATGACAGAGATCCCCGATGAGTTGATCGAGCTGGAACAATCTGCAGAGGAGGAACGCGCTAAGCTCACCGACCTCAGCAGGGACGCCTACGACGCTCAGTTGCGACGGTGGCGCGAGGCGTCGTTAGCCTTACAGGCGGGCATCACAGCGCACGCCGCAGCCGCCGGCGTCAGCTGGTACGCGATCGAGCAAGCCGTGAGGCAGGCTGTGCTTCATCCCCAAGAGGGTCAGATCGTCGAATAGCCGGCTCGAACCCACCTCTGGGGGGACCAGTGCCAGCGCTCGCCGGCGTTGCGCTGCTTCTAGGCCTCCCGGTCGAAACACGGGGCCCTGCCACCCCTGTTGCCCCGCCCTAGCATGAAAGACCGCCGACAGCAACTGCCGGGCACATCCCGCTATGGAGCCCCGGCCCGGGCCCGCCACCGTATGCCGTCCATCAGCTGCCGCCGCGTCCACACCTGCAAACTGCCCGGCTTGATACCCCCGCGGCAGCAGCGGCTCAAGCCGGGCCCACCGCCCGTTCGTCAGATCCCCACGTCCCACCAGAGGTGATCACCAGCGAACGAGTTCAACTCTCGCAACAGAACCTATAGGCCATTCGACGGTCATGGTCGGATTGAGCGCGGCCTCCAGGGTGAGGGATGGCGTCCCGCTTCGTGGTGTAGCCGATCAGTGTTGGGGCGTGCGCCCCGGGGCGTGTGTCGATAGGGATTCCGCTCCCTGCCCGGCAGGCG